>CAYYNP010000103.1:0-29161 GCA_964472545.1 uncultured Planctomycetaceae bacterium | reverse complement strand
CTGCTGATCTCCGGCGCCGTTTCCAGCTTCTACCACAAACAGTTGGCCCAGGAAGTTGTCCGCTCCGTCTGCGAGGGGATCGAGGTCCAAAACACGATCCGTGTCGAGTAGACACACCGGACGGAGCTTGCCGCAGGGCCTCGAGCCGCACGGCCGCAGGGGGCAAGATTACGAGCACCTTGTGGGAACAGGGACGTTCCCCGGCGAATCTGCCGGTTTCGGCGAATGGATTCTGGCCGCCGTAGCCGGCCGAGGAGAGTCCCATGGAAGTACCGTATTCCGAGGCGGATGCCGCCTCGCGGGCCGTGGGGGCAAGTCTGCCGGACGGATCGCCGTTGCCGGAGACTTTGGCGGAAGCCGAAGAACTGGCCGCCTCGATCGAAGAGGCCGTTCAGCAGGAGACCGGCCGTGGCGTGCGAGACCTTTCGGTCGAGGTCAATCCCGAAGGCGTGCGGCTGACCGGCCGTTGCGAGACCTACTACTGCAAGCAGTTGGCCCAACATGCCGCCATGGGTGTGCCCGGTGCCGACCACCTGATCAACGCGATCAAGGTCCTCTAATCGACTTGGCATTCAGCCCGGGCAGAGATCGTTCGCTCATCCACTGCTAGCTTTGCTTGCATACTGCGAGCCCTTGGAGTGCGGCGACTATAAGGAAAGCACATACTCCACCAAATCTCCAATCTCTTTCGGTGATAGTGTATCGAACTGCCGGCGGCTCAGCCCATGACGGCCTTCGACGACTAGCTCTCGGATCGTCGTGTGGCGGCCATCGTGCAGATAAGGAGCCGTTCGCCAAACCTCGATCAGCGCGGGCGTGTCGAACCGGCTGCCGAAATCGTACGATCCCCGCGTGCCCACGTCGTGCATCTTCAGGTCGGTAAACAGCGGGCTCGGATGACAGCGGGCGCAGCCGATCCGCTCGCTCTCGAAGAGCCGCTTGCCCCGCTGGGCCGATTCGCTCAGTTGCCCGTCAACCAACCGGGGGCTCGGCACCGGTCGTAGCGACTGCAGATACGCGTCGATGGCCGCCGCTTCCTCTTCCGGACGATGGCTGAAGAGCGTGAACCGAATCCCAGATCGCACGGCCACTTCGGCCGACGGCCGGATACCGGTCGACATTGCCGGCGGCGTGCGGTGGGCCAGCAGCATGCTCTTGGTGTTCTTCGGGTTGCCCACGCCGTCGTTGCGGAGGTCCCAATTCAGCACGTCGGCCCGGGCGTCGGGATGGCAGCTCGAGCAACTCTGCCACTGCTGATAGCAGATCGTGGCGTCGGCGAAGAGCATCTCGCCGCGGCGTCGGCGATCGGGGCGCGGCGTGGGACCCAGGGCGATCGTCTGCACGTGCGTACCGGCGCCGTCTTTGATGTTGACCACTTCCAGCGTATCGGAGAAGTAGCTCGCGACGTAGACCTTCGACCCGACCACGGCCAACCCTCGCGGCCCGCGGCCCGGCAGGGCGATCCGCTGCCGCAGGCCCTTCAACAGGCCCATGCCACTGGGGATGCCGTTGACGGTCGGGCGGACGTATCGCGGCGTAAGGACGTCAGACTCGGCCGGTATCGATTCTCCCGCCAGGCCGGAGGTCACGCCCAGCCGTCGCAGCGTGCCCGGCAGATCGATCAGGCTCAATTCGTGCGTGCCGTAGTGCCCTACGCAAAGCCACCGTCCGTCGCCGCTGAGGCCGACGCCCCAAGGGTTGGCCGCGCCGAGGTACATGTCGTCGAGCCCGACCGTGTTGAGAAGCTTCCGCTCGGCCACGTCGATCACGCTTACCGCGTTGGTGTTGGTCCAGCCGTTGTCGACCTGGGAGGGGACCAGTTCGTAGTTCGAGACGATGTGCGTCACGTAGGTGAACCGCCCGTCGGGCGAGATGCAGGCGTCGCGCAGCCCGGTGGCCCCGTTGGGCAGTCGGATGGTGGTCGTTTCGAGCGACTTCGCGTCGATCACGCTGACCACGGCAGTCACGAAGAACATATCGGCCCGATCGGCCGGCAGGTGGTTGGCCACCACGATCGATTTCCCGTCCGGCGATACCGCCGCGGCAACCGGCTCGCGGGTCACGGCGACGCGGGCGATCTGCTTGCCGCCGGGCAACTCGAACACCGAGACGTCGTTGTCGAAGCGGTTGCAGACGTACAGCCGCCGTCCGTCCGGCGAGATAACCGGGCCGCCGGCCGTGTGTCCGGCCGCAAACGAACCGAGCCGCTTGCCCGAGCCGGCGTCGATCACACAAACCGTGCTTTGCGGTGCCGCACAGGTTACATAGAGCCTGGCCCCATTCGGACTCAGCGCCAAGCCGGTCGGTTTGGCCGGAACGGCAATCCGCCGGGTCACGCTGCCGTCGGCAAGCCGCACCACCGCAATCTGCCGGGCGTCGTGATTGGCCACATAGAGACACTGCGCATCCTTCGACGCAACCACGGCCACCGGTCCGAGATACGCCTCCGGCTCCGCCGCACCGAGGTCTACGGCGAGTAAGCCAACCACGATCGACCCGAGCCACCGCATGGCACCCGCCTCACCTTGTCACCCGGTCACCTTGTCACCCCCTCACCCCGTCACTCCCCTTCCACCTCCATCACCACCCGAAAACCCACATTATACACGCGCTGCCACGGCTGATAGTGCATCCGGAAGCCGCTGCGGGCTCGCTTGGGGCGATCGTACCAGGAACCGCCGCGGACCGACTTGGTGCCGGTCGCCTGCGGGGCGTCGCGGCCGTCGGCCGGGTCGTAGGGGTAGGGGCGATAGGCCGTGCGGGTCCACTCGGCCACGTTGCCGTGCATGTCGCAAAGGCCAAAGGCGTTGGGCTCGTAGCGGCCCACGTCGCCACTGATCACCAAGCCGTCGTTGACCGCCGGCGCGTTGGGGATCCACTTCGGCGAGTCGCGGCGGCAGAGGCTATGCACCCGCTGGTCGGCCAGGTTGGCCAGCCGGGCGAAGTCGGCGTCGCAGTCGCCGTAGTTCAAAGGCGTGTCGGTGCCGGCGCGGCAGGCAAACTCCCATTGGGCCTCGGTCGGCAGCGTGAACTTCTTGCCGGTCTTCGCCGAGAGCCACTGGCAAAAGGCCATCGCCCGGGCCCAGGTCACGCGAATCACCGGCTGCCGCGGGCGGTTGGCCGCCTCGCCGCGGTTGCCTTGGTCTTTGTTCAGCACGCTGATGTAGGCGCTGTCGTGCGTGGCATCGAACAACGAGTACTGGGCGTTGGTGATCTCGAACTTGCCCATGTAGAACGGCCGTTCGACCCGCACCTTCGCCGACGGATACTCGTCGACGGCTCCGTCGGCCCCACCGATGACAAACTCGCCGGCGGGGATCAACGTCATGTCGAGGCTGACGCCCTCGGCCAGTTCGATTTGCATCTCGGTCGGCTCGCCGGCGGCCGCCTGACGCGTTTGGGCCTCTGCGGCGTCGAAGGGCCAGCCGGCCGCCCGCAAGTTCAGCGCCGGTCGCTTCGGCTCCGGCTGCGGCTTCACAAACTCGACCGGCGGCTGATCGGGCAAGACGATCTCCTCCGGGTTCATGTCGATGCCCGCGTAAAGCGACCGCATCTCCTGCCGCCGCTTGTCGAATTCGCTGGCGATGCCGCGATGTTCGTGCCAGGTGCCGTGGTCGGGCACGTTCAAGTCGATCCAGGTGACCAGCCGGTCCCAGGCCTCGGCGTCGAGTTTCACGTTATGGTGGCCCTTCTCGAGCATCTGGATCAGTTCGCTAGTGCCGGCGTGGAACTCCAGCGGCTTCTGCATGAAGTAATCGCTTTCCGGTCCCGGCCGCCGCACGTAGGGGTGCAAAGCTACGTACGACGGTGTGAAGTTGCGGAACTTGCCCGGGCCGTCGACGGCAAAGTTCGGCCGGTCGGGCTTCGTGCCGTCGTGACAGCCGATGCAGTATTTGTCCAACACCGGCTGCACTTCGCGCTTGAAACCGAAACCACGTGCGGGGCCGTACCAGGGCTCGATTCGCGACGGCGCACGGTTAAATGCCACGGCCCCTCGCGTTGGCGGCGTGGAGTTCTGACTTTCGTGACAGCCGACACACGAAAGCGTTTCGCCCGGCATGGCCGTAAACCAACTCCTCATCACTTGCAGCGACCGGCCGTCTTCGTCCAGCGGTTGCACGGCGATCGGCGTGTTGGCCGGTACGCGGAAACTGGCCGAACCGTCTTGCTCCACCGGCACGGTACCGAGGATCCGCCGGGCATCCCACGGGCCGTCGATGCCGATGTTGATATGGCCGCCCATCCGCGGATAGGCGAAGTGGAACTCGTACACCCGCAACTGCTTGACGGTGCCCCGCGGCACGTCTTGCAGCCCCTTGCCAAAGTAGACGTCGGAGAGGTAGACGAGCGCGTCCTTGCGGCGCAGATCGATCCGGTCGGGCACGGCCGGCGGGGTGGGCGTCGTCTTCAACGGCACCGGCTCGAAGTAGACGTAGCCCGGCTCCTCGCGCAGCAGCAGCATGTTGTCGAACGTGTCGACCAGATACAGCCCCCAGAGGGCCTTCGAGTGCGGCTGGCAGGAGACCAGGAAGTAGTTTTCGCTCAGCGGATACGGGTGCAGGAACTTCGGCCACGAGCCGTTGACCAGCCCGTCGGCGATCCTCGGCTCGACCTTCTTGCCGTAGCCGGGGATACGCTGCACGGCCCCTTCGGCTTGGTGGCGTCCGCGGGCCGGGTCGAAGACCAGCAACTCGCCCATCCGCGGCACGCCGTGATGCCCGGAGATCACCGCCACGATCTTCGTGGGATGATCCGGAATCGGCCGGGCGTAGAACGTCGAGTTCGGCCACATCGAGTTGCTGGCATAGTACTCCATCTGGTTCGTGCCGTCCGGGTTCATGCTGAACAGCAGCCGCGTGAAGTAGTGCGGCGAGTCGGAATACTCCCAGCGGGCGTAGAGCACTCGGCCGTTGTTCAACACCACCGGGCACCAGTCGTGATCCTGGTCGAAACAGAGCTGCCGCACGCTGCCGCCCTGGTTATCCATGATGAACAGGTTGGCCACCGTGTTGTTGCCGCCCACGCAGGGCACGCCGTGGAAGCAGCGGGTCGAGCCGAAGATGATCCGTCCGTCGGGCAGGTAACAGGCGTCGTAGTTGTCCACGTCGGCGTGCTCGCCGGTGGTCACCTGCCGCAGGCCGGAACCGTCGGCACCGATCTCCCAAATCTGCCAGCGGTTGGCGGTGCCGGGCATCGAGAAGAGCATCTTCTTAGCGTCGAAGTGAAGATCGACGTCGCCGACGAACAGGCCGCCCTCCGGCTTGTAGAGCGTGGTCAGGCTACCCTCGGGCGTGACCGGCGAGAGCACGGCGATCTCGTTCTCGTAGCCGTTCTTCGGCAAGGCACAGTTGCCCTGCCAGTTCTGCGGCAGGCCCAAACGGTTGTTTGCCTTGCGGCGCAAGATCAGCAGCTTGTCGAAGTCCAGCAGCGGATTGGCCAACAGGGCCTTTTCGCGGAACGTGCGGAAGCGACCGGCCAGTTCGGGAATCTTCTCGGCGGCCTTCTTGTCGCCGCCTGCCACCGCTTCTTCAATCGCGGCGATTTCGCGGTCGAACCGGTCCATCTGTTTGAGAAACTCGGCCCCGCCGCGGTACTTCGGCCCGTACGTCTGCACCAGATCCTTGATGGCCCGACGCGTGGCCGCGGGGTTCAGTTGCTCCAGTTCGTTGGGGGCCGCCTCGACAACGGTCACCGACAACATCGACAAGATCAACAATCCGACCGGCATTCGCTTTCGCCACGTTCTCATCTTCAGATTCTCCGGGAGATAGTCGTACGCCGCCGGCGGCTGCCGCAGCAGGCCGACGATCGTCGAACGGCACGGCAAAGCAATCGCCACGGGGCTTCTGCTCGACGCACCGCAAGCGGGGTGGGTTTGTTTCGGCGTGTGTCGGCCGGCCGTAACTCCTCGCGGCGCAAGCCTTAGCTGCGACCGAACCAAAGCGGTATTGTAACACGTAAGGGTGTGTGCCGCAATGTTCTCGTCAGGCCCTCTCAGGCCCTTCAGGCCGCGTGACACCCTATGTCCTGAGCCCGTCTCTTGCCTTGCGTGAGCCAATCCGGCATGGCCGAAGGCCATTTTCACCGTAGCCTGGGGCAACGCCCAGGGACCGGAAGCGCCGTCAAGATCCGTTTGGCCGAAGGCCATATTCACCCTCACGGCGGCCGTTGATTATGGCCTTCGGCCAAACCGGGCATCGCGAACCCCACTTCCTGGGGCGTTGCCCCAGGCTGCGATGACTTTGGCCTTCGGCCAACGGGTTGTCGCACCGCCAGGCGACAGACGCCCCACGCCCATTCATCCGCCGGAACCCCGCGTGATGTCCCACCCAAGATGCTCCGACAACGATCGCACCGTCTCGTCGATCTTCTCGGGCGGGACCTCTGCACTTTGGGTCGCCCAAATGATCTGCTCGCGGGAGACAGGCTCAGCGGGATCGAGGTAAGGGCCGTGTCTGACGAATTCCCGAAACACCACGCGGCCAAAGTCAGAATGTTGTCCCCCGAATATCGAAGCCGCTACGCCATCGACGCGGGCACGTTCGGCAAGCAGCTTTCGCGTTACGGCATCCGGCCACTTCTCGGCCAACGCCTCAAGCGCGGCGATGCGAGCGGCTTCGTCCCCATCCTTGCGGGCTCGTTCTGAAATCACGTTTCGCGTGGTCTCGTCCGGCCACTTCTCAGCCAACACGCGGATCGCACCGTAACGAACGCTCCACGAATCGTCGGCTGCAAGCAACAAAATCCCCTCCCGGTCATGTCGTACGGCGGCCAGGAACTTTGGCCAATCGAGTTGTCCGAAGCAAGCCTCTTCTCGCCACGCCATCTTCTCGGGAACACGCAATTCCCCTGGCCATTCTGCGCCGAGTTCATTCGCGGCATCCACGATATCATCGAAGAAGTTTCCCCAGCGTGGGAGAAAACTCGTGCGTGGGAACACTTCAAGAGTAAGGTCCCAGAGTGTCTGCCCGGCGTCCGCCAGAAGTGCTGTACTTCGTGCCTCACTCAAACACCAAATCGCCAATGGCAATTCCGGCAGCGGTATGTCGCCGTCCCATTCCTCCAAGTTCGTCCGCGCGGCCAGATGCTTGACAATTCGGCCAACGAATTGCCCGTCGATCTGGCCACAGATCAGCCGCAACACTTCGCGCCATTCGTCCTCGCGGCAATGGCTGTCGAAGAGTTCGATCAACTCTTCGATCGTAATCTGCTGCGGCTGCCTGTCGAACAGACGGACGTATTCCGCGGCGGTGAGGTATTCCAGAAACGTGCGGTGGACGAAGCCGTAGACGTGCGGGCCGCGGAGACAGAGGATGTAGTTCCGCTCGCGAAGCTGCCGGATCACGCGGCGGGCCGCCTTCTTCGCCTCGGCCACGTCCGTCTGCCATTGTTCGTCGAGCAGGTAGCCCTGAATCTCCTGCTCAAGATTGTCTTCGGCGATGATGTTGCCCTTGAGGCCCCCGTCGCCCGACTGCATCCGCATGGCGATCCGCCGCAGCAGGGCCTTCTTGTCGTCGGCGTTGAGATAGCGCTCCTCGGGCAGCTCGAGGTTGCGGTTGGCGTCCCAATGGTGACAGAGCACCTCGACCGCCTTTTCGTAGAACTTGGCCCGTTCGCGGGGCAGTTCCTCTTCCCGGGCCAACAGGCCCATGATCGTCAGCAGCATGGGGTTGCCGGCCAATAGCCGGATGGGCCTCGACTGCTGGACGCTGCCGAGCACCCGTTCGATCCGCTGCTGGGCCTGTTGCGGCTGTTGAGGGAACGTCAGGGCAAACCAGCCGCGAATGAAGGCGTCGATCTGCTCGTCGCCGAGGTCCTGGATGCCGAAGTGGGCAAAGCCGGCCTCGCGGAGCACCTGCTCCCGGTAGCCAACCGGCCGCGAGGTGACGATGATCCGCGCCCGGGGGTAACGCTGGGCAAAGCCGGCGATCTCCTGCATCACTCGGTCGCGGTCGGCCGTGTCGAAGATTTCGTCGAGCCCGTCGAACATCACCAGCGAAAGGCCGCCTTCGAGGTGGGCGTTGACGGCGTGGTCGTCGAGGAACCACTGGTCGGTCTTGCCCATGTAGGCCACGTATTCCAGGAAGCTGTCGCATTCGCCGCGGCTCCGCATGGCGTAGAAATCCCGCAACTCGATCAGCAGCGGGAAGGCACCCTCGAAAGGGAGCGTCCACGGCAACGGCAGGCCGGCTTCCGCGTCCGTAGGCGGTTCGATAACACCGGTCAGCAGGTAACGCATCAACGTCGATTTGCCTGAGCCCGGCTCGCCGGTCAGCACCAACAGCCGGTTGGCGGCCGCGGCGATCACGTCGAGCACCGGCTTGGGCGATTGGCTGACGTAGGCGGTGCGGAGTTCCTTATAGTAGTCGTCACGCTCCGCGTGACGGACCTCCTCACGCGGAGCGTGAGGGCTACTTTTCTTGGCCAGTTCCTTCGGCAGCGCGACCGGCGGCGGGTTTTCGCGGACGTTTTGGGCCACGAACACGTCGCGGATGACCATCCGCCCCGGATCGTCGGCGTAGGCCGGCATCAGGTTGGCCAGATCGACCGGCGAGAACTTCGTCCGCATCCGCTGCCGATACTTGTCCAATCGCACCTGGGGCCTGACGCCGCCCTGGCGTTGGATCAACTCCTTCAACTCCTGCAAGTTGTGCGCGTTGAGCAATTCGCGCAGGTCGTCGGAGAGGATCATCTCCTTTTGCGCTCGGCGGCGAAAGGCGGCGGCCACGCCCGTCCACAACGTGTCCGACGGCAGTTGCTCGCCGCCCAACTCCTGCCACCTTGCTCGCAGCACGTCGGCCGACGGCAGGTCGTCTCGGCCCGGCTCGCGGACCGCGTTGAGAAGTTCCTCGGCAACCGCGTCGTCCTCGATGAACGCCCGCAGCGTGGACGCGAACGGTTTGAGTTCCTCGTCCGTATAGCCGAAGCCCTTGATGTTCAGCAGCAACATCTCCAGGCAAGAGCCGTAGGCGTGCTCGACGGCGTCCTGATAGGCGAGTTCCACCTTGTCCTTCTCGCCGAGCGACTCCAGCCAGCCAAAGAACGCTTTCAGCTTGTCCTTGAGGTGGTCTTTGCACGCATCGGCGATCACCTCGTGGGCCAGGTTGCCCAGGACAACGACCAGTAGAGGCGTGGTAAGTGGATCCAGCATGATTGACTACCCTCTGGTTACGTTCCACTTCCGGGCACGGCCGAAGGCGACGTCGAATGGTACGGCATAGCCGTCCGCAGTGCGTATGTGGTATATAAGATAACCATGCATGAGAATGAATCGAACCCTCCCCCACCCGACGACACCCCGTCGCACCCGCCGCCAGAGGACCTGCAGCAGTGGCTGGGCAACGATGTGGCCCGGCAACTGGGCGTCTACCCCATTCCCGAGGGGGTCAAGCTTTCGGTCGTGGTGCCGGTCTACAATGAGGAGGCGACGATCCGGGAGTTGATCGAGCGGGTGCGTGCCGTCGATGTGCCCAAGGAGATTTTGGTGGTCGACGACGGCAGCAGCGACGACACCCCGGCAATTCTCGAACAGATTCCCCCGGGCGACGATCTGCGGGTCTTCCATCACGAAGAGAACCGCGGCAAGGGGGCGTCGCTGCGGACGGCGTTTGCCGAGGTGACCGGCCAGATCGTGATCGTCCAGGACGCCGACCTGGAATACGACCCGGCCGAATACCGACGGCTGATCCAGCCGATCGTCGAGGGCACCGCCGACGTGGTCTATGGGTCGCGGTTTCTGACGACCGGGCCGCATCGGGTGCTCTACTTCTGGCACTCGGTGGCCAACCGGATGTTGACCACCATGTCGAACATGTTCACCGACCTGAACCTGACCGACATGGAGACGTGCTACAAAGTCTTTCGCCGCGAGGTGATCGACGCGATCGCTCCCACGCTGAAGCAGAACCGTTTTGGGATCGACCCCGAGTTGACCGCCAAGGTTGCCCGACGGAAATATCGCATCTATGAGCTGGGGATTAGTTACCGAGGCCGCACGTATCAAGAGGGCAAGAAGATCGGACTGCGCGACGCGATGAAGGTGTTTTGGTGTATTCTGCGGTACTGGAAGTGGGATTGATGGAACGATACACCGTCCCCACTCGACGGTCGCGCGAGCGCCGTTTAGCCGCCGCCGGCACGGCGGTGTGACGTTAGAACGGACAAGGCACTTCGCGCCGTCGTACCGATGGCGGCTAAACGATCGACTTCAGCAACACGGATCAGTAGAGCAACCCGCCCATGTTCGGATTCATCGCCCCGCACCTACGAGTCGAACGCGTCGAGGACCTCTCCCCGGATCGACTGGCCGATTTGCAGCTCGACTCGCTGTTGCTGGACGTCGACTGCACCTTGAAGCGCTACGGCGATGAAGACGTTTCACCGGAAGTGGCCGCTTGGCTCGATTCGCTGCGCACCGCCCGCATCGGGCTCTGCCTGCTCTCCAACGGCCGCGGCCGGCGGATCGGCCGCACGGCGCGGCGTTTGGATCTACCCTACATTGCTCAAGCACTCAAACCGCTTCCGTTCGGCTGCCGGCGCGCGATGCGAGAATTCGGCTTCGACCGAGCGCGAACCGCCATGGTCGGCGACCAACTCTTTGCCGACGTGATCGCCGGCCGGCTGGCCGGGCTCACGGCGATCCTGGTGCGCCCCATCTGCCCCGAGGAAGAGCCGTGGTTCACGCGCCTGAAGCGCCCCGGCGAACGATTGATGCTGCGTTGGATGGGCACGCAAAAGAGACGCCGCGACGACGGCCGGGATCGCCGAGGATAGCGAGAAACAGCCTACAGCGTGAAATCGATCCGTTCTTCGTCCGCCGCTTTGCGGAGCTTGCTTAGCGCTCGGGCTTCGATCTGGCGGATGCGCTCCTTGGTGACGCCCATTTCGGCGCCGACTTCTTTGAGCGTGAGCGGCTCTTCGCCACGCTTCAGCCCAAAACGCCGGCGGATGATCTGCTGCTCGCGCTCGTCGAGGCGGTGCAATATCCGCTCGACCTGGACCTCGCGCTGCAATTGGGCCGTCTCCAGTTCGAACTCGTCGGCCCGGTCGTCCTCGGCCGAGGTGAACATTTCGGCCTGGCTGGTGCGGAAGCGGTCGCGGTGGCGGTGCTCGTCGGGAATCGTGCGGGCGTAGTTCTTCATGATCGCCCAACTGGCGTACGTGCTGAACTTGTTACCGCGGGCGAAATCGAACTTCTCGGCCGCCCGCATCAGCGACATGTTGCCGTCGCTGACCAACTCGAAGAAGTTCTCCGCCGGGCTCACGTGCCGCTTGGCGATCGACACGACCAGCCGCAGATTCGCACGGATGATCTGGTTCTTGGTGGCCACCGCTTCGTCGTAAAGCCGTTCGATCCGCTCGATCAGGGCGCTCTTGGGACGGCCGCGGGCGAGCTTCTCGCGGAGCGTGGAGGCCTTGTACTTCAGGTAGTTCATCTTGCGGAAGAGGTGGAACTCTTGCTCGCGCGTCAGCAGGGGAACCTCGTACAGGCTGGCCAAGTACGGCGGCAACCCGGCCGGAAGCCGCACCTTCCTCTGGGGCTCATCGTTGACGGGCATCGGTCCGAGGATTTCCCGCTCCTGCTTGACCGTGCGCACGCGGGGAAAGCTGTCGTTGGGGATGTAGTCCAGCGGCAGGTCCATGATCTCTTCGGAGCGTACCTCCGCGATAATCCGATAGATGCTCGCGGTCGTGCGGCAGAACTGTGCAGCCAGCTTCTCGGCCGACTCGCCACGGCGATAGCGGCGATAGAGCTGCCGCTTGGTCTCCGCACGCAACGGTCCGTGAGCGTCGGGAAAGATGGCCAGATCGGGGTGCTCGCGGTCGAACTGCCGGACCGTGTAGCGAATGGTCTCCGCGCTGCGGCCGGTCTTCTTGGCCAATCGTTTGGTGACGTCGGCCGGGCATCCGCCGGCTTGGGCCAAACGCCGGGCCCGCTCGATGATCTTCGTTCGCTCCTCGTCGGTAAGCTGGCTGAAGCGGGCCCCGCGGCGAACGCGCTCGGTGTTTTTGGCCACGAACCGATCGACCGAACTCTTCAAGAACCCTACGCGCTTGCGGCCGTCCATCACGAAGCGCCGCCCGATCAGCCCCTGCCGTCGCCAGCGGGAGATGGTCTTGGTAGAGACCTCGAACTGCCGGGCCAACTCGTCGATGGTCAGCACGGGTTCGCCGGCCGAGTCGGCGGGTACGTTGGCCGCTTCGGAAACGTCCTCCACGAACAGACGCAGGTCGTGGCTGGCCTCCTGACCGGTGAGTTTCAGGTCCGGATAGTCCTCCGGCCGGTAGTTGGTGATTCGGAAACAGACGTATTCGTAGGAGTACATCCGATCGGGGTCGATCTCGCCCAGCAGCCGTTCGGCCAAAGAGGCCTGTTCGATCTTCTTCTCGCGCGGCGCGAACCGGACCTGCTGATCGCGGAGTTGTCGGATCGCCGGGTTCATGTAGTTTCTATTCATCTTGGATCCTCCTTTCTCACGCGAGGTTCTAAAGAGAAGCGATGGGAAGGGTGCCCGTGACACCTACTATTTACGAATCTATGTGTCGGTTGGTCTACAGAAAGTTCGCCGCAGAGACCAATTTCTCGTGGTTTTCTTGCCGGAAGCCGCCCAATTCGGAGCTGCCTGTGCCGTAACCTCTTGTCTGCACGCACCTTGAATTTAGACGCCGCGATTTGTCGAAAGGTTACACGAATTGGGCGTCTGTGGGCAGATTGCTGCCAAAAACCCGCTGAGTACCCCACCCCATCCTACTAGAACCCCCACTTGTTATCGTACCCCCCTTGTCCCTCAGTTTGCCAGAGCGCCAAGAGGAAGGCACAGCCGGGATAACTGGCACTTTCGGTGGATCGTTCAAATCGCTACGGCCGATCAAGCGAGTACGGCTTGCTCAACTCCGATGGTGTATAGCGTCGGCTCCCGATTTTGCAACCCACCCAGATTGGCGGGCCAGATTGGTAGGTTTGTATTCCAATCCGATACGAAGGTGTTGTTCTCATGCGCGGCGACAACTTATTGCAGGCGATTCGTCCAGCGGTGATCGGAGCCGCCCTGATGGCGGCGTGGGCCAACTCGGGCCAACTTGGCATCGCGACGGCGGCCGACGGCACCGACAAATCGACACACGCACTCCAAAGCAAGCGGCGTGTGGGTCAGATCGACCGCGTAACGGTGGTGCTGGAGGTCGGCGGCCACGTGATCGGCAAGATGGAAGGGAAAGTCGATCGGGAGAAGATGGCGGTTCGTTGCGACATCGGCTACGACGAACGCACGCTGCAAACGCCCGGCGATACGGTCGACCGATGCCGCTCGGCCCGCCACTACCGCCAAGCCGCGGCGGAAGTCCGTGTGGGCGAGTTCAGCGTGAAGCCTTCGCTGCCCGCGGAACGGCGGCTGGTGATTGCGCAGACCGAAGGGCCGACGGCCGTCCTCTACTCGCCACACGGTCCGATGACCCGCGACGAGCTCGAGTTGATCGACGTGCAGGGCAACAGCCTGTTGCTGGACGGTCTGTTGCCCGAGCGGCCGGTGGCCACCGGCGACCGTTGGCAACACGGCGCCGATTTGATGGCGGCCATGTTGGGGTTGGAGAAGGTGGCCTCGGCGGAGGTCGAAAGCACGCTCAGCCAAATCACGGCCGGCGAAGCCCGCATCGAGATGGCCGGGCGCGTGGAAGGGGCCATCTACGGAGTGACCACGGCCGTGGACGTGAAGGCCCGATATCGGTTCAATCGGCAAAGCGGCCGGATCGATTGGTTCGCGATGCTGGTCACCGAGAAGCGGAACGCCAGCCCGGTGGCCGACGGCGTGGAGGCGACGGCCCGCGTGCAGATGCAGATCGAGCCGCAGACTTCGCCGCCGGACGACGCCTCGCCGCTTTCCGACGCGGCGCTTAGGGACCTTGCCTTGCAGCCGACCGACGCGTTATTGCGGCTGGCCTATCGATCGGCCCAGGGCGATTGGCAGTTCACCTACGACCGTTGCTGGCACGTCTATCGCGATCACCCGGCCGGGGCCGTATTGCGGATGATGGATCGCGGCGAGTTGATCGCCCAGTGTAACGTGGCCGGGCTGCCGAAACTCCCGGCCGACAAGCCGGTCACGTTGGAGAAGTTCCAGGGCGACGTGCGGCAGGCGTTGGGCAAGAGCTTCGGCAAGTTTGTCGAGGCCGACGATTGGCGCGACGACGCCGGCCAACAGGTCTTTCGCGTAACCGCCCGAGGCACGGTCGCCGAACTGCCGATTCAATGGGACTACTACCTGTTGCACGACCGGCAAGGCCGCCGCGTGGTGTTCACGTTCACCGTCGAGGACAAGCTGGTCGAGCGTCTCGGCCCGGCCGATCGAGCGCTGGTGGGGTCGTTTCGCTTCGCTGAAGCGAGTGTGGCGAGCCGGTAGAGACCTCACGGCTTTCCCACGGCAATAGCGTAGGCTGTGGCGTGGGTGCGGCAATGGGAGATGCTGACCAGCATCTTGGCGATGCCCAACTGCTCGACGACGTCTTTGGCCCCTCCGCGCATGGCCACGACCGGTTTGCCGCTGGGCTCGTTGCGGATCTCCACGTCGCGCCAACTGATCCCACGCCGCCAGCCGGTGCCCAGGGCTTTGAGGATCGCCTCTTTCGCCGCCCAACGGCCGGTGAAGTGCTGGGTTGCCTGCGCCCGCTGCTGACAATAGCGGATCTCCACGGGCGTGTAGACCCGATTGATGAACAGTTCGCCGTGCCGCTCGATCATCCGAGCGATCCGCAAACACTCGGTAATGTCGGTGCCGATGCCGATGATGTCCGCCATGGGAGATTCGATCTGTGATTCGTGATGGAGGATTTATGATTTCGTGGCGCGTTTTGTGGTGCGGTCGAGAAGTTGCGTAATCTGGTCGCGCGCCGGGGCGTCGAGCCAGCCTCGGACGGTCTTGGGGCGGCCTTGCGGCGGGCGCCAAGAGAGGATGCAAGCGGTTGCGCCGCAGCCGCCTCGGCAGTTGAGCAATCGGCAGCCGACCGAAAGACCGCCCGTGGCCGCCGTTTCGCCGAGCGCCTCGACTAGCCGTCGCGCGCGGCGTCCGTCCACCTGGCCGTTGCGCGTCTCGCGATACCAACTCCGGCAGCGATTGCAGTACGGCAGCCACGTCACCGGCACCACCACCGCCAGGGTTGCCGCCAGTAGCAGCAGACCATCGACGGCCCAACTGAGCCAAGCCTGCCAACCTCGAGCGACCCAGCCGAAGACGTTCAAATCGCGTCCTTTGCGGGCGTTGTTTTGCAGGAAGACGAAGACGTTCTCCGGCGGTTGAGGGATGTATTGAGCAATCGTCGGTCCGAACACTGCCGCGGCTTCCTGCTTGATCTGCTCGGCCTGCTGCTCGGCCAGCCGTCGCTCGGTTCGATACGCCAGATAGTGCTGCGCGGCGATGGCCGTCAACGCGGCAGTTACGGCGGCCGCCACGATCGTGGGCCGATGGCCGAACTGAATGTCTGCCATCACAACGGTCCGGACGGTCAACACCACCAACAGCCCCAGCCCGGCCCCAAGCAGCAGCGGAAAGACGATCAACGGCGAGAAAAACGCCTGGACCCACACCGCCAGCCAGCCCACGCCCGCTCCGAAGACCGCGGCGGCCGGCACCAAGATCGCGAGCCCGGCCCATAGGAGTACCCCCCCTCCATGGGTTGCCTTGATCTTGTCGTTAGAACTGTCCAAAGTCTCCATTCCCCCATGCTAAACCACGGCGGGCACTGAGAGAAGCCCGGCGGCAATGGCAGCCGCACGCGCGACGTGAGAAACTGGGGGGCTTCCGAATCGGAGGCTCCCTCCTCTCGCGTTTGGGGCGTCTCGCTTGTCGCTGCGCCTGGGCGTCTTGAGCCCGGAGTGGCCTTGCAGTGAATCGAGGACCTGGGTAAGACATAGCGATCGCGTGGACCGCGGGGAATTCCGGTCGCTTGGGGCCATCTTGCCGATTTCGTCGATCGGCAGGGCTCGCAGCCCGGCCTGCGGCGGTCGCTTGATGTCGGCGGCGTCCGTGGGCGTTGCGGGCGTGAAGAGCAACAGGAGAAGCGAGCAGAAGGATCACGGATGGAATTGCAGATCGTCAGCCACTGTTGGAACTACGCGAGACTGTTGACGTATCAACTCAGTTCGTTCGTGTTGTACCCACCGACCAAGCTCAAGTTGACGGTCACCGTGTTTCACAACGAGGAAGACGAGCGGACCTGCGAGGTCCTGCGATACTTTGCCGGCCAAGAGATACCCAACGTGCGTTGGCATTGGTGGGCGGTCGAAAAAGGGCAGTTGTGGCGCCGTGCGATCGGCCGCAATATGGCGGCACTGGCCAACGCGGCCGACTGGGTCTGGTTCACCGATTGCGACCAGGTCTTCCACGAGGGCTGCCTCGACGCGTTGCCGGCCCAGCTCGAGGCGACCGACTCGATCCTCGTCTACCCCCGATTCGCCCGGATCAGCCGCCACCTCGACAAGAGCGACTCACTCTTCGACGATCTGCACGACAGCCCACGTCTGAGGGAGATTGCCGCCGACGACTTCGAGCCGGTCGAGCATCCCCGGGCGATCGGCGCGCTGCAAATCGTGCGCGGCGACGTGGTCCGCAAGACCGGCTACTGCAAAGACGTGCCGAAGTACATGAAGCCGGTCAAACGGTGGCGCCGCACGTTCGAGGACGTCAAGTTCCGCAAGATCCTCGGCACCGACGGCAGCCCTATCGATCTGCCGGGTCTCTATCGGATCGAACACAAGTCGAAGGGGCGCCGACGTCTGCACGCGGCCAAGTTATAGCCCCGTCGTGAGCGGGCAAGTCCCGCCCGATGTCGTCGCGCGATGTGATGTTCAGCCGGCCTACGCCGCATCCTTCGAAGGCCGCGGTGACGCCTCGCTTTCTGCGCGCGATTGGCTCGCCGTGGTGAAGTCGAAGAGATAGATCTTGCGGCGCCGCCGACGAGGCCGCGCGACGAGAATCTGCTCGGCCGGCTTGAATCCGTCGGTCCACTCGAACATCCGCGCGTCGTCGATGCCGGCATGCGAGTGGCCGGGGTGGAGCTTCCAGAGATACGGCACACTGAGGATCGCGTACCGCGCACACCGCCGCAACTCCTCGAACGCCGCTTGCTGCCGGCCCTCGAGATGCTCCCAGACTTGCAGGGCGATGATCAGGTCGTAAGCCTTCGTCGGCACCGGCCAGGGCGTGGCGCCGGCGTCGTGCTGATACGTGGGGTGATAATCGTCGCGCATGTCCAGCGTGTCGCCGGCGGGAAAGAGCGGAAAACTCCAGGGGCCGATCTCCAGCACGCGTCGCGGCCGCAGACGCCTGGCCATCTCGATCGCCTTGCCGAAGTAGCACCAGCGGCGGCGCAGGTAGCGGTCGACACGTCGGGCGCAGCGGAAGTCGGCGTAGCTGACCGGCTGCATGGTGGCGTCGTCGTCAGTTCCGTCGCATTGCGTGTCGAGCGCGCCGCAAAGAGGTGATCGTTCCGAGGTGCCGTGGGCCTCCGGCAATCCGGACGCGAAGCTACCGAAGGCCCGCTTGAGCAACCGCATTAGGCGCATGGTCTTTCTCCCGCCGCGTTGCGAATCGCATCTTACCGAGACCGTCGTTTGCAGGGCCGGAGCGAGCGATTCTCCCGCGACTCACGCGGCACGCCGCTGCGGAGCAGCCACCGAAGCCGTGGCGTTTTCGTACTCGAACCACCACATGGCGGTGTCCGGGCGGTGTTGATAGAGTTCTCGCGAGGTTCGCTGCGCCCATCCGTGGCGGCGAAACAGCTCCCGCATCTCCGATCGCGTCCGGTAGAATGCCGTGTATCGCGTTCCCAAGTCTGCTGAATACTGATTGATCACGTCGACGCGTGCGTCGATGCCGATCGGGGCCCTTACCAGCAGTTGGGTGTCCGGTCTGGTGCAAGCGGCCAGGTTTGCCACCAGCTTCGAGGCCATTTCGTCGTCGAGATAGGGAGTAATACCGGACAGAAGCACGACGTCGAACTGCTCGGGCGAGTGGAATTCGGTAACGTCCGACTCGACGAGTTCGGCGGACAATCCAGCTTGATCGAGCCGCCGGCGGGCAATCCCCAGCAGATCGCCTACAAAGTCGACGCCAACCGTGCGCTGAAATCTCGCCGCCAAGAACTCAAGGTGGCGACCATCGCCGCACCCGAGATCCAGGATCGACTTCCTCTCCGGCTGGGAGACGGCGTTGAGGATGTGCGACACCTCTTTCCGCGTTTCCGCGGCGACCTTGTCCTGGTCGCCTCCAAAACTCCCCAGCGTGGTGACTCCGGCCGGCATCTCCTCTTCCTTGGCGACGCGCGACGCCCAAAACTCCTTGATCTTGCCGCGGATCTGCGTCGAGGAGACGTGCGGGGTCCGCGGGATCTTGACCACGCGAATCCCGCGGCTTTCACAAAATGCCAAGCTTCGTCGCTGGTCCGGATAGCGGTCGCCCTGCCCGTACTCCTCGCCGACCGCGAAGACGTCTACGTTGAGCGACTTCAGCAACGGGCCCTGAAACACGTCGATGTAGCTGATAACCTCGTCGACGAAGCGTAGCTGTTCGATGATCGCCATCCGTTCGGCCAGCGGCACCACCGGCTCGATCTGCTTGCAGGCGAGAACGGCCCGATCGTCCTGTACGCCGACGATCAGCGTATCGCCGGCCTCGGCCGCGCGCCGCAAGTAGTTCAGATGCCCGATGTGAAATACATCGAAGACGCCCGGCACGAAGACGGTTACCATTTGTCTCTCCCACTCCAGATGTCGCAACGGACGATCGCCTTGCTGTCGAGGTAGTATTTGTAATCGGGGCAAGGCGTCCGCCAGTCTCCGTACAAGGCCGTCAGATAGCCCTCGTGGTCGTCCGGCTTGATCCACGTTCGATCGTAGAAATCGAATTCATTGAAGCCGTGTGCCGGTATCTGATTGAGGAACTGACGCGGTGGCCGCCTGCGGAAGCAATACCAGCGAATCGTATCCTCGACGCGTTCCGCCTCGAAGAACTCGTATTTCACCCCCATATACCGGACGAGGTACTTGACCCGGCGTCCGTCGTTGTCGACGCGGCCCGGTCTCTGTCGGAATCCGGCTTGCTCCAAGGCGCCAAGGCTCTGCTCGAGCCGATCCTGATCGTCGCGCCAATAGTGGAAATCGATGTCCGGATCGAAACTGATCAACCGGCCTTCACGCGCATAGCCCAGCAGCATGCCCCCACAGACCCAATATCGCCCATGGATTGGCGTATCCGTGAGGACATCGTGCAACAACCGCAATCCACGAACGATCCGCTGCACGCCCCGATAACGTAGCCGGCCGGCCCCGGCGGCGATTCTCGATCTGAGTCCCGTCATGTTCATCGGTGGAATCCCAACAAGGTGGCGGATCGGTAGCTCGACTGCGCAGCCGCCCCGCAGCACGAACCGGGGCGCGCAAGACTCCTCGCAGGGGGGAGAGTAGCCAAACCGCAAGATTGGGGCAATAGCAGTTGGTCCGCTCGAACCGAGGGCTATGGAGGACCGACGCGACGGGCGGAGGCGACGTCTTGAAGTCGCCCAAGACGCCCACGGTGACGATCACGAGGATCCCCGTGCGTGGCTCGTCCTCGTTCGGCTTGCGGCAGGCGGCCACGCGGGGCTTCTTCAGCGTGGTGACGTCGAGCGTGATCAGGGCCGGCCAACAGCGTACGGCCGGCCAGAGGCAGGGCCGCCTCCTGGGGCGTCTCTTCGCCGGGGGCTTCGGCAACCGGCGCCGGTGTGCAAGGCCACCGCCGATCGGCCGGCCATTCGACGAACGCTCGACGAGGCAGTTTCTGACCGGGTATAGGGGGGCGAAGAACGGTAGTACACTATATCGTGGCAAGACGCCCCGCCATGTGGGGCTATTTCCCGCAGGGCAAACACGGTTCCTGGAATCCCGGCATGGGCTTCAGGCCCCTATCGAGACCAGCGTCTAACGCGTGTGCAGTCAACTACTTATGCATCTTGATGACAAGGGTATCCGCGGCTCCGGACGCGACAGCGGCCTGAATCAAACACCAAAAACGATAGGATATCTTGACGATAGAGAATAGATTTACGATACTAGAGGGTATAGCCATCGCGGGCGAGGCCGGATTCGGTGTGCCCGTTGGCGATCAGGACGGCTCGCAGACGTTCAACGCAGCACGAGCCGTGGCACGCCGTCACGAGAGGAGGCCTCTATGGTGGATCCGTTGTTACTTGCCGTCTGCTACCTATTGGTAGCGATCTTCGTCGCCGTGGTTCTGGGCCGAGCCGTCAAGATTGCCCGATTGCCGATCCACTTGCGTTGGGAACTGTATCCGGTAGCCCACGAAAAAGGCCGTGCGAGCTACGGAGGATCGTACCTGGAAGAACCGGAATGGTGGACCAAGCCGCGGCAGGTATCGCTGCTGGGCGAGCTGAAGGTGATGATTCCGGAGATCGTCTTGCTGGCCGGCGTGTGGGAGCACAATCGCAAACACTGGTTTCGGTCCTTTCCGTTCCATTTTGGCTTGTACTTGCTGGCCGGCACGATCGCTCTGCTGCTGGTCGGTGGAATCGCCGGTGCGGCGGGAGTGGAAGTGTCGGCCGCCGCCGGCCCGTTCGGCCAGGCACTGTATCACCTGACGTATGCGTTGGGATACGCGGGCTTGGGGCTTGGCCTCGCCGGCGCCCTGGGCCTGTTGGCCACGCGGACGTTCGACGCGGATTATCGCGAGTACACCAAGAAGGCCGACTACTTCAACCTCGGTTTCTTCGTAGCGGCCTTCGCGACGGCACTCGCCGCCCACGCCCTGGTGGATCCGCAGTTCGTCGCTTTGCGGTCGTTTTTTGCGCGGCTGGTGACATTCGATTTCTCTGCGGCCGAAGCGGGATCCTCCCTGGCCGGCCTGACCGCCGTGGAGATCGTCTTGGGGACCTTGTTGCTGGCCTACGTTCCGATGACCCACATGTCCCATTTCTTCATGAAGTGGTTTATGTATCACGACGTTCGCTGGAACGACGAGCCCAATCTGCCCGGCGGGAAGATCGAACGGAAAATCACGGCGGCGCTGGCATATCCGGTGAGCTGGTCGGCGCCTCACATTCGAGGGGACGGGAAGAAGAACTGGGTGGACGTGGCCACCTCCGAAGTTGAGCTGGAAAAGGAAGAGAAATGAAGCAGCGCGTCAAGATCGAAGACATCTCGAAGCCGTCGCCGACGCTTTCCGAACTTCGCAAGGAGGACTTCAAGCCGCTTCCCGCGCCGTTCGACCGGCCGGAGTCGACGCCGGACTTTCCGCCATTGAGCGAGAAGGCCAAAGAGAAGTACGAGTCCAGCCTCGACGGTACGATTGCCGTCAGCATCCCCAAGCCCGAGAGCAAAGAGGAGGAAGACGAACTGGTCGCCAAGTTCCTCAGCGGACTGCAGAAGCTGTTCACGCGGGAGAACAACTGGACCTTTTTGCAGCCGCTGTTGCTTTCAATGGACCACTGCGCCACCTGCCACACGTGTTCCGACTCGTGCCACATCTACGAGGCCAGCGGGAAGAACCCGATCTATCGGCCCGCCTATCGCTCCGAGGTCTTCCGCCGCCTGTACAAGAAGCACGTCAAGTCCAACGGCGGCGGCCTGTTGCAGGCGTGGCGCGACGGCGAGATCGAATTGAACTGGGCCACCGTGGCTCGGCTGGCGGAACTCGCCTATCGGTGCAACATCTGTCGGCGTTGCGCCCAGACGTGCCCGATCGGCGTTGACAACGGCCTGATCTGCCACGAGATCCGCAAGGTATTCAGCCAGGAAATGGGCATTGCGCCGAAAGAACTCCACGAGAACGGCTCCGTGCTGCAGCTTACGGTCGGATCCTCGACCGGGATGAACGACGCGGTGGTCAAGGACAACGTCGAGTTCATCGACGAAGACGTCTCGGAAATGACGGGCATGTCGATCGAGACGCCCTGGGACAAGGCGGGGGCCGATATCCTGCTGATCCACAACGCCGGCGAAATCATGGCTTGGCCGACGAACCCCGGCGCGTTCGCCGTGATCTTCGAAGCGGCCGGATTGAGCTGGACGATGTCCAGTGAACTGGCCGGATACGACGGCATCAACTACGGCCTCTGGTACGACGACGCCCAGTTCGCTCGCGTGGCGCTGAAGCACGCCCAGGCCGCCAAAAAGCTCGGCGTGAAGAAGATCGTGCTGGGCGAGTGCGGGCACGCCCACAAGGCGCTGACGGTGATTGCCGACCGCGTGCTCACCGGCGACTTGAACATCCCGCGCGAAAGCTACGTGATCACGCTGGAACAGCTCATCTCTTCCGGCCGCATCAAGGTCGACCCCCAGCGCAACGCCTTCCCGGTCACCTTGCACGACCCGTGCAACTTGGTCCGGCTGATGGGCATCGTGGAACCCCAGCGGCGGATCCTCCGCAAAATCGCCCCGCAGTTTCGGGAAATGACGCCCCACGGCGTACACAACTACTGTTGCGGCGGCGGCAGCGGGTTCGCGATCATGTCGGGCCACAACTTCAGCGACTGGCGGACCCAAGTCGCCAGCCGCAAGAAGATGGAACAAATTCTCGAAGCCTTCAAGGACGAACTCGACCCGTCGATCAAGAAGTACGTCTGCGCCCCCTGCTCAAACTGCAAGGGCAGCATCCGCGACCTGATCACCTACTACGACCTCTGGGAGAAACACTCGATCACGTACGACGGCCTGGTGGAATTGGTAGTCAACTGCATGGCCGACGTCAAGCCCGGCTTCGTCGAATGGGAGATGCACTAGCCCGTATTGCCCCCAACCGTAGCCGAATTCGCCAGAATTCGGCCGTTTCCCCGCTGCCGCCAAAGTTCGACGACCTCGGACCAAAGCCGTGGCGACTTCGGCTACAAGATACTCCATCCGCTGCGTTCCTGGCTCGCGGGAAATGCGGGCTAGGCCAGCAAGTCGTTGACCATCTTCAAGAACTGCTCGTGATCGACCGGTTTACTGATATAACCTTCCGGCGGGGGCACCTGGCGGCGACTGGAGATAAACTTCTTGAAGTCGTCGGAAACGCCGGTGACGATGATTACCGGAATGCCCTGGAGTTGCTCGTCTTCCTTCAGCTTGCGGTAAACGGCCACGCCCGATTTTTCCGGCATGGTGATGTCCAACGCCACCAAATCCGGCGGTGCCTGGTCGATGGCGGCGACGGCTTCGGTGCCGTCGTTGGCCGTGACGGTGGCGTAGCCGTTGTCCTTGAGAACCGTGACCAGGAAATCTCGGGCGTCGGGGTCGTCGTCCACTACCAGCACGGTCTTCGTATCAGCCATGCGATGTCTCCTTTTCGCGCGTTGGTGGGTCTTCCGGCGCCGCTTGTGAGGGCCGCCGTCTGGGTAACTCTACGATGAACCGCGTGCCGACGCCCGGCTCCGACTCCAACTCGATCGAGCCGCCGTGTGCCCGGGCGATGCGGTTGGAAACGAACAGCCCCAGCCCGGTCCCTTCGGTGCCCTTGGAGGAGAAGAACAGGCTGAAAGCCTTCTCGCGAGTCTCCTGGTCCATGCCGATGCCGTTGTCTTCGACCTCGAATCGGACGCTGTCCGCCAGGCCCTTGAGCCGAACCTCGACCCGATGATCCGAGTTGCCGCCGTCGAGCCGGCAGGCGTCGATCGAGTTCTCGATCAGGTTGACCAGCATGGAGCGGACCGCCTGGGCATCGGCCTCGAACTTGCCGGCGGCGTCTAAAGTGGCCGTCAACTGAACGTTCTGTTGCTTCGCCCGCGGCCGCGACAGTTCACAGACGTCTTCGGCAACCTCGGCCGCGGCCAGCGGCTCCCAGTTGGGCGTGCGATCCTTGGCATAGTAGAGGATATCGGAAACCATGCTGCGGATGCGGGCCACGTTCCGCTGGACGGTGTCCCAGCCCTTCTCGAGTCGGCCCCGGTCGTCCTTGGCGAAGCCGCTGTCGACCAGATACATCCCGCCGGCCAGTCCATTGAGCATGCCCTTGAGTCCGTGCGAAATGGAACCGATCAGCAGCCCCAGCTTCGTCAGTCGGTCTTCGAGTTGGCGAACTTGGGTGATGTCGGCACTCATCTCCATCACCCGGGTGATTTCGCCGCGGCGATTGCGGATCGGGGCAGCGGTGACCAGCACGTTCATCTGCTCGCCGTCGTTCGAGGTGACCACCTCTTCCCGCGTGTGCGGGCGGCCGTCGTCGAAGGCCTCCTGGACCGGACACGGGGCACACGGCTCGCTGCGACGCTTGTAGGCTGCATAGCATTTCTGGCCCATACAGGAGGTCCCAAAGTCCTCTTGAAATGCCCGGTTTGCCTCGACGATGTGCAACTCGGGGTCCTGGATCGAGATGTAGCAGGGCACCTCGTCGAACAGCAGGTGATAGCGGCGCTGGCTGCGCCGGAGTTGCCGTTGCAGGTCCTTGATCTGCGTGACGTCGGTCGACATCTCAATCACGGCCTCGATCTTGCCGTCTGGGCCGCGGACCGGCGCGGCCTCGACCAGCACCGAGATTTCCTCGCCGTCCGGGCGTCGCACCCGCTCTTCGCTGCGGTGGCTTTGGCCGTCCCAAAAGGCCTTTTCGACCGGACAGACCTCGCACTTCTCCGAGCGCTGCTTATAGACCTGGTAGCAGAAGCGGCCGTCGATCGGGCCGAAATCGTCCTGGAACCGCCGGTTGGCTTCAAGGATGCGGAAATCGCGGTCCTGCACCGTCACGTAACACGGCATCGCGTCGAAGTAACGGCGGTAAGAGTCTTCCATCGCGAATTCCGTAATTCGACCAGTCTCGGCTCAACTCATTGGATTCTCAACCGCCGGGCCGATGATTGCAAGCCCCATAGTAGCCATCTCGCTCCGCGAGATGTCACTGCGTTTCACCATAGTAGTCATCTCGCTCCGTGAGATGTCACTGCGTTTCACCATAGTAGTCATCTCGCTCCGCGAGATGTCACTGCGTTTCACCATAGTAGTCATCTCGCTCCGCGAGATGTGGTGTCATCTCGCTCCGCGAGATGTGGTGTCATCTCGCTCCGCGAGATGTGGTGTCGTCTCGCGGAGCGAGACGACTACTATCCTACGCCTCGTGAGCCAACTCTAACACCTTCCGCACGCCCAGCAGCAACGTCTCCTCGGTCACCGGCTTGTCGAGGTATCCTTCCGGCGGGCGGACCGAGCGGTCGTAGATCAGCTTCCGCAACTCGGGCCGGCCGGTGATCACGCAGACCTTCAGGCCGTCGAGCTCCGAGTCGTTGCGCAGCATCTCGAAAACCTCGCCCACGTCGCGGCCGGGCATGGCCAGGTCGAGCGTGAGCAGGTCGGGCTTCTCGCGCCGGGCCATTTCCAACGCCTCGTCGCCGTTGGTGGCCTTCAGCACGGTCGCCCCCTGATCCTCGAACACGGTGGCCAGGAACGTCACCTGGTCCGGCTCGTCGTCGGCCACCAACAGCGTGCGTCCGGTCAGCGGCAAGGCGACTTCCTTGGGGGCTGCGGCAGCCGGCGCGGCCACCTTCTCCTCGGCCGGCTTTTCCTCGACCACCAAGGCGTTGGAGACGAGGTTCACCAACTGCGTGACTTCCATCTTCAGTTCGTAGTGGCGGATCACGTCGGTCAGGCCGTCGACGCAATTGTGGCACGAGGTGACCACGACCTCGGCCCCGGTGGCCTCGAGTTGCTTCGCCTTGACCACGCCCGACTTGAGCCGATCCGGCGTGTACTCCGACATCGACATCGCCCCGCCGCCGCCCGTGCAGCAGTAATTCTCGGCCCGATTGGGATACATCTCCCGCACGTCGGTGCAGACCAGGTTGAGCAACTCCCGCGGCTCCTCATACAGCCCGCAGCTTCGGGCGAAGTTGCACGAGTCGTGATACGTGACCGGCTGGGTGTTGCGGGTTTTGTCGACCTTGATGCGGCCTTCCTTGATGTAGCGGAGCATCGTGGTCACGGAACTCTCCATCTCGAAGGGCACGTCGAACTGCGACCAGTTCGGGCCTTCGCAGCGCGTTGAACGGTAGCCGTGGCCGCATTCCGAGATCACCAACTTCTTGCCGCGCAGCTCGTTGACCTTTTCGTACAACCGCCGGGCGACCGAGCCGCCTAAGTCGTCGTCGCCGGAGAAGAGCCCGAAGTTGGTCATGTCCCAGCCTTCGCTGGCCATGGTCCAACTCTCGCCGGCGAGGTGGAAGATCCTCGCCGCGTCGGCGATGGTCCGCGGGTCGTACTTCACCTCGCGGGGGTTGATCGAGTAGATGATGTTGCGGTCGGTCTTGTCGATGGGGATTTCGAAGTCCGGCTCGTCCAGTTCGTCCTGCAACTCCTCGGCCATCCACTCGATCGTCTCGATGTAGTCCTCTTTGAGCACGCCCATCTGGTTGCCGGTTTCCCACTGGTCCTTGCTCACCACGGCCACGCCCTCGGGCATCACGCCGACCGAGACCAGCAGGCCGCGGGCCATGCGGTTGAAGGTGGCGTAGTCGACGCCCATCGGACAGTTCAGCGAGCAACGCCGGCAGTTGGTGCACTTGCCGAAGACGATGTCCTTGAGTTCCTCCAGGTCCTCGTCGGTGTGCACGCTGCCCGCTTTGACCCACCAGGGCAACACCCGGCCGGTCCAGTCGAAATGGCGTTTGAAGAGCTTGCGGATGCGGTCGGCTTTGTAGGCCGGGGCGTAGGTCGGGTCGCCCGGGTTGGCCAACACGTAGTGGCAGGAATCGGTACACATGCCGCAGTGAACGCAGGCCACCAGCGAACCGACCATCTGCCGATTCAGCTTCTTGCCCATCCGCTCGAGGACTTTCTGGGCCTTATGGGATCTGGATTGGTTGTTGCTCATCGAACCCTTCTTTGTTTGCTTCCGTCGTCGGAGGGTGGCCGGTGGCTAAGTGCAGCAAAGCCCCAGGCGCCCCACGCTGGGGCACCGCTGCGCTCTGCCCCAGCCACCCTGCTGAGTGTGCTGGGGCAGAGCCTAACTACGCTGCGTGGGGAAAACGCCCCGGTAGCCCATGCTCTTGCCGAAGTAGTAGCGTGTGAACGGGTAGTAGAGATAATGGGAGATCTTGCTAAACGGCACGTAGATCAGGAAGAACGCGGTCATGATGAAGAAGGTCTGGAGTTGCCACTCGCCGGCGGCGGGCTCATTCGGCACCGCCAACACGGCCGAGAGAAACCAGACCGTCAACAACACCAGCGAGAAGTAGTCGTCCGGCGAACTGAGCGCCCGCATGTAGGGACTGCCCACACGGCGGATGATCCGAATCACCCCCACCACAAACGCCGCCCCGATCACGATCTGCATGCCCGACTGCACCGCGGGAGTGAGCAACTGGGGGAACTCCGGGATGATGAACGACAGCCCGATGGCGGCCGTCACTCCCAGGTGGAAGACCACGAACTGGCCGTACATCGAGAGGTTCGTCCGCGTACTCTCCATGCCCATGGGCATGGCCACGTTGGCCCAGGAATAGAGAATCCCCTTGGCCGCCGTGGTGTTTGCCGGTCCGCTCGGCGCCTGACGTTCACCGCCCGCCTTGTAGCTCAACAGCCAGAGAACCCGCAGCGTGTAGACCACGGCCATGATCCCCAGCGCCACGTATTGAAGCTGATGCTCGCAGAAGTGCAGGAACGGGGATTTCTCGCCGACGTCGGCAGAAAACAGTAGGAGGTTTGTCATCTGGTCTTCTTCTCGGTTGGCTAGTGCTTCTCGGTTAGCTGGCGCCCGTCAGTCGGGCCTGAAAGGAATCGTATTGCCGCGTGTCGAGCACGCAGAGGACCACCTCTTCGATGCCCGTCTCGCCGGAGAGGTGCTCGCGAAGGACTTCCACCATGGTCCGGGCGGAGACGTCCGGCGCGATGCCATAGTACCCTGCCCCCATGGCCGGAAAGGCGATCCGCTTGATGCCCTTTTCTTCTGCCCGAAGCAACGAACTGCGGACCGTAGTGCGGAGTTTGCCTTCGGTGTCCTCTTCCTGGAACTTCGGCCCCACGGCGTGGATGATGAATTCGGCCTTGAGGTTGCCGGCCGCCGAGACGACCGCCTCGCCGGTGGCCACCGGGGCCAATTCCTCGAGTTCCTTCTGCACCGTCGGTCCGCCGCGGACGGAAATCGCCGTGCCGAAACCGGACCCCAACGCCAGGTCTTCCTGGGCGTAGAAGACGAAAGCATCAATGTCCAAATCGGTGATGTCGTCCTTGAGCAGGCGAACCTGGCAATTGTTGATCTGTTGGGTGTCGGAAAGGGTTGTGGGCATGGCAGCCTCTGGGTTGTTGTGCTTCGCGGCGGCGGAAGTCATAATTCAGGGGTGATGAGCCTGCGAATCGCCAGCCGCTTTTTCGGTTTTCTGGGTTTGTCGCCAGGTCTTTGGACGTCTTCCTCGGCGTTTTCTTCCGGGGAGCCACGCGGCCCTGCGTCACAAGGCTTGGCTCATTGTGTCTCGTCTGCTAGTATAGAATAGCTTGATCGATAAAGATAGATATCCTGCGTCTGGAATATATGGTTTACGCGCACCGCTGTCAATAGACTTCGTAAGTTTCTTGCAGGCAATGACTTAGGTAGTACTATCGGCCGCAGCCCGCACGTCCGGAGAGACCACGATGGATCCAAATCCCGATTATTCAGACCCCGTGATGACGATTGGGACCCTTGCCGAGAAGGTGGGGCTGTCGGTCTCGGCGGTCAGAAAATACGAAAACGAGTCGCTGATTATCGCCCACCGCACCCCCTCCGGGCATCGGCTCTTCTCGCGCGAGGACATCGACCGCATCCGAAACATCCAGCGGATGATCCAGCAGTTGGGCCTGAACATTGAGGGCATCCGGCGGTTGCAGGCGCTGTTGCCGTGCTGGGATTTGCTGCCCTGTAGCGAAGAGAAGCGCCAGGAATGCCCGGCCTATCAGGACAACACCCGGCCGTGCTGGATGATCAAGGGGCTCGACTGCAAGCCCTCGCACGGCAACGAGTGCCGAGAGTGCGTGATTTACCGTTTCGGGTCGGTCTGCACCGAGGAAATCAAGAGTTTGGTCCACGGCCAGAACGGATCCGAAGACGTCGGTACGGCCATTCGCGAGTTGATGGAGCGACGGCAGAGGGCGCGATCGGGAGAGTAAGTGCCGGGACTTGAGGGTGGCTGGGGCAAAGCGCAGCGGTGCCCCAGAACCCGGCCACTGGGGCACCGCTGCGCTTTG
>CAYYNP010000102.1:0-29471 GCA_964472545.1 uncultured Planctomycetaceae bacterium | reverse complement strand
TCGGAGCCAGTCCCCCTTTTCCACTCCCGCGAATCGACTTTGCAGTTCTCCTGGCTGGAACACGGCCCCCCTTGCCTTTCCGCCCCGAGCCTGCCATCATAAGGGGATTCCCCGCCTAGACTCCCTCCAACAGGACTGCCCCTATGTCGAAGCGACGCGACCGTCGCGGTTTTTTTCGCGACGTCACCCTGATCTCCGCCGGAGCGGCCGGTGGGTTGGCCGGTGGGCTGTTTCCCATGGGCACGTCCGCCATCGAGCCGGTCCGGCGCAACGGCAACGCCAAGTTCAAGTTCAGCCTGTCCGCGTACAGCTATCGGGCGTTGTTGACCGGCAGTAAGCCCCAATTGACGTTGGAGGACTTCATTGCCGACTGCGCCCGCATGGGCCTCGAAGGCACCGAGCCGACGACCTACTACTTCCCCCAACAGGTCACCGACGAGTATCTGCGGCGTCTGAAACACGTCACGTTTCGGCTTGGCCTGGATATTTCCGGCACGGCCGTGGGCAACGATTTCTGTCACCCGCCCGGGCCGGCACGCGATCAGCAGATTTCCCACGTCAAGCAGTGGATCGACCGGGCCGAGATCCTCGGTGCCCCGGTCATCCGCATCTTCTCGGGACGTGCCCGCGGCGAACAGACCGTCGAGCAGGCTCGGCGTCTGGCGGTCGAAGCGATCGAGGAGTGCTGCGATTACGCCTGCCAGCACGGCGTGTTCCTGGCGTTGGAGAACCACGGCGGCCTAACGGCCACGGCCGAGGGGATGTTGCGGATGGTTCGCGACGTGAAGAGCCCCTGGTTTGGCGTGAACCTCGACAGCGGCAACTTCCACAGCGACGACGTCTACGGCGAATTGGCCAAGATCGCCCCGTTCGCGCTGAACTGCCAGATCAAGGTCGTCGTTTCCGGCCCCGACGGCAAGAAGGCCCCCACCGACTACGACCGGCTGGCCGAGATCCTCACCGACGCCGGCTACCGCGGCTACATCGTGCTGGAATACGAAGAGTCGGGCAATCCGAGAGAAGAGTGCCCGAAGTACATCGACCTGCTGCGGGAAGCGTTTGCGTAGGCTGAGACTTTCGCGATCAGGGGGCTACAAAATCAGTCGAGCAAGCCCGCAATCCGGTCGCGAGTCCGCCGCGATTGTGCCGGGTCGCGGCCATCGGTGAAGACGGCCACGGTGACGTCGTCGCGCTGAAGCAGGGCCCCGAAGATCACGTCGGATCGGTCCGCTTTGGAGGCATCGCAGACCAGCGCCCCGGCGCTCGATGCCAGCGTGATGACCGCTCCGTTCAGCGCCTGGTCGTCGGTGGCGGCCACCACGAGCAGCGGGTCGCCGAGATGCTCGTCGCGAAAACGCTCCGCGACCCATTGCACGCGGCCGGCTTCGATCTGCTGCCGCAACGGCAGCGTGACGTCGGGCGAAACGACCGTCACGGCGGCCCCCGCCCGGCAGAGCGTCTGCACCTTGCGCGTGCCCACGTCTCCACCGCCGACGACCAGGCATCGCTTGCCGCGCACGTCGAGCCCCAACGGAAGGAATCGCAACGGCTTCGAGAAATCGTCGCCCATACTGCTACTCGTCGAGCTCCAGCAGTTTCACGTTCTTGTACCACACCGGATGGCCGTGGTCCTGGAAGCCGAGGGATCCCTTGCGGGAAAAATCCTTGATGGCGCGAGCCTGGCCGCCGAGCTTGTATTTGTGGTTGCCGGGGATAGCCCGTTCGCCGGGCTGGTCGAACTCGTCGCCGTCCATCTCGCAGACCAACTCGCCGTTGAGCGTCACCGAGACCTTCGCTCCCTGGCACTTGATCTCGACCGCGTTCCAGACGCCCGGCCCCTTCGTGGCGTTCTTCTTCAGCGGCACCAGATCGTAGATCGCGCCGAAGTCGTGACACGACGTCCCCGTGCCCGTGGAAACCTGGATCTCGAAGCCCGTATGGACCGGGTTTTTCGGCTCCTCGACCCGGAAGAAGATCCCCGAGTTGCAGCGCTCGGGCATCTTCACCTCGCACTTGAGGATGAAGTTCTCGAACTGCTTCTCGTGGATCACGACGTATCCGCCCGACTTGTAGGGCTGCATGCAGCCGTCGTCCACCTCCGAGGCGACCTTTTTTCCGTTGTTGCAGATCCAGCCGGTGTAGTCGCTGCCGTTGAACAGCAGGACCCAGCCGTCCTTCTTTTCCCGGTCGGTCAGTTGATTATCCGCGGCCCGGGCGGCGACACTCGACGCGAACACGCAAGCCACGGCAAACAGGGCGATCCAGTGCTTCTTCATGGTTTCTCCTAACTCGGTGGGTGAGACGGGGGGAATGGGTTCGGGCGTTCAGCCGGCCGGAGGGCTCCCGGCTGCATCGGGCACCATTATAGCACGCCGATCACCCGCTTGTCGAAGTCCATCACGATAAGGGGCCCTTCGCCAGATTCCACCGGGCTGATCTTCTTCCACGGCGATTCTCCTAGCCGCCGCGCAGAACCCGATCGATGAACCGATACGCCTCCTGCCGCGTCTCGGGCGGGAAGTCGTGGCCGCAGTCGGGATAGCGGACGATCAGACGGTCCTCGGCCTTCAACAGCGAGAAGACCCGCCGGGCTTCCGTTTCGGCCTTGCGTACGCCCTCAACGCTGAAGTTGCCGTCGTGCTCGGGTGAACTCGAAAAGAACGCCCGTGGGGCCAGCGCCGCGACGACCTCGTAGAAGTCGAACGGTATGCGGCCGGGATCGAGGCCATAGCGATCGCGGATCCGCGGCATGTAGCGGTCGCTCGTCCAGCCGCGGACGTCGCCGGCGTAGTAGTCTTCAAAAGGCGTCCAGCCGCAACTCGAAACGATCACTTTCAGCCGCCGGTCGAAGACGCCCACGAACATCGCGTTGTGCCCGCCCAGCGAATGGCCGATCACGCCGATCCGCTCCGGGTCGACCTCGTCGCGCGACTGCAGCAGATCGACGCACCGCATGTGATTGAAGATCCCCTTCATCGTGCCGGAGACGTAGCGGTCGGCGTCAAAGTCATAGCGATAATCGCCGAACGACGGATAGTCCGGCGCCAGCACGACGTATCCCCGGCGGGCCAACTCCTTGGCATACGCCCGATTCGGCCGCTCTGAAAGCCCTGCCACCACGCCTTTGCCCAACGGGGAGGTCGGATGCAGCGCCAACATGGCGGGCCCTCGCCTCCCCGGGGGAATCCCCTTCGGTAGATAGAGATGGGCCGGCACACGATCGTTGCCTTCGGCCACGAATGAGATCGTCAGCCTTACGAACCCGTCACCCTCGAGGCGCCGTGTCGTCCGCACGTCCAACGCCGGCAGCTTCGAGCGATCCGGCAGCGGTCCCATCACCTCTTGCATCCCCGCCAAGATGTGTTCCCGCCGCACGGCCCAGTCGTCGGCGGTTTGCACGGGACGCTCGATGCCGTGTTGGTCGCGATAGACCATCAGTCGCGAATGGTCCGTATACGCCGAGGCCGGTGGAACGCCAGCCAGCGCGAGCGTGAGAATTGGGACGAGAGACGTCATGGTGATTCGCTCCACAGCCAACGTTCTGCGGCCCGTGGCGGGCGCCAAGTGCTGCTAAGCGATCTCACGGCCGAAGGCCATGAGACGGCTTCCGCAACACGTAGATTACGTCTTCGGTCTGCCCGTCGACGCGCACCGGCCGATCGACGTCATAAGAGAAGTCGTACGTCTCGGCCAATTCCAGGGCATCGACGCGGCCCAGCAGGCGCCGAAACTGCGCGGCCGAATACGTGCGGAAGATCATCTCTTCGTTGAGCTGAAACTGCCGGCGCGGCGTGTGGACGTCCAGCGTCATGCCGATCCGCTCGCGCCGCCGGCGGCGGTCGATGTCGATCGACCACATGTGCGACGCCACCGCCAGATTGCCCCGCCGGGCCGACCACGACTCCTCGCTACACTCGGGCTTTCCCGTCGGTGTCAAATGGAGCCCCAGGACGTAGACTCCGCCGGGGCGCAGCGCCGCGGCCATACACTGCAAATGGGCTTCCGCCGCCGTTTCGTCCGGCAGATGCCGAAAGCTGTTGATCGTGTTCAGCGCCGCGTCGGCCTTTCGCCGCAAGCGGAAATCGGCCATATCGCCCACCACGGCCGATGCGGGAAAACCCATGCGCACCAGCCGCGCGTTGCAGTAGGCGACCGCCTTCTCGTTCAGGTCGTTGCCGGCCACCTCGTACCCGGCCTCCGCAAACTTGGCCAGCAAGCGTCCCGTGCCGCAGGCCGGCTCAAACAACCGCCGTACCTTCCGCCCGGCGTGTTTTGCAAAACAGGCCCGCAGGAAATCGAACTCGGTCTTCCAATCGGAACCGAACAACAGGTCGTAGTACTTGGGAAAGTCGTACAGCTTCGCGTCGATGACTTCCATGCTCGAATACGCACCTCGCTACTTCACCGGGATCAGTTGAATTGCATCGACGACTACGTAGCCGTCGGTGTCGGCATTGGCGACGACGATCGCCGACTTGCCGTCGAGCTCGAACGTGCCCAGCGAAATCGTCAGCCCGTCGATCGGCGGCTTCTGGCGCTGGTCGATGCGAACGGTCTTCGATCCGCCGGCATGGATCACAGTTACGGGCGTGTTACTCGCGCGGTTTTCCAGGGCCGAATAGGCGAAACGCACTTCGTAGCGCCCGGGCTGCGCGAGTTTCGGTCGCAAACGGATTGACTTCTCGGCCTTGGCCGTGTTGCCGTCGTGCAGGTAGCCGTCGCCGATGAAGGGGCCGGTGTGATTCGACGGCGTCCACTCGCCGCTACGTTGTGCCTTCTTCGCGTCGAGCACAATGCCCGGGAGCTTCTCGGCGGCCACACCCGTTCCCCATTGCGACGGACGAACCGGCACGGCCCGGCGAATCTGCAGCACCGACTCGTCGCCCCAGGGAAACCCGGGCCCGTCGATCGGCGTGCGCATCACCTCGAACGCACGCCGGGTCGCCGCCACTTGCTGCGGGTCTTCGCGGTAGACGCGAATCTCGTTGATCGCCCGCGGCTCGTAGAGCACCACACGCAGACGGTTCGCGGTCACGTCGTCGAACGCCAACACGTTTCGGCGAAACAGCCCGTCGGGCACCTCGGCCACCGTCTTCCAGGCGTCGTTGGCCCAGATTTCGACCTCCAGCGGACAGCGGCCGAGTTGCGTCACGTGGACCGTGTTGAACGTCTGCGGCTGTCTCCACGCGAGGCAGACCCAGTGCGGCCCGTCGGCGCCGGATTGCGGCTCCCAAGCGTGTGGGACGTCGCCTTCCGGCCGGGCATAGCCGTCGATCACGGCCGCGGCCGGCGAGGCTTCGCTCGAGGCAGTCGCCGCGGCTGCCCGAGCCAAATCTGCGGGGTCGCGGTTCGGCAGCGCGATCAGATAGGCCCCTTCTTTGAGCAACTGTTGCTGTAGCGCAGCGATGTGCTCGCGATACACGCCGCGTGGCAGCGTCTTCTCCTCAACGCAGATCCCGGCCGCCGTGCCCGCGGCATGCCCGATCACGCCGCACGTGAGCATCACCCGGGTGGTGCCCAACGCCACGTGCGACACCGAGATATTCCGCCCGGCCATCATCAGGTTGCCCACGTTCCTGGAATAGAGCGAGCGATACGGAATCGAGTGCGGCAGCCGCCCGAAGCCGTGAACGTGGTGCGACGGCTTGCCTTCGTAGAAGAAACCGCCCGAGGGGTGATCGTCGAGCCCCCAGCCGCCGAACGCCACGCGGTCGGCAAACAGCGTCTGCTCGGTAAAATCCTGCTCGGTCATCACGTGGTCGCCGATCAGCCGGTTGCTCTCGCGTTTGCCGGTTACGTAGCCCACCCAGGCCAACTCGCAACACGCCGCCGACTCCTGCTGCTTCGGGCAGTGGTTCTTTACGTGGTCCCACATCCCGTAGATCACGCGCAACAACTCGTCGCGAGTCTCCTCCGCGTTGTGATACGTATCTTGCAGCCCGCCCAACTCGATCACCCATTGCCAGTCGAGCGTCGAGCCGGCCAGCGGATGACGCCCGGGGCCGAAGTCGTCGCATTTCTCGAAGTGATAGGCCCAGGGTGGTGTGGCGAAGGACTTCGGCGTGTCGGTCTGCCGGGCAGCGTACTTCAGCGAGTTGCCCATCGTGTGGGGATTGCCGACCTCGGGCGCCAGCGACTCGCCGTGAACCGCTCGCGCTTCGCGGCCGTGGCGATACTCCGCGCCGGCCGCCAGCCCAATCACGCCGTCGCCGGTGCAGTCGATGAAGATCCGTCCGGGAAACGTCCGCCGGCGTCCCGTGCGGGTGTCGACGGCGTTTACGGCGGAGATCGAATTCTTCGGCGTGTCGCGCATCTGCACGCCGGTAGCGTGCGTGTTCAGATACAGGTCGAGCTTCTCCTGCGCATCGACCAGCCGCCGCAGCCGACCGCTGTAGACCCAGCTTTCCGACGCCCGCTGGTTGCCCGCCGTGCGGACCTCTTCGATCAGCCCACTCTCGCGGATCGACGTGCAGGCACCCACCGGCGGGACGAGGATCTCCACGCTGGCGTTGCCGCCGAGCACGGGCCGGTTCTGGATCAACGCCGTTTCGGCGCCGTTGCGTGCCGCCGCCACCGCCGCCATACAGCCGGCCAATCCTCCGCCAACCACCACCACGTCGTACGGCCGTATTTGTTCGACGTCGGGAGATTCGCCGCCGTGTTGCCGCCGCAGCTTCGTGATCGCCTCCGTGGGTTCCGGCGGCGTCCAATCGAGGTCGTCGGCCAGCACGATCGCATCGCAGCGGCCGTAGTAGCCGGTCAAGTCGTGCAAGCAGATTTCAACCGAACCGGAAAGCGCGTGTACGCCGCCGTCTTCCCATCGCCAGCCGGACTTGCCGCTCTCGCCGAACGTGCAACCGGCGGATCGCCCGTCGAGCAGGATTTCAAACCGGCCCGGATGATGGTCCGGCACCCAGTCCTTGGTTCGCACCCAGAGGCGATACTGTCCGGCGGCTGCCACGTCGACCGAGGTGGCCGCGTCTTCCACCGGCTTCCCCAGGCCCACGGCCATCAAATAGGGCGAGCCGACCTGATCGAGAAACTGGGCGTCCGGCACCCAGCCGCCGTGTTGCTCGAATTGCTCGGCCTCGAGCCAGAGGAGATTCTCGGCGGTCGCCGTCGATATCAGCAAAGCCCCAAACAGAAACGCTCCGATTCCGACCTTGCGCGGTGATAAATGCATACGTTTCGTCTCCCAGGCACGATGCTACTGTCTGTACGGAACTGCACGCCTGAATGTAGCTGCCACACCGTCGAAGTCAAGCAGATCGGCTTCCGGCCCAGGAGAACTGCAAAGTCGATTCGCGGGAGTGGAAAACGGGGGCTGGCTCCGAGCCAGGATCAATACGGAACCTGCCGACGAAGTTCCCGGCTCGGTGCCTGTCCCCCTTTTCCACGGTGCGCCCATGCCGCCGCCCGAACAAAGGGGACAGGCACCGTCGGCACTGCGAATCCCTACAGCCACATCGATCGTCGACGGAGCCAGTCCCCTTTTTCGGGCTCCCGCACACTTTGCAGTTCTCCTGGCTTCTGGCCAATCCGGCTACAGCGGCGATGCGGTGCTTTCCCTCCGATCACCCGGCCGCTACACTGGTGGTGTCACCGGTCCCACGGCAAGAGAACCTTCAGGACGGCTCAATGACCTCTCCCGAACGATACCGAGAGCGTAGCGTGGCTGCCGAGGCGGCAATCCGTTCGGCGTTCGAGTTCGAGAATCCGGCGGCGCCCTATCTGATCTACGACGCCGGCTACTGGCTCTTCGGCGACGTCGAGGACCACATCCCGCCGGACTACTGCGACGACGACCCCGCGTCGATGATCCGCTACCAGATCGAGGGGATCGAGCGGCACGTGGCCAACTTCGACGATGCGTACATCCCGTTCCTGATGCCCTGGTACGGCACCGGTGTGTTGGCCTCGGGCTTTGGCGTGAACATCGTCTTTGCAGATCACAAAGACCCGGCCGTCGATTTGGCGCCGGTCCGCGAAGTCGAGCAACTCGAGGACCTTCGCCCCCCCGACCCGACGCGCGACGGTCTGATGCCGCGCGTATTGAACACGATCCGCACGATGCGCCAGCGAGGCGATCTGCCGGTGGGGGTGACCGACTGTCAAGGTCCGCTGACCACGGCCCTGCAAATCGTCGGCTACGACAAGATGATCTATTGGATGCACGATCACCCCGAGGCGATCCACCGACTGATGGACCTGGTGACCGATGCGCTGATCGATTGGGTCCGCGTACAGAAGCAGGCCGCCGGGCAAGAGATCGCGGACGACGCCTACGTGCTGGGAATCAAGATCCCCGGCGGCTACGGCGGCGTGTGGATGTCGGACGACGACTGCGTGATCTTCGGCCCGGAGTTGTATCGCGAATTCGTCGTGCCGTACAACAGCCGGGTGCTGAAGGCGTTCGGCGGTGGGGCGATCCACTACTGCGGCACGGCGACGCAGCACATCGACAACTACCTAGCGACCGACGGGCTGACGGCGATCCAGAATCTCCACCTCGACGACATCGACGGGGCGGCCACGATGCGCCACGCGCTGGCCGACAAGGGCATCGTCTACATGGCGGCCGATTTCAACGTGGCCGACGAGTACATTGAGGATTACTACCGCACCCTGTTCGAGAAGTTGGGCACGCGCGGGCTGATCGTGGCCTCGTACATCGCCCCGGCGATTACGCTGGCCGACGGCAAGTACACCGAAGCCCGGCGAGACCCCCTAGCCACCGGCAAGGCGATCGAACGGGCCATCCGGCGATACAACCGACCCTAACGATTACCATCAACCGTTTAGCCGCCGCCGGCACGGCGGCGCAAGTTGAAGCACGGCAGCAACGACGCCGCCGTGCCGGCGGCGGCTAAACGGGGAACGCCCCGACCGAAGGATGTCAACGACATGTCAACGCCACGCGTAGCGCTCTTCATCGCCGCTCTGCTATGGGCACCCTGGGCAGCCGTCGCCACCGCCGCCGAGCGAGCGACGACGATCGTCTGCCCCGAGCAGGCCGGTTTCCAGGAACTGCTGGCCGGCCGAGAAGTCCGGCGATACGTCTACCTGCGCACCGGCGAGTTGCTGCCGCTGGTGCAAGCCGACACGTTGCCTACGGCCGGCGACGCAATTGCTCTTACCGTCGATTCGAGGCTTCAGTCCCAGCAGTATCGGCTGAAGACGACGGCCCTTGGCAGTCGCAGCCAACTGCACGTCACCGGCGGCAGCGGCGTAGCCGTATTGTATGGGGCGTACGATCTGATCGAGAAACTCGGCGTGCGATTCTACCTGCACGGCGACGTGATCCCCGACGACCAAGTCGCACTCGCGCTGCCGGATCTCGACGAAACGCACCAGCCGCTGTTCGAGCTGCGCGGCGTGAACCCCTGGGGCTCGCACCCGTTCGGTTTCGATTCTTGGAACGCCGACGACTACCAGGCCCACATCGGCCAGCTTGCCAAGCTGCGGATGAACTTCATCGGCATGCATTGTTATCCCGAAGGTCACCCCTACGCCGAACCGACCGTCTGGATCGGGCTGCCCGGCGATTTCGATGGCCAGGGACGTGTCGAGCGAAGCTATCCGTCGAGCTATTACACGGCCGCGTTTGCGCCCGCCTGGGGTGGCCTGCGGGCGGGCAAGACGGGCGACTATCACCTGGGGGCCGCCATGCTCTTCGATCGCGACGACTTCGGGCCCGAAGTGATGCGGGGCCAAACCCCGCGGCCCACGTCGCCCGAAGGCTGCAACCTCGTCTTCAACCGCACGGGGGCCATGTTCCGCGAATCGTTTGCGCTGGCGAAGCAACTCGGCGTAAGGACCTGCATCGGCACCGAAGCCCCGCTAACCCTGCCGCAAAACGTGCGGAAACGGCTCGAAGACCTCGGCAAAGACCCGGCCGATCCGGCCGTCATTCAAGAAGTGTACGAGGCGATCTTCAAGCGGATCGCGGCGGCGCACCCGTTGGATTACTACTGGCTCTGGACGCCCGAGGGCTGGACCTGGCAGGGCAACGCACCGGAGCAGATGAAGGCCACGGTGGGCGACGTGCAGATCGCACAGACGGCACTCAAACGCATCGGCAATCCGTTCCGTCTGGCCACCTGCGGCTGGGTCTTGGGCCCGAAGGACGATCGGGCGGCCTTCGATCGTGCCATACCGCCGGAGATTGCGCTGAGCGCCATCAGCCGCCATTTGGGCGAGGATCCGGTCGATCCGGCCTACGGGCGCGTGCAGCGACGCAACAAGTGGGCCATCCCCTGGATGGAAGGCGACAACGGCGGGTTGGCCGTGCCGCAACTCTGGGTCGGCCGCACGCGGCAAGACGCCGTCGACGCCCGACGCTACGGCTGCACCGGGCTGATGGGGCTCATCTGGCGTACCCGAATCCTCGGCCCGAACATCGCCACGCTGGCCCAGGCGGGCTGGCAGCAGCCGTGGGACGAGGATGTCGAACCGAGTGAACGCCCGGCAATCCCGTCCAAGCTGCCCGAGGGTCCGCGCGGCGGTCAGTTGGCCAACTACGCCGGGGCCGCGGTGGCCGGCACGGACGACGACGTGCTCTATCAATCCTGCCGCTACAACATGCAGGGCTACGACCTGAAGGTGCCCAACGGCACGTATCGCGTCACGTTGAAGTTCTGCGAGCCGCATTTCGACGCCGCCGACCGCCGGGTCTGGGACGTCAAGCTGCAAGGCAAAACGGCGATCGAGCGGCTCGACGTCTTCGCCAAGGTGGGCAAGTTCGCGGCCTGGGATCATACGGCGGAAGGCGTTACGGTGTCCAACGGGCGGTTGCAGATTCAGTTCGTCTACATCACCTCGCTGCCGTGTATCTCGGCAATTGTTGTCGAGGGCAAGGACTTCGTGCGGAAGATCAACTGTGGCGGACCGGCGCACGGCGACTACGCGGCCGACTTTCCCCCGGCCGGCAACGTGGCGCCGGCTCTGCGGATGCGTAAGGTTCCCTGCGAGGATTACTATCGCGACTGGGCAACCGCGCTATTCGGGCAGAATGCCACCGGCGACGTTGCCGCTATCTTCGCCGAGATCGACAGCCGCTTGCCGCGTCCGCTCTCGCACGGCTGTCCGGCCGGCGTGCGGCCCAATCAACGGCCGTGGGCCGAGGTGGCCGAGGCGTACGGCTTTGTCGATCGCCTGGCGGCTTGCCGGCCGAAGGTTAGCGGTGCGGGCAATCAGGCCCGGTTCGACTATTGGCTGGGCACGATGCAGTATCTTCGTGCCGGGGCGAAGCTCGACTGTGCCGTGGGCAGGTTCCAACTCACCATGAAGACCGTCGACGCCGAGCAAGACGTACAGGCCCGTAAGCGACTGGCCGAGGAGACCGCCTTGCCGGCATTCCGCGAAATCCTCGCCGCGTACGAAGAGGCGTTTGCGTATTTGCTCGACACCACCAATACCAACGGCGCCTTGGCCACCGTGATGTATTGGGAACACAGCTTCTATCACCGGGCGGTCGGCGGCCCACGGCAGGCGCTGGCCAAAGCTCTCGGCGGGCCGCTGCCGGACGACGCGCGGCTGTCGACGGTGTATCGCGGACGGCCGCGGCTGATCGTGCCCACGGCTCGCAGCAGCATCCGGTCCGGAGAAGTCCTTTCGTTGAAAGTGATGGTGCTGGCCGACGCTCCGCCAGCGAAGGCCGTGCTGCACTATCGCGAGATGGGCCGTGGCCCGTTTCGCCCGATCCCGATCGAGCACGTCGCCCGTGGCGTCTACACCGCGGCCTTTCCGCCCGGCGGCGCCAAGACGGACGTGGAGTACTACGTGGAAGCGGCCGTGTCCGATGGGCAGTCGCTTCGATTTCCGGCTACGGCGCCGAAGCTAAATCAGACCTTAGTGCTAATGCCGAGTACCGCGGTATCGCAATGACATTCAAGAACCTGGAGTCACTCGAATGAACCGTGAATTCGTGTCACGTTGCCGCGTCGTCGGATGTGTGGTGATGTTATCGGCCTGGTGGGTTGCCGGCGTTTGCCCGGCGGATGAGTTGGACGTGTGGATCGGCACGACCACGCCCCGGGGTGGTCTTAGCCGCGGCATCTATCACGCCACGTTCGATACCGAAACCGGCAAACCGACCCGGCCACGATTGGCGGCCGAGATCGACAGCCCGGGCTTCCTCGCGCTGCACCCGGACGGCGACGTGCTCTATTCGACCGGCACCGTCGACGCCGTGCCGTCGGTCGTGGCGTTTCGTATCCGGCGGCAAGACGGCCGGGCGGCGTTGTCGATGCTCAACTCTCAGCCGACCGGCGACGGCGGCGCAGCGCACATCGCCACCGATCGCACGGGCAAGGTGCTCCTCTCGGCCCAATACGGCGGCGGATCGACGGCCGCGTTTCCCCTGGCCGGCGACTGTTCGATCCGCCCGCGGTCGAAGCTGATCGAGCATGAAGGCGGCTCGGGCGTCTTCCCCGGCAGGCAAGACAAGCCACACGCCCATTGGATCGGCACCTCGCCGGACAACCGTTTCGTGTTCGTGCCGGATCTCGGCCTGGACAAGGTGGTGATCTACCGGCTCGACCCCCAGCGGGCCAACCTGACGCCGCACGGCTTCGGCCAGGTTCCCCCCGGAGGCGGACCGCGGCATATGAAGTTTCACACCGGCGGACGGTTCATCTACGTGTTGAACGAAATGGAGCTGTCGGTCAGCACGTTCGCCTACGATGCCAAGCAGGGCACCATGACCCTCTTGCAGACCGTTCCCACCGTGCCAAAGCAAGAGAAGGCCAAGGAGTCGTTCGTCAGCGCGTCGGAGATCCGCGTCCATCCTTCCGGCAAGTTCGTCTACGCGGCCAACCGCGGGCACGACACGATCACCGCGTTGCGCGTCGACCGCCGGAGCGGAAAGCTGGCGGTGATCGAATGCGAACCGGTTCGCGGAAGCTGGCCGCGGAACTTCAATCTCGACCCCGACGGAAAGTGGCTGCTGGCCGCCGGACGCAACAGCAACACGCTGGCCGTGTTTGCGGTCGACGCCGAGACGGGCGAGTTGACTTACACGCAAACCACGTTGATGGTTCCCACGCCGATTTGCGTACTCTTCGGGCGGCCAGGGTCGTAGGAGACAGCGTCGCCCCAGCCCCCAGCCTCCAGCCCCCAGCCTCCAGCCGCGGTCACTCTTTCCGCTGGTTCGCCTGGGCGATATGCAGTCCCACCAGCCGCGCCACCAGCACGGCCAAGTAGAACTGGCCGACGATCGCCGCGATCGACGCCAGCATGCGGGCGGCGGAGGAGATTGGCACGATGTCGCCGTAGCCCAGCGTGGTCATCGTGACGAAGCTGTAGTAGAGCGGCAGCACGGTCTGCTCGGTGCCGAACCGCATTGCGCCGGCGGCATCTTCGGCAAACGAGAAGTGAAAGGCGTCCGACTGCAGGATCGCCACCAGCGAGAAGACGTTGGCCCAGAGCACGCCGAGGATCAAATAGGCGCAGAGCGAGGCCGAGATCATGTTGCCCGTGACACGGCGGACTCTGAAGAGAAACCCCAGCAAGACGACGACCGTGTAGCCGAGCAGCAGGATACTTAGCACGTGCGTGGCCACCGTGACGCCGTCGCCGCCGACGGCCAGCCCCACGATGCCGAGGATCACCTCCGGCACGGCCAGTGCCAGCACCACGATCACCGTCAGCCGAGTTTGGGCCACGGCCAGCACGGCCGAAAGCACCATCGCCGTGAAGACGGCCGTGACGGTCACCCGGGCGGCAAACGGATGCGACAACCCCGGCACCAACGGCAGCACCGGGCCGGTGGCCAACAACAGCGCCAACGCGCCGAGCAGGATGTGGAAGCGATGACGTTGCACGTGGATCCGTTTTCTCTCAGAGTAGTCATCTCGCTCCGCGAGATGTCGGTCCGTCTCGCGGAGCGAGACGACTACTATCTAACCCGTCTCGCCGCAGCGAGACGACTACTATCTAACCCGTCTCGCCGCAGCGAGACGACTACTATCCGACGGCCCGCGGATTCTCGCAAAGGCTCTAACCGTCACCCTCCGGCTTTGCCCGATAAAAACACGCATACAGCACCGGCAGCAGGACCATCGTCAGCAGTGTGCCGAACGCCAGGCCGAACATGATGGTCACCGCCATCGCCACCCAAAAGACGTCTTGCAGCAGCGGGATCACGCCCAACACGGTGGTCGCCGCCGCCAACACGACCGGTCGCAGACGCGAGAGGGCCGCTTCCATTACCGCTTCGTAGTTGCTCTTGCCGGCCGCTTTCTCGATGTCGATCTGATCCAGCAGCACAATCGCGTTCTTGATCATCATTCCGGCCAGGCTCATCGCCCCGAGCAGCGCCAGGAAGCCGAACGGCTGGCCGGTCGACAACAGCCCCACGCTCACGCCGATCAGGGCGAAGGGGATCGTACAGGCGATGATCAGCGGCGGCCTGTACGCATTGAACAGAGCGACCACGATCAACGCCACGATCGCCAGCGCCGGCAGCACACCGGGGATCAGCGACTGTTGGGAGTCGCGGGAACTTTCGTACTCCGACCCCCATTCCAACTCGTAGCCCGTCGGCAGCTCGTCGGTCAGAGTATCGAAATCCGCCAGCACGCTCTGCCGCAGCTTCGACGCCGGCACGCCGTCGGGCGGGTTGGCCTGGATGGTGATCGTGCGGCGGCGATTGTACCGCCAGATGAGTGGGTCCTCCCACTCGAGGTTGACTCCTGCGGTCACCTGAGCCATCGGTACCGTCTCGCGGGAGAACGTCGGATGGACCTGCAGGCTTTCGATGGCGCCGGGGAACTGCTGCCGTTGGTCTTCCACGTGGCGCACGACGATCGGCAGCAGTTTGTCCTCCTCGCGATAGAGCCCGACCGGCAGCCCGTCGTAGGCACGACGCGTCGCCTTGCCGATATCCGACCGCGAGACCCGCGACAACCGGGCACGCTGCTGGTCGTAGACCGGCTGCACCTTCTTCACCCGCTGGCGCCAGTCGGTGCGGGCAACTTTCAAGTACGGGCTCTTCTCCAGCGCCGCGATTCCCTTGGCGGCCTGTTTTCGCAGCTCCTTCGGGTCGGCGTTGGCCGGCCCGCTGATCCGGGCTTCGACCTTCCACGTTTCGCTCGGCCCCAGGCCGTAGCGCTGTACGATGCAGCGAGCCTGCGGCACGTTCTCGGCCGCCCAAGTGTCGATTTCGGGAATGAACTTGTTGAGCCCCGCAAGGTCCTTGACGTTGACGATCAACTGACCGTACGAAGAGTACGGCTTCTCGGGACTCACCGGCAGGTAGAAACGCGGCGGGCCCTGGCCGATGAACGCGCTGACGCCGGTGACTTTCTCGTCGGCCTGCAGGTGCGCTTCGATCTCGCGCAAGTCCTCAGACACGGTCTCGATCGCCGTACCCTCGGGCGCCCAATAGTCGATCATCACTTGCAGTCGGGCCGAATCGGGGAAGAACGTGCTGTCGATATAGCGAAACGCGAAGCCGGAGGCCGCCAGCAACACGACCATCCCGCCGATCACCGGCAACCGGAAGCGGATCGCCCCGGCCAGCAGCGAACGGAAACCTCCGTAGAAGCGGCCGGCGTAGGCATCCTCGTCGCCGCCGGCGTTCTCCGGCGTCGGCAGCAGCCAGATGCACATCAGCGGCGTGACGGTAACCGACAACACCCAACTGAGCATCAGCGAAACGGCCACCACTTGAAATAGCGAGGCACAATACTCGCCGGCGCTCTCCGGCGAAACGTAGATCGGAAAGAAGGCCATCACGGCGATAATCGTGGCCCCCAACAGGGGCACCGACGGCAACGTGGCCGCTTCGACCGCCGCCTTCACGCGATCCATCCCCTGCTGCAAGCGCACCATGATCCCGTCGCAGACCACGATCGCGTTATCGACCATCATCCCCATCGCGATCACCAGCGCCCCGAGCGACATCCGCTGCAAGTCGATGCCCCAAAGGCCCATGAAGAGGAAGCTGATCACGATCGTAAACACCAGCCCACAGAGCCCCACGATCGCCGCCACGCGGTAGCCCATCGCAAGCCACAACACGGCCAACACGATGGCCACCGCCTCGAGCAGGCTGATCATGAAATCGGCGATCGATTGCGAAACCAGATCGGATTGCCAGGAGATCTTGTGGACCTCAATGCCGATGGGCAACTCGGCCAGCAGTTCGCGATAGCGCTTCTCCACTTCCCGGCCCAACTCGACCACGTTGGCCCCGGGCACGTTGGAGATCGAGATCGCCAACGCCGGCAGCCCGTCGAAACGCATTTCGGCCCGGGGCGGGTCGCGGAAGCCGCGGCGGACTTCGCCGATGTCGCGCACGTAGACCAATTCGTCGTCGCCGGTTGCTTCTCCACCGGGCGCTGCCCCGATGCCGGCGCTGCGGACGATCAGGTTCTCGATGTCTTCGGGCGACTCGAACTCTCCGGTCTGATCGATCAGCAGCCGTTCGCCGGAGAGGTCCACGCCGCCGGAATCGACCACCACGTTTTGCTGTGTGAGCGTGTTGTAGAGCATCTCCATCGAAATGCCGAGCTGCGACAGCCGGGTCTGGGAGACGTCGATGTAGATGCACCGCTGTTGAGCGCCCCAGATCTCCACCCGGGCCACGCCCTCGACCAAGCTGAGTTCCTTCTTCATCCCGTCGACGTAGTCTTCCAGTTCGGCGTAGTCGAAGCCGTCGGCGGTCACTGCCAGCAGCAGGCCGTAGACGTCGCCGAAATCGTCGGCCACTACCGGCGCGGCCACGCCCGGCGGAAAACTCTCCCGCACGTCGCGGACTTTCTTGCGCAGCTCGTCCCAAATCTGCGGCATGTCCGACGACGCGTACGACGGCTTGATCTCCGCGGTGATCATCGACATCCCGCGCCGCGAGAGCGACTCGACGTAATCCAACTGCGGCATCTCTTGCAGAGCCGTTTCGATCCGGTCGGTCACTTCGAGTTCGACCTGTTCGGCCGAGGCGCCCGGATAGGCCGTGTTGATCACCGCCGTCTTGATGGTGAATTCGGGGTCTTCGAGCTGCCCGAGGTTGCGATACGTGGCCAATCCGCCGATCAACGCCAGCACGGTGGCAAAGCCGGTGATCGTCCGCTTGTCGATGGCCGTTTGTGCGAGGCTCACGGGGCGTCCTCCCCGGCCGGCGCGCCGAGGATGCGAACCGTTTGGCCGTTTTTGAGGTAGTGAACGCCGGCGGTCGCAACCAACTGCCCTCGGCTGAGCCCTTTGACGATGATGCCGCGGGCGGTCGTCTTGTCTACGGCGACTTCCTGCCGCGAGACCTTGCCGGACGCCTCGTCGACCAGCCACACCAACTTCTCGCCGTTTTCGCCTTCAGACACGGCCGAGCCGGGCACCTCGAAACCGCTCGCTTCGACGTCTTCGGGCAACTCGACCGAGGCCCGGGCCGTGCCCGCAAAACCGGGCAGGATCTCGCCCTCGGCCGGTTGATCCATGATCAGCGTCAGCGGATAGGTTCGCGTGGTCCGCGAGGCCTCGGCCCCAATCTCCTTGATCGTGGCGGGAACCTCGATCGTCTGATCGGCGGACGGCTGGAACGTGCAGGTGATCTTCACGGCCTCTTCCCACTGCTCGTCGGAGAGCGTGGCCTGCAGATAGTTGACCAGCCACATGCCGCTTTCGGGCACGTTGATCACCATCTCGATCCGCGAGGTATCCAGCAGTCGGACGATTTGCTGCTTGGCCTGCACTTCCTGGTAGTTGTCGACGTAGGTCGTCGCCACCGTGCCGGCGAAGGGAGCCACCAGCACGGTGTCGTCCAGCGCGTTTTGGGCTTCGGTCAAGGCGGCCGTCAGCGCGGTGATTTCGGCCCGCTTCGCCGCCAGGTCTTCCTCGCGGGCGCCGGATTCGCCGATCCGCAGGGCCTCTTGGGCAGATTTCAGGGCCGCTTGGGCGCGGATTAGCGCTTGTCGCCGGCGGTCGTACTCCTCCTGCGGCATCGCGCGTTGGCTATAAAGTTCCACGGCCCTTTCGTACTCGCTGCGGGCGACCGTGTAACCTCCCTCGGCCTGAACCAGAGCGGCTTTCAACTGCGCCAGTTCCTCCGGCCGCGCGCCGGCTTCCATCGCTTGGAGTTGGGCCTGGGCCTGCTGGAGGTTGGCCTGGGCCCTTTGCACGCCAAGCTGGAAATCGCGCGGGTCGATGCGCGCGAGCAGTTGTCCGGCCTCGACCGTATCACCAACTTTCACCGGCAGCGCGACCAGCGGCCCAGACACACGAAAGGCCAGATCGATCTGCTCGACCGCCCGAGCTCGGCCCGGCAGAGCCCGGCCCGAAACCCCGCCAGCATCACCCAGACGAACCACCCGAACCGGCCGGGTGACATCTTGTGGCACGGGCGTTTCACATCCCGGCAGAAAGCACCAAGGCAGCGTCCAGATTGCCAGAAGCCGCCATCTACATCGTCCGAAGCACATAGCTCGTCCCCTCCCGAGGTGATTGCGATCCGGAGATCGCTGAATGTCCGGCACAATATGTCAGCAAAATACTCGAATTCCTGCCCGTTGGCAATTGTACCCACGCCGCCCAGCCCACTGGCAGGATGCGACGGGGTCGGCGGAGATTCCGTTTGGCGTTGAGCCATCGCGCGTTTAGCCGCCGCCGGCACGGCGGCGAGTGGGGCTCACCCTATGCGTTTCACGACGCCAGGTCCTTCCGCTGAAAGACGACGATCCCCGCCACGAAGAGCCCGATCGCCGTCGACGTCAATACGGCCATGCTCGCCCAGGGGACCACGCCTTGGATGAAGATGGCGTTGAAGTCCCAGTAGTAGAAGACGGTGAGATACTTGACGAACTCCAGCCGTTCGCTGATCGCCGAGACAATCCGCAGGAAGTACATCCCGTAGTAGATGCCGAACGCGACGCCGTAGGCCTTTCGCGACTGGTTGGTGATCACTGAAGTCAGCATGCAGAGCCCTTGCACGGCCAGCAGAAACGGCAGAAACGAGGCCATGATCCGCACCAGATCGCCAAAGGGCACCTCGCGCGTTTCACCCAACGCAAGAACGCCGAGGTAGATGAACAGCGTCCAACTCGCCAGCAGGACCACGTCCATCGTGGTCCAGGCGAGATAGCGGCTGACGAACAGCCGGCGGCGCGTCAACGGCGTGGAGAGGATCAGGTCGACCGTCTTCTGTTCCATTTCGCAGCAAAACGCGCCGGAGTATTGGATCAGAAAGTAGACGATCACGTAGAGCGTCAGCCCGCCGAAGAACTCCATGCAAAGAAAGCCCTTCAGCGAAAAGACGTCGACGCTGTTGTCGCCGAGGATCGACTTGATGATCGGGTTCTCGGTGATCTTCTCGAAGAGGTTGCCGGCGACCATGTCCCGGGTGCTGACCATTTGGCTGGCACCGACGACCTTCATCTTGGCCCCCTCGCCGACAAGGGCCACCACGCCGAAATAGACCGCCGCGGGCTCTTCGTCGCCCGCGTTCTCCTGGCCGTTACTGTCTTGGCCGTTGCTGCCCGGGCCGTTGCTGCCCGGGCCGGCCACCTCGCAATGTGTGGTGTCGGCGTCGAACTCTTCGGTCGAGAGCTTCATCTTGTCAAAGCCCAACGACTTCGCCAGCCGCAGCTCTCCGTCGCCGATTTCGGTTCCCCGCAGCAAGGGCAGCGGGATCACCGTATTGGACCGCACCACCACGTAGCCGGTCGCACCGCCGTATTTGCTCCAACTCAGCGTAAGCGGGGCGTCCGCGACCGCCGAGCCGTCCGTTCCACTGGCCTGCGTGAGCGAGACCTCAATGTCCCCCTCCATGGCCTTGGCCACGGCGTCGCCTCGCAGGTCCGAGAACTCCGGATAGACGCCGATCAGGATCCAGATCAGCATCGCCGTGGCCACGAGATACGCGAGGAACCCCTTCCACTTGCGTCGAAACGTCCAGAGGTAGACGGCTTTGCTGCTATGCATGGCCCTCGCCGTCCGTGTGATTGTCGCCCGTGTGGTAGTAATCGAGAAACAGGTCGTCCAGCGAGCAATCGGCCGCCAGCAGTTTCGTCACCTTGTACGTCGAAAGGGCCTTCAACAGCCGGTCGTGGTCGTCGGTAATCCGCAGCGACAACGTGCGCGGGCCGGCCGTGGTGATCGAGACGCCGGGTAACTTGAAATCGTCTGCCTGAAACGCCTCGGCGAATTCCACGTCGACCTGCTGGCCCATCTTGGTCTTGAGTTCGTCGATCCGCTCGACGGCCACGATCCGCCCCTCGCGGATCACGCCCACCCGGTCGCAAACGCGCTCGACCTCCGAGAGCACGTGGCTCGACATGAAGACCGTCTGTCCGCGTTGCGATTGCTCGGAGAGAAACGCGTAGAGTTCGTTCTGGTGCAACGGGTCGAGCCCGGAGGTCGGCTCGTCGAGGATCACCAGTTCCGGGTCGAACAGGAACGCCAGCAAGATGCCCAGCTTCTGTTTGTTGCCTTTGGAATACTCGCGAATCCGCCGCGAGAGGTCGATCCCCAGCCGCTCCTTCAGTTCATCGACGACCCGCACGTCGATCGCGCCGCACAGAGCGGCGAAGTAATCGACCATCTCTTGGGCCATCACGTGCTCGTAGAGCCCCAATTCACCCGGCAGGTATCCTGTCCGCCGACGGATGGCCTCGGATTCTCGGTGGACGTCCAGGCCGAATACCGCAGCGCTGCCGCCGTCGGCCCGAATCAGGTCGAGCAGAATGCGGATCACGGTGGTCTTGCCCGCCCCGTTGGGCCCAAGGAATCCGAAGATCTCGCCGCGCTGTACGTCCAGATCGACGTCGTCCACACCACGGTGGCGGCCATAGAACTTACGCAAGCGGCGGATTTCGATGACGGGCGCGTCGGCGACGCCGGACGAATCGGAAGCCGGTGCTCTCGACGGAAGTGATGGCATGAAGCACGGACGAAGCGAGAATTGGAGACGACCGAACGTGGATTCTACCAGCGAGCGCCGCCGAGGCCAGCCCGGGGTGCTCATCCTCTGCCTTGCTCAACGAGCCCCGGTCGCGGTGGCATCATCATCTTCCGGCCGCACCAAGGGCGGTGTTTGGTGATTCGTTTATGGGATGGCCATATTGGGAAGTTATTTCTTGGTGCACAGCCACGAGAGGTGTCGAGATGACACCTGACGCCTCTTGTGGGCCCGCAACCCCGATCGATTTCACTCGGGCAACGGGACGTACCACGGCGGAGTGCCGAACCAGTCGTGCATCTCCTTCTCGAACGGGGCGACGATCTCCGGCGGCTCCGGCCAACGGCCCGGGTCGCCCGTTTCCGTGATCCACGTGTCCAGGGCCGCCCGCAGACGCAACAACGCGGCACGATGGGCCGGGTTGTCGGAGCCGACCAGATTGTGAATCTCGTGAGGATCGGCCGCAACGTCGTAAAGTTGCTCGGGCGGAAACGGCTTCATCAACTCGGCCGCCGCGCCGGTGAGTTCGCCTTCGGCGTGCAAGCGGCGCATCAACGGCTTCACGGCAAAGCACTTCTCCTTGTAGCGGTTCAGCGTGAGGAAGCCGGCCCCGGGCGTGTAGTTTCGCACGTAGTGGTACCGCCGATCGTGGACCGACCGCAGCCGCACGACGGTCTCGTCGATGCGGTCGCGTGCGGCGAAGGCGTAGGTTCGCGGCGGATCGGCCCGATCGCCCAGGAAGATCCGGCTCTGCATGCCCGGCGGCCGTTCGACCCCGGCGATCCAGAGCGTGGTGGCCGTCAGGTCCATCAGGCTGATCACGCGGCGGTCGACCTTGCCGGGCTTGTAGTGCCGCGGCGGGGGGAAGTTCTTCGGCCAATGGACGATCATCGGCACGCGCAGCCCACTGTCGAAACACCAGTGGATACCCCGGGCTTCCAGGCGGCCGTTGTCGGCGAAGAAGATCACCACGGTATCGTCGGCCAGACCGTCTTCTTCCAGTTGCCGCAAGATCCAGCCGATCCGCACGTCCATGCCGGAAACCGAGTTGAGATAGCGGGCCCATTCCGCTCGCGTAATCTCGTGATCCGGGTAGTACGGCGGCGGGTCGACGCTCTCCGGCCGAGCGATCTGCGGGTGCCAATCTTCGCCGACCCATTTCACCCGGGGCTTTTCGGCCGTTTTGCGGTCGTAGATGTCGTACTCGACCTCGGGCATGTTAATCTGGGCGAAGAAGGGCCGGTTCTGTTTCAAGGCCGCCCAATCGCCCGACCGGTAGATCGGCCCCTCGTTGACGAAGTTCAGGTCGAGCTTGCCGGTGCCAACCTCGCGATCGCCGATATGCGTAACGTTGGCCGTAAAGTAGCCGGCGTCTGCAAGCCGATGCGTCACCGGCCGCACGCCCGGCGGCAAACGGAAGTCGTCGTCGCGATGCGAACGCATGTGGTGCGTGTCGGTGCTGGTCTGATACATGCCGGTCATCAGTGCCGACCGGCTGGGCGCACAAACCGGCGACGTCGAAAACACGTTCGCATACCGCACACCGTCGGCCGCCAGGGCGTCGAGATTCGGCGTGCGGACGTGTTTCGCCCCGTAGCAGCCCAGATCCAGCGCCAGGTTTTCGCCGACGATCCAGAGGATATTCGGCCGCCGGGCAGGTTCGGCGGCCGTGGTGGGTGAGTCGCCGGAGGCCAGTAGCGCCAGAGCGATCATCCAAACATGCGCCCAAGGCCATCGCAGGGGAAGTCCGCTTCTCATCGCAGTGCTCCAGGTTGCTGGGGATTATCGCCGTCCATTCTAGCCCCGCTTCCGCAAGGGCACCAGCGCATCGCGCGGGACGGGAGTCTCTTTCGTTTTGTACCACGTCCCCGCGATACGGTTCACTGTGTGCGGGAACTTCCCATCCGCGCGGCCTTCGACTGGGAAAGAGAGTCCCGTCCCCTTCGCGCCGGGACTCTTCTTCCCAATCGAGAAACCAGCGAGACGCAAGTTCCAACCACCCACGTGCCCATCGCGGGGACGTCGCGTCCGATGAAGAAGAGTCCCGTCCCCGGTGCCGCCCAATCGCCGCGCTTCGAGGTGCAGAGAGTCCAAACCTTCGTAATCCGCACATCCCGTACGGCCTGCCCGCGCCGGCCCCTTCGTACGGCGTTCCTACGTCAGTCCCTCAATGGCAGCGGAGCATGCGATCCGGCCGTGAGGTAGCATCGAACGGGGAGACAACAATAGGGCCTCTGAAATGTCAAGAACCTCTCGCCAGTTTTGGATTCTGCCCGCGTTGGCGCTGATCTGCCTGCTGGTCGTCTATCTGCTCCAGCAGCACGTGATCATGCCGAGCTACGTCAGGCTGGAGCGTGAAGAAGCCGAGAAGGACCTGGCTCGCTGTTTGGACGCGATCAAGCGTGAGACGCACCATCTGAACCAGTTATGCGCCGACTGGTCCGTTTGGGACGATACGTATCAGTTCGTTCAAGATACGAACGAGTCCTACATTCAGGCGAATTTCCAGTGGGAGAGCCTCGAGGCGAACAGCTCGATCAATCTGATCATGTTCTTCGAGTTCGACGGGGAGATGATCTGGGGCAAAGCCTTTGCCGCCTCGAAGGGCGGCTTCGTCGACGTCGAGGAGTTCGGGCCCGACGCGCTCGGCAAGGGCCACTACCTGCTAGCCCACGATTCGGTCGAAAGCGAGATGTCCGGGATCGTGATCACCAGTCACGGCCCCATGCTCATCAGCTCTCGGCCGGTGCTGACCAGCGGCGGAACGGGTCCTATCAAGGCGGTGATGCTCATGGGACGCTTTCTCAGCGACGAAACTTTCGACACGCTGGCCGACCAGACGAAGGTCCCCTTTCACGTGAAGAACCTGCACGACCCGCCTCTGACTTCCGAGGAGGAATACGCGCTGGCTTTGCTGGCCGACGAGCCGTTCGTTGTCGAGGAGGACAACCCGGACGAGTTGCACGGCCACAGCGTCATCGCCGACGTCAAGGGCGAGCCGGCTCTGCTGGTGACTGCCGTGCTTCCGCGGGAGATCATGAAGCGGGGACGCGCCACGGCGCAGCTCGCCTCCTGGTCGGTCGCAGCGGCGCTGGCGCTGGTGATTGCCGTTACCGGCGCTTGGTTCGCCATGCGGCTGGTCCAAAGTCATCGCCACGCCGCACGCGTCGAGCAACTCGTCGAGCAGCGCACCGCCGAACTGGGCGAGAGCCGACAGCGGTTCAAGACCATCTTCGAGGAAGCCCCCTTGGGCGTTGCGCTGATCGATTCGCTCTCGGGCCGGATCTGCGAAGTAAATCCGCGCTTTGCCGAAATCACCGGCAGGGCCAGAGAGGAATTGGCGGCCACCGATTGGGTGAGCATCACGCATCCCGGCGACGTCGAGCAAGTCTTACGGAACATCGAGGCGCTCAGCGCCCAGAAGACGTCACGGTTCAGCGAGCAAGTGCGCTATCGCCGGCCGGACGCCTCCTTCGTCTGGATCAGCCTGACCGTCGCCCGCATGACGGCCGGCGACGGGAGCCACCCTCACCATCTGGCCATGATCGAGGAAATCACCGAGCGGAAACGGGACGAAGAGAAGCTGCGGCACGACAAGGAACTCTCCGACGATATCATCAACAGCCTGCCGGGGCTGTTCTACATCTTCGATCAACAACGGTTCGTGCGCTGGAACAAGCAGTGGGAAGTCGTCACCGGCTACTCGCCGGAGGAGTTGGCCGAGATGTACGGGCCCGACTTCTTCGAGGGCGCCGACAAGCGGCATATCGCGGAGCGGATGGAGGGCGTCTTCCGCACCGGCGAAGGCGAGGCGGAGGCGGAAATCGTGACCAAAGACGGCCGGCGGATACCCTACTACTTCAGCGGGCTGCGCAGCACGTTCGACGGAAAGCCACACCTGGTGGGTCTGGGGATCGACGTCACCGCGCAGAAGCAGGCAGAAGCCGAACTGGCCGGCGCCCGAAACGCGGCCGAGGCCGCCACCCAGGCCAAGAGCGAATTCCTGGCCAATATGAGCCACGAAATCCGCACGCCGATGACCGCGATCCTGGGGTTCTCGGAGGTCCTCGAAGAGAACTTGGGCTGCTGTTCGGTCTGTTCGGAACATGCTGCCCGCCAAGCACGGCAGCAGAACCAGGCCCACGTCCAGACGATTCGCGCCAACGGCGAATACCTGCTGGGACTCATCAACGACATCCTCGACCTGTCGAAGATCGAGGCCGGCAAGCTGGAAGTCGAGCAGATCGCGTGCTCGCCGTGCCGGATCCTCTCGGAGGTCGGCTCGTTGATGCACGTTCGCGCCGACGCGAAGAACCTCCCCTTGCGGATCGAATTCGAGGGGCCGATCCCCGAGACAATCCGGTCCGATCCGATCCGGCTGCGGCAAATCCTCGTCAATCTGGCCGGCAACGCGGTGAAGTTTACCGAGATGGGCGAGATCCGCCTGGTGGCGCGCTTGCTGGACGCCGCGTCGGACCGGCCGAAGATGCAGTTCGACGTGGTCGACACGGGCATCGGGATGGCCCCCGACTTGATCGCCAAGCTCTTTCGGCCGTTTCAACAGGCCGACACTTCTACCACCCGCAAATTCGGCGGAACGGGCCTCGGCCTGACGATCAGCAAGCGTCTGGCGGGCAGGCTCGGCGGCGATATCGCGGTCGAAAGCACACCCGGCGAGGGCAGCACGTTTACGGTCACCGTCGGCACCGGACCGTTGGACGGCGTGCGGCTGATCGAGGGCACCGACGAAACCCAACTGGCGACCGCTTCCGAAGCGCAGCCCGCCCCAGCAAAACTCCGACTCGACTGCCGCGTGCTGCTGGCCGAAGACGGCCCCGACAACCAGCGCCTGATCGCCTTCATGCTCGAGAAGGCGGGAGCCGACGCGACCGTGGCCGAGAACGGACGGGCCGCGCTGGACCTGGCCCTGGCCGCCAGAGACCGGGGCGCTCCTTTCGACGTGATCCTGATGGACATGCAGATGCCGGTGATGGACGGCTACGACGCGACGGCCGAACTCCGCAAGGCGGCCTACACCGGTCCGATCATCGCCTTGACGGCCCACGCCATGAGCACCGATCGCAACAAGTGCCTGGCCGCCGGCTGCGACGACTACGTCGCCAAGCCGGTCGACATTCGAACGTTGGTTTCGACGGTCGGCCGGTACGTGCCGGAGCGAGCGGCGGTCGAATCGGGCTAGACGGGGACGGGAGTCGCTTTCGTCGCGAATAGCGGCCCGGCGAGACGATCGCTTGAACGTCGAAGGGGGTCTTGCGCCGCCATCGATTGGGAAAGCGAGTCCCGTCCCATTTGCTGCAAGCACAGGGCCGCACCACGACGTTGTCAACGGCTACTCGAGCCGTCCTCGGCCTCAAGTTGCCGTACTCGTCGCTGGGCCCATTCGAATCCCGTTGCCGCACGGCGCCTCTCCTCGGCCAGGGTCCATTGCCGTGCTTCCCACTTGAGTTGATCTAGTGACTTGCCGCGCTGCGACGCCCACCACTGCGGCAACCGATGACGCGGGACGCCGTCGGGGATGAACTTGGCGCTGCCCTTGTAGTCGGACCCACGGATGTTCAACTGGTCGCCGATTATCTGCTCGCAGACGTCGCCGACGCTCCGATTGAAATTGACTGTACAACCGGGATACTTGAAGATGCTGCCACAGCCAAAGAGAGGACTCTCTGTCTTCGAATAGCGTCCGTCGTTCCGGGCAGCGATCAGGGCGTCAAAGGCAGCTACCCCCATTCGCTCCAGCTCGCGTCGTGCTGCGGCGACACGATCCCGTGCTGCTTGGTCGAAGGGCCGATTCAGGGGATTCTTCGGCCGCAATTCGTCGAGCATCCCGGTCGGTAGGAACTCGTCGAGCGTCCGGTAGAACTCCTCGTTCGGCTCGTCGCCCGCCTGCCGGCAACGCGATTCGAGCGTGGCGACAATCTCTTCCCACCCGCGTCTGACTTCCTCGGACGGCCAGCGATCCAGCGGCTGGCGATTGGGCGACGCCAGCGTTTCCACCAACGCCACGGGATCCGTCGGCAGTTCTTCGCCCGACGTCGTCGACGCGAGGCAAGACACTACCATCACCGCCGCAACCGGGAAACGGAGACTTGGCACGAGACACCTCCTTGACGGCCGGCAGGCCGCAGATACGTCGGCGGGACTTGTCCTTTCGAGATGACGCGGAGAGTGTATCGAAGAATCGCGCGAGCGTCAATACGAAGCGAAACCGATGGACGAAGCAAGCCGCACCAGCGGGACGAGGCTCGTCGTAGTCACGCCGTTCACTCGCCAATCTCCTCGAACAGCGCAGCCATCCGCTGCCGTTGGATACGCTTGACCCGTGCGGCGTCCCCAGGAAGCAGATAGCCCGACTCCTGAAGCTCCAGGCACGCGGCCTCAAGCTGCCGATAATACTCGACCAGCGTGCCGTAGCGTTCTTCGATCGACGGACGCGGGTCCTTGTTCCGTTCTCGCTCGACCCGGGTCCTGGCAAACGGCAGATACGAGCCGCAGAGGCTGACCAAATCGCCTTCCGCGCCGGCCTCTTTGCTGCGGAGATTCCAGCCGGTGTAAGTGGCCACGGGCACCGCGACCTCCGGCGGCAGCAGGCAGCCGAGTTCGTTGCCGTCGCCGCCGCAGCGGGGTACGAGCACACGATAGTCGCCGCGCTCGATCGGCGGTTGGCGGTCGATGATGCGTTCTGTCTCCCAGCGCGGCCCGAAGTCGAGGTACGAGGGCTGTTGGATCACTTCCGGATAGCGCACGCCGGGGATCGCGGGAAAGCCGGTCGACGCTTGACGCCAGTCGACCAGTGTGCCGTCGGCGATCTTCGGATAGACGCTCGGCGGCGCCGGCTTGCCGTCGCGTGCCCAGCCGTCCAACACCAAGAGCAATGCCCTCAAGAACGGTTTGTAATCGGCCGGGTTGTTGAGATACTTGCCCTCGCCACGCCCGGGCGGATAGCCGGCGGGGCCGTGTTGCGTGCCGCCGAAGAGATAGACGCGGACGTTCGGCGGGATCTCGGCGTCGCGGCGGCCGAGCGGATCGGTATGGGCCAGCGAGCCGCTGCGGGTCCAGTATTCGGCCGCCGATTGCGTGTGCAACACGTACGGGGCCGTGTTGCTCGCCGTGGCCCGCCGCAGGATGCCGTCGGTCTTGCCGGAGACGGGGTCCTGCTGCGTCGCGTAGGTAAACGGAAAACGGTCGGCCGGGTAGTCGTGATGGTCGTGCTGGGTGACGTGACGGGTCGGCTGGGCAAAGCGGTGGTTGAACGAGCCCAAGCCCGCCCCGGAGACGTGCGGGATCACCCCGTCGAAGACCTTCCGGCCCCGCTCGTCTTCGTTGAAGCCGCCGTGGAGGAACTCCCGCAGAAAGCGGCCGCTTTGGGAAACGCCGAAGCCGTGGGCCCGCCGGATTACCGGCCGGCCGTCGGCCAGCAACGGGTTGTCGTTGCCCGTGCCGTGTTTCAACGCGGAGATCAAGTCGCGCAGCCCCGTGAAACAGGTGCCCATGACCAGCGGGTCTTCGGCCTCGTAGATCAACTCGTAGATATGGCCCCGCTTCATGCCGCCGAGCATCGCCAACTCGACCTTCGGGAGTTGGCCGGGCCGGTCGCTTTCGACCTCCGATACGTGCACGGTCCATTCGTCGCGGGGAACGGATACCCGGGGATCGTGCGGCAAGACGCGGTGTGTGAGTGTGGCTCCCTGCATGCCCGCAGCCGTCGGCCGGTACGAGCCGTGATTGCCCCAGTTGACCACCGTACGCGTAACGTTCCCCTTTGGCACGATCTCGCAGCGCACTCGCCCGGTGATCTTCTTGTCGCCCTCGCGGGCCACCGGCGCCGCCAACCGCAACCGGTTACCGCCCGGCAGCAGTTCGCCGTCCCAGCCGCTGAAGACGACCGTGAAACCGTGACGCATCAGGAAGCCGTCGCCGGCATGTGCGGCGGAACGCGGGTCGTTGCCGCCCGAGCCGAAGTTGAAGAACCGCAGGGCCAGCTTGTTGCCGCGGTTGTTCACGTCGTAGAACACGGCCCCGTTGCCTCGAGTGAGGTCCTTCGGGGCAAGGATGAACAGATCGCCGGAGTATTCCACAAAGCCGTCGTCGTTGCGCGGCGCCAGCTTCAGGTCGACGACGTTGCCGTTTTGCGGCAGATCGGGATCGAGCCGATAGTAGACGCGGCCCACGATTCGCTCGTACGGCCCCGCCGCACCGAACGAGCGGCCCTCGGCGAACGGCGCGCGCGACTCGACGTCGAAGCGGACAACTTCGGCACTCGCAGGCGGCACGTGCAGCCACGCGAACGTCGCCCCGGCCACGGCCAGAACGTGAAACAGCGCGGTGGTCAACCGCGGGTTGCATGACGGTTCGGGCGTCCTCATGAGAAACGTCTCCTTGTCGGCCTGATGCACGGCAGGCGGACGTTAGCGGATAGTAGTCGTCTCGCTCCGCGCGGCGAACCGACATAGTAGTCGTCTCGCTCCGCGAGACGAACCGACATAGTAGTCGTCTCGCTCCGCGAGACGAACCGACATAGTAGTCGTCTCGCTCCGCGCGGCGAACCGACATAGTAGTCGTC
>CAYYNP010000101.1:0-29477 GCA_964472545.1 uncultured Planctomycetaceae bacterium | reverse complement strand
GCCATAGCCGACGTTTCGCCAGGGGATATCACTGCCGTAGTAGTGGTCGAGGTCGGGGTTTGAGTGGACGTCGCTGCGGAAGAGCGTCTGACCAGCGAGTATCGAGTCGGGCAAATGCCAGTAGTCGCGGTCTACGTCATTGATGTCGCCGCGACGACCATCGTTGAACGCCACGACCCATCCGGAAGTGTCGACCGGACCAGCAGACACGTTCTGGATCTCAATGTAGTCCGGATTGGTGGTGCCGATTTCCGTGATGACGACCGGACTGGGCGACTCCCCTCTCACTGGAAGTGGTGCTGCTACCGCGGAAAGAACGAACAGGGCAGCCAGTATCGCAGAAAGCCTCATCGGCTTGCCTCCTGAGTCTATCGAACTTGCGTAGAAACAACCTGCGCGCAAACGGACCCTCTCCGCCTTGAAAACCAATGGGAACCTGACCCGCAGCCGCACGGATCACTTCGACACGCCAGACGATCATCGCGGACAAAACCGCAACGTTAGATTGCGCGTCGGGAAAGCTGCCTCGTGGTGGAGTTATCGTGCCTCGAGCAGATACTCGTGAACTCGGAACGCCCGTTACGTTACCATCGCCGCAAGCCGTGGTCAACGAAATTCTGGGGGCGTGGGGCGGATTCTCGAAGAACGGCCCTGGCGGGGGGGCAAGAGTTGTGTCACGTGACACTTTCCGGCCGCGCGGCCAGCGGCGGGAGGAGTCTTGACGCCCGGCGGCCCTCGGTAGTGGTCGGGCGGGTGATAAGAGTGCTTCGGCACACGCAAGATTCATGATAGCACCAACTCTAGAAACCAGGGCCTCGGCCCCTGAGGTTCGGACGTTCGCCTGTGGAAACGCGGGCGTGGACGGGTGACCGTGTCCGGGCGGACTAGAGCCGCCATATCAGAGCCTTCAGGGGTCGGGGCCTTTGCTTGCGCTCATGGAGGCCCACACGGAAGTGAGCGCAAAGAGGGAGGACACTATGTCCACCACCCTCTTGGCCGACTGCTCGGCCACCCCACGTCCCGCCGATCGCCTTGAGGCTGCGCGGCGGACGACCCACGAAGACGGCGCCGTCAGCTTGCCCGACACGGCCGATCTTAACCTGAAAACCGTTTCTGCTCGTTGGACCGGCAACGTACGCCCCGTAGACCCGGCCACCGGGCGAGAGGTCTTGTCGCCGTGCCTTTGGGACCTACAGTCAGCCGCCCCGGCCCCACGTAATCCATGGGAGGTTACCCGCAAGGACGGCAAGAACCTGTCCTACCCAGCGATGCGGCCACGGCCTCTCTTGGCACGCGGTCTGAGTATCGGTGCCGTGTCCCACAGGCTGAACGCCCGCCGGGCGGTGGTGGACTCGTCGTGAAGCCCATACGACATGCCTAGGCCCGGCTTCGGCCGGACCTTTCTTCTACGCCGGAAGGTAGCGCCGGAGTAGTGCGAGCCAAATCAGCGACGGCTCGCCGAAAAGGAAGCCCGCCGTAACTCCTTGCCACGACGGGCTTTAGCAAGCTGGGGAACAAGGATTTGAACCTTGACTAAGTGATCCAGAGTCACTCGTGCTGCCGTTACACTATTCCCCAGTGGGAGAAGCTTTCGCGGCCGGAAGGCCGCAACGCCTTGCCAGTATCGTTAGCGTAGGCTAGGGTGCGTCTGGCGTCAAGGGCGGGCGACGCAACGGTTGACGGGTGGGGGAGAGCATGTCTAGACTGGACGTCTGGACCGGACGTCTAGACGTGACGTCTGGACCGCAAAAAATATGACCTTTGGCGGCTGACCTCGGTCGACGTGACGAGGACGGGTGCGTTCATCGGTCGGTCTGCGGCAAGACAATCGCCCTTCTTTAGAGCGGGTGAACCATGCCTGTACTGCGGGTTATTCAAGGACTCAATCCTGGCCAACTCTTGCCGATTGAAGGCGATACGGCCATCTTGGGACGGCATCCGGATTGCGACATCGTGTTGGAGTCGGGGGCGGTTAGCCGGCAGCATGCGCGGGTGACGCGCGTCGGCAACGACCACTTCGTCGAGGATCTCGACAGCCGCAACGGCACGTTTGTCAACGGCCAAGCCGTGGCGAAGCGTCAGCAGCTTCTGGAAGACGACGAGCTGGGAATCTGCGATCTGACGTTCGTGTTCCACCGCAAGCCGCCGGATCTCGATGTGATCTCCCAGCAGGCGGAGCAGGAGAACGCGCAAACTACGGCCATGATGTTCGACGACTCGGCCCCTTCGGCCGGTTCGCGGATCATGTCCAAACTCGATATCTCCACCGGTTCGTCTTCGCTGAGACTCGAGGTCAACACCGAGGCCAAGCTGAAGGCGCTGATCGAGATCGGCCAGAACCTGGGTAAGGCAGTGGGGCTCGACGAAGTGCTCGGCAGTTTGCTGGAGAGCCTGTTTGCCATCTTCCCACAAGCCGACCGCGGCTTCGTCGTCTTGAAGCACCGCGACGGCGGCGGCCTGATGCCCAAGGCGGTGAAGTTTCGCCATCAGGAACACGCCGAGACGACGCGCATCAGCCGCACGATCGTGGGCAGCGTGATGGATTCCAAGGAGGCCATCCTCTCAGCCGACGCGGCCACCGATTCCCGTTTCGACATGGCCGAGAGCATCGTCGATTTCCACATTCGCTCGATGATGTGTGCACCGCTGGTCGACAGCGACGGCAACGCCTTGGGCGTGATCCAAATCGACGCCCTGGATCAGCGCAACGGCTTCGGTCGGGAGGACCTCGACGTCTTGGCCAGCGTGGCCTGCCAGGCGGCTTTCGCGGTCGAGAATGCCCAGTTGCACGAGACGGCGCTGAAGGAACGGGCCATGGAGCGGGAGTTGGCCGTTGCCCATGAGGTACAGCAGGGACTGTTGCCGGCCGGTTCACCCAAGGTCGATCAATACGAGTTCTTCGAGTTCTACGAGCCGGCCAATCAACTCGGCGGCGACTACTACGACTACGTGCCGCTGCCCGACGGACGGCTGGCGGTGGTGGTGGCCGACGTCTCGGGCAAGGGAGTGGCGGCGTCGCTGTTGATGGCCCGGTTCTCGGCCGAAACGCGCTACAGCCTGGTCAGCGAGTCGACGCCGGCGGAGGCCATCGGGCGCGTGAATCGCGTGTTTTGCGGCCGCGGCTGGGAAGACCGTTTCATCACGCTGGTGCTGATCGTGCTCGATCCGCTGCGGCACGAAGTGACCGTGGTCAACGCCGGCCACATGCCGCCGCTGTTGCGGCGTAGTTCGGGAGAGGTCGTGGCTATCGGCGAGGCCGAATCCGGCTTGCCCCTGGGCATCGACGACGGCGTAGTTTACGGGCAATATACGTGCGCGTTGGAGCCGGGCAACTCGCTGACGCTCTACACCGACGGGATCACCGAGGCAATGAACCGCCACGGCGACCTCTACGGCCACGAGCGCCTTTGGACTCGGCTCAACGTGGCGGTGGCCGACGTGAGCGACCTCGGCCGCGGCATCCTCGACGACGTCAAGCGATTCGTGGGTAACCGTTCGCAAGCCGACGACATGTGTCTGGCCTGTTTCGGGCGGGCGACCTTGGCTTGAGGCCGATCGTAGGCGTCTTGTTCAGCGAAGGCACGCCTGCCGTAGCGTGGCCAACGCCCGCAACGCCGGCCTGGGGCGCTTCTCGGCGTCGAATAGCCCGCCGTGGGGAAAGCCGTGGGGTTCGCTGTCGCGAATCTGGTTGAAGAGGACCGCTTGCACGCAGGGCTTCGCCAACAACAGCGGAATGTATCGGGCCATCCATCCCTGCTGGGCTTGGGGGCTCCAGCGGCCTTGCGGCAGACTCACCCGACGCTCGGCGCCCGGGTCGCGATAGGTCTCGCTGGGAACCGTCAGGCAAACCGTCAGCGGCAACCCCAGCAGGCTCCAGGTATCCAGTTGGCGACTGAACTCCAGCGGATCCCGCGGCAGCGTGCCGCCGGGATGATACCCCAGGTTGATCTCCAGCGCCAAACCGGTAGGGTCCAGTCCGGCTTGCACCAGAGCGTCGGCAAAGTGCAACGGGGGAAAGTCGGTCTCTTTGTGTGCAGTGTATTCACCCCAAGGCTGATCCAACGAGAGCACGGCCGGAACGTCCCGGTCGAGCGAACGCACCAGCTCGATGCAACGAGCCGCCAGATGGAGCTTCCGGTCGTCGGACAGCGCGAGCGTGTCGGATGAGTTTAGCCGCCCGGCGCATAGCCAGGTGTCGACCTGGCCTCGGTAGCGCTCCACGGTCGCCCGAACAAAATCGGACGTCAACGAGAGCAACTCGTCGAAGTCGTCCTCAAACAGGTAGAGCCAGTCGGGCAGCCCCCGAGAATCGAAAAGCGGCAGAGGGCCACAGCAGACCTTCAAGCCGTGGCTCTTGCACCAGCGGATCTGTTGGTCGGTAAGAGTCCAATAGCGGCTGCCCTCGCCGGCTTCGATCTCGCGCCAATTGGCGGGTACGACCGCCGCGTTGAAGGCGCCGAGAAACGGTCCGGCTACGTCCTCTTCCAACGGGGAGTTGCCCAAGTCGCCGCCGAGGAAGGTACCCAGCCGGGTGCCGCCGCGGCGTCGGACGGCAAGAACCTGCCCGGCGTAAGCGGCCGCCAACAACTCGCCCGCGTCGAGTGCCCGTTGCAGGGCCCGCTGCGCCAACTCGGCCGAAGCCGTCCGCTCGTCTCGAGACACGGCGGCGCGGGAAAAATCGTGCGTCGCCTCGGCGGCCATCTTCCCGACCCGTGGCGGGACGGCCAGGGCCATCATCTGCCAATCGGCCAATTGGCTGCGGAGTTGACCGAGTGTCCCGCGGGCAAGTTCCAGGGGCAAGAGGTGGGGGCCGAACTCCTCGGACAGCGTCCCGGTCGAGAGCATCAGGCGGCCGTGGCCCTCAACGTCCCAGGGGATCTGCAAACTGCCGGAGTCCGATACGGCACGTCGAAGCACGAGTCGATCACCACGTAACTCGGCTTTGCTTTGCCAGACAAAGCCGTCAATCCCCGACAAACAGGCCTGTGCGACCGCATCCTCGGTGGCGCATTCGGGCAGACAGACGATGAATCGCATCAGACCCATGCAGCGCATGCCCTTCCGCAGAAGTCGAAAGAACCCCTCTCCGGCTGCCCAAGCCACAGCGAGTCTACCCGAGCCGGCCCGCCGTTTCAAGCTCGTTTCGCGGCTTGCCGGGTGGCAGTGACGAAAGGTATACTAACTGCTGAGGCTGTGGGGTGCTTGGTCAACTGCTACGGTCGGTCGGTTGCGTGAAACCGCGCCGCCTGTCCGCCGCTAATTGGCCGGATCGCCCGAAGTCGGCGTTTCCGCTGGTAGATCAGATGAAAGGTGCCATTGCGATGTCTTCTCGCTTGAAGATCGTGCTTGCCGTTCTGTTCGCGCTGTTCTCGGTCGCTACGCTGACGGTCGCGGCAGAACCGGCTCCGCCCGAGGCCCAGCCGGCAGCAGAGCCGGCGGCAGAGCCGAAACAAGACGTCCAGAAGGGCCAACCGGCAGGAGAACCGAAACAAGACGCCAAGAAAGGCCTATTCCTGCGGCTGGCCCGCGATGCGCAAGAGCGCCCCACGGCGCTTCAGGCGGCAATCGTCCATTGTGTGCCGAAGGACAAGAGCAAGAAGGCCCCCACGGTTGATCTGGTTTCGGCCGTCCACGTGGGCGAGAAGAACTACTACCGTCAACTCAACCGCGAGTTCCGCAAGTACGACGTGGTGCTCTACGAGTTAGTCGCCCCACAGGGTACCAAGATCCCTAAGGGCGGCGGAGGCGGCTCGGGCAGTCCGGTCTCGGCGCTGCAGATGGGCATGAAGGACATGCTCGAGTTGGAGTTTCAGCTCGAGGCCGTCAACTACACTCGCAAGAACTTTGTCCACGCCGACATGTCGCCGGAGCAGTTCAGGAAGTCGATGGAAGAAAGGAACGAGAGCGTCTTCAAGATGGCCCTGCGGATGTTCGGCTACGCCATCGCCAAGCAGGCCGCCGACCCCGGCGGCTCCAGCGACGCAGAGTTGCTGATGGCGCTGTTCGCCAAGGATCGGGCCCAGGCGATGAAGCGGGTGATGGCCGAGCAGTTTCAGGACATGGAAGGTTCGCTGATGGCGTTGGAGGGCCCCGACGGCTCGACGTTGATCAGCGCCCGAAACGACGTCGCCCTGGGCGTGTTGCGCAAGCAGATCGCCGCCGGCAAGAAGAACATCGCCATCTTCTACGGCGCCGGCCACATGCCCCATTTCGCCCAGCGGCTCCGCGAGGACTTCGACCTGGTGCCGGCGAGCACGCGGTGGTTGGATGCGTGGGATTTGGAGAAGTAGGCGGTGGGCAGAAGGCGGTAGGCGGTAGACGGTGGCAATCTTCTTCTCGGGGCACTCTGTAAGTTCCGTGGCAGAGTCTTGCGGTCGAGGTGCGCCGGATATTACAATGCAGAGTGTTGGATTGGTGTGTTTAGGGTGAATTGCCCAATCGCGCCGTGACCCTCCCTTCGACACCGCCGCGCGTTCGCGCGTCCTTATCATCCCGATGACCGGCATTATCGTTGCCGATGCGAGGCCGTCGATAGCGATCGCTACTCGAGGCCTCGTCGTGAAACGGCTCGGTAACCGGCTCGCTTCGCGAGACGCTTGCGCTCCTCCCACCAGAACAGGCCCCACGATGACGCAACCCACCGAGCACGACGGCCGCGTGGCCAAATGGGTCCTTCTGTTGACGTTGTTGCTGATGCTGCTGGCCCGAGTGGTGGCCGGGGCGGAAGGCGAATCGAACAACGGGAACCAACCTCCGGCAGACGAGCTCCGTCCGCCGGCCGAACTCTACCAACTGGCTAAACGGGCGTCGGCCGAGATCCTCGTCGACGGCCATTTCGGCGGATCCGGCTTCTTCGTCGACGAAGAGGGGCTGCTGCTGACCGCTGCCCACGTGATCGGACGCCCGGGCAGCCGCATTGAAATCCTCTCGCCGCAAACCGGCCGCATCGAAGCCGAGGTCGTCGCGGTCGACCTGGGACACGATTCAGTATTGCTGCGGGTCGAGCCGCGCGACAACGGGTATGCGGCACTGCCGATCGCCGAGAAGCTCCCGCCGCCGGGCGACGACGTCTTCCTGTTCGGTGCACCGCTGTTTCGGCACGCCGTGTTGTTGTGCGGCACGATCGCCCGCGACGACCTCGTCTACTCCTACTACACCGGCCGCTACAACGAGGTGCTGCACGTCGCCTGCACGGTCCAAAGCGGAATGTCGGGCGGGCCGTGGGTGAATCGGCGTGGCGAGGTCGTGGCCCTGCAATCCGGCGTGATGTCGGCCAATGCAATCCCCATCGGCATTGCCCACGCGATTCCCTACACGGCGATCCGCGACTTGCTGAACGAGCGCCGCAACGCCGCCACGCCGACCATGGGCGCGGCGGTCGAGGAACTCTGGCAACACGGCCGCAGCTTGCTCGATCGATTCGCCCCGGGCACCGAAGGGCTGGTGCTGCGCAACGTCATCAAGGACGGGCCTGCCGCACGTGCCGGACTGCGCGAGTGGGACGCCGTCGTCGCCGCCGACGGCCAGAAGATCCGACTCTCCGGTGAACTGCTCACGGTTATCCGCAGCAAGCAGCCGGGCGATGAGTTGAAGCTGACCGTCGTCGGCCCCGACGGCACCGGCACCCGCGAGACGACCGTCCGGCTCGGCAAGCTGGAGGTCGGTTGGCCCGATTCGCCGTAGCGGCATCGGCCACAATTCGCTGCCGCGTCGAGACAACGGATGGCTCGCACGTAGCGGGGTGGTTGGGGCATAGCGCAGCGCTGCCCCAGAAAGCCCGGGATCGCGGGAGCGTCTGCATCCTGGGGCACCGCTGCGCTTTGCCCCAGCCACCCACCGAACCGCAAGCTCAGAGATCCACCACGTCCGCCCCGTCCGTCGCTTGGCAGACGTAGATGGCCGGGGTGCGGCCGGTCTTCGCTTGGTAGGCGGCAGACGTCTTCTCGGTGAAATCGTCGGCCGCGTCGGCGTCGATGATCGCCACCGCACAGCCGCCAAAACCGGCCCCGGTCATTCTCGCACCGCGGCAAGCCGGATGGGCCTGGGCGTTTTCGACCATCACGTTTAGGGCGTCGCTGGAGACCTCGTAGTCGTCGCGGAGGCTGACGTGGCTCTGGTCCATCAGCGCGCCCAGCGTGTCGACGTCCCCGGCTCGCATCGCCTCGACGGCCCGTAGCGTGCGGTCGTTCTCGGTAATCACGTGCAGTGCTCGGCGTCGGGTAACCTCATCCAGGCCGTCGGCCTTCTGGTCGAACAACTCGAGGTCCACGTCGCGTAGCTCCGGCACGTCGAAGAACTTGGCGGCCTTCTTGCACTGGTCGAAACGCTCGTTGTAAGCCGAGTCGACCAGCCCCCGCCGGGTCGAAGTATCGAGCACCACCACGGCCAACCCGGGCGGAAACGGCACCGGCTCGGTGGCCAGCGAGCGGCAGTCGATCAGCAAGGCGTGATCGGCCTCACCGGCGGCGGAAATCAACTGGTCCATGATGCCACAGTTGACGCCGATCCACTGGTTCTCGGCCCGCTGTCCCAACTTAGCCATCGTGGCCGGTTCCCAGGGCAGATTACTCGCGACGGCAAACGCCCGCGCGGTTGCCATTTCCAGTGCGGCCGAAGAAGAGAGCCCGGCGCCGAGCGGCACGTCGCCGATCAACACCCCCTCCCAGCCGGCAAGCTGGTGGCCGTCTTCGGCCAGGCTCCAGGCGGTCCCTTTGAGATACTCCAACCACCCCGGCTCTTTGTGTTTCATGTCGTCGAGCGCGAATTGGTCGAACTCGTCGTAGTCGAGCGAGTGGACCGCCACCTGCAAGTCGTCGCGAGGCCGCAGGGCAATCCAGATCGCCCGATCGATGGCCAAGGGCAACACGAACCCGTCGTTGTAGTCGGTATGCTCGCCGATCAGGTTGACCCGCCCGGGTGCTCGGATGATCCAGCGGGGCTGCTCGTCGAAATGCGTGGCGAAATGCTCGGCGACGTCTTTCGGTTGGATGGGCATGGGCATCGGCGGTGGCGGGGAACGTGGCGGGCCAACCCTTGACTTGGGGGACCCGACGATCATCCCACGGGCCGATCCCCCGGTCAAGGGGGGCTGGCCGACGGGTGCTGCCAAGAAGAGCAGGACGCCGACCCATTGCCGAGGTACGCGGCAACGGCCCGGCGTCCCAGACACCAAGCTGGGGTGCGTCAGTTCAGCTTGTGATTTGTTGTGGTTATTTCGAATTGCGCCGCCGCATGCAGACCACCAGCCCGACGGCTCCCGTCGAAAGTAGCAGCAGGATCGACGGTTCCGGGACGGCGGTGATCACGCGGAAGGAGTCGAGGTCGCTGCCGGCATGCAACAAGAACGTCACCGATCGGCGATCTGGAGCCAGATTGACGAAATCGGAACTGTTCGGGGCGAATTCGAGTTGTCTGGCGGCTCCGTCGGGATAGGTGGCTGCGGAGTTTCCCAACGCACTGTCGCCGGCGTCCAGGGCGTCGGCAACGACTTGGATCCCCAGCACTTCATAGGGGAAAGTGAGCGATCCCATCGTCGTGATGCCGGTGGTCGGCGTACCCAACGGATCGAAATGGACGTAATAGCTGTCGACCAATGTGCCCCCGTCGATCGCGCCTCGCACCAAATCACCCGACGTGGTGACCGTGCCCGGCGTGGCAATGTCCACCGACACCGTGCTGGGTAGCGCCACGCCCTTTTGTTCGATAAATGCGAAGATCGAGTCGTCGCTTTCTTGTGCCCCGGGAACGACCGAGGTTGGATCAATGACCACCACGTCGCCGGTGGTGGCGATGATTTCGCCAAAGGAAACGGAACAGACCAACAACACGCATGCAGCGCTTAGCCAAGTTGTCGTTCGAAACATCTTTCTACCTCATACCTAGTAACTGACGCACTAATTACCCAGCGGGACGATGCCCCAACGGGACTGTGACCCAACGGGACAGTGGCCCAACAGGACAACGGCGGCACGATCGCCGCCAAAGGGAAACCCATCGACGTACAGACAGCCCAACTCCGGGAAGGAGCCAAGTGTAGACTTCACCCTCGGAAGAAACACCACCGCCGCCATGCGGTTGACGTTCAGGTTGGGCGACTTCGCTGCCTCCGGGCTAATGCCCTGTGGGTTGTAGAAAGAGATACCACCCATCAAGCACCGAAGACAACTTCCACCCAAGAAAGAAAACAAGAGGCAGAAACCTATCTCGTCGCGCAAGATTGCTTCTGTCTCTCTGCTATCTTCCTTCCGGCTGGCCGTTAAGAATGAACGGGAAAACTGCCTCGATTACTCGATGGGTCCTAGTTTCAGGAAAACCATTTCAACTGATACCACTATCATAATCCGTATTTTCGTTACGTCAACAACCTGGCATCGAGAATCGGGAAATAATCTCCCGGCAGACAGCCACAACAGGTGGAGCATACCAGCCCCCCGCGAGACCAGCCGAACGTAGCCTCAGCCACCGAAGTGGCGATTGGCGGCGCAAGTCGTCTCTCGTAGACGACTTACGAAAGTGCGGCAATGGAGGTCTGCCGCTCAATCAAAGAGGGCTTTCGGCACGCGCGCTTGACAAGATGCGGCTTCCACGAGGTCGCGGCACGCACGCGCTGCACGGCTTGCTACGCGCCGTTCCACGGCCCGCTCAGTTGAAGCTCGAATCCATCGGCCAGCGGCCCTACTTGGGCCGTGTCGCCGTCGTTGCTGGCGGTCGCCTTGACGAAGTCGAAGGCCGAGGTCGCGAAGAGGAAATCGAGTACAGAATTCGACATCCGGGCCCAATCGTCTTCGGCTTCCAACAGGTCGAGCAATCCCGAATCGTCGAAATAGGCCGAGTCGAAGCCGCCGGAGTCGGCCGTGGCGTAGACCTCGGCGAAGTCTTTGGCCCGGTGGTAGTAGCCGGTTCCAAAGAGCACGCTCTGCGTCGGGTCGGACTCGAGCGTGTCGTCGCCGGGGGTATCGTACAGCCGGGCCACGTCTCGGCCGCCTTCCGAGTAGGCGTGGACCTGTTCGAAGTGCTTCGCCCGGGTGTAGAAGTCGGCCCCGTAGAACGCCCCTTGCAGCGAATCGGCGTCGTAGACGTCGTCGCCGGGCGAGTCGAACATCTTGGCCAGGTCGGTTCCTCCGGCCGTGGCGTAGGCGTGTACCTGATCGAAGCGGTGGGCGTAGTTACGAAATGCGTCGCCGTAGAGCAGGCCCGAGGTGGGCGTGGAAACGAAATCGTCGTCGCCGGGCGAATCGAACAGCTTGGCGACGTCGAGGCCGCCGGCGTCGGCGTAGGCCTCCACGCGGGCGAAGTGGCTGGCCTGATTGTCGAAGCCGTCGCCGTAGAGCGCGGCGTAGGTGGGCGTGGCCACGTAGCGGTCGCGGCCGGGCGAATCGCGCAACTCGGCCCGATCCTCGCCGCCGGCCGTCGCGTGGGCATGTACCTGATCGAAGTGCTTCGCCCGATTGTAGAAGCTCTCGCCGCTGAGTGCGGCCTGGCTCGGGTTGGCGGCGAAGAGGTCGTCGCCCGGCGAGTCGTCGAGCCTGGCCAGGTCGAAACCGCCGCTGCCGTAAGCGTGTACCTGATCGAAACCCTTCGCCCGATTATAGAAGCCCGTTCCGTACAGGGCCCCTTGCGTGGGATCGGCCTCGAAGACGTCGGTCCCGGCCGAGTCGAACAGCTTGGCCACGTCGCGGCCGCCGGCGTCGGCATAGGAGTGAACTTGCGGGAAGTCCCGCGCCCGCAGGTAGTACGACTCGCCGTACAGCGCGGCCTCGGTCGGCGTGGCGTAGAACGTGTCGTTGCCCGGCGAGTCGAACAGCTTGACAACGTCGGACCCGCCTGAACTGTAGGCAAAGACCTCGTCGAAGCCCAGCACCGCGTTGCGAAAGCTGACGCCGTAGAGCGAGGCATAGGTGGGCGTGGCCAGAAACGTCTCACTGCTCCACCAATCGTACAGTTGGGCCGAATCGAAGCCGCCGGAGTCGTTCACTGTGGCCACGGCGATCGCATCCAGGCGAATCTTCAGATCCGGGCTGGTCAACGTGCCATAGGTCGGCCGCAGCGTGGCGAAGTCGTTGCCCGGGCTGCCGGCAAGCTCGGCCGTATCGAAGCCGCCGGAGCCGGCCAGCCGCACTTCGGTAGCCTCGCCCACCTCGAACGTAAGGCCGTTGACGACGACCTCGGTCTGACCGGGCAGCAACTCGAAATGGTCGTCCTGGTACGTGCCGTGAACGGTCAGCAGGGAGCCGTCCTGACTGCGCTCGATCATGTTGATCAGCCGCAAGTCAACGTCCGTACTGCTGCCGGCGAGCTGGAAGTAATACGTCTTCCTCGGCCCGCCCACCGGCCATTCGACCCGGCCCGTGCCGGCGGGCATAGTGGCGGACGTGACCTCCTTGAGTTGGGCATCGTAGAGCGTCAGCGTCACGTCGTCCGCATCGTCGGCAACGTCCGACTCGACGATCAATTGCCCGGGGTGGGGCGTGTTGCCGCGAAACCAGAGATCGCCGGCCGAGGGATCCAGATCGGAGAGTGCGACGAAGTCCAACGGCGGCAGCGGCCTGACGCCCGGTTGGGTGGTCAACGTGAAGATGCCGGTATTGTCCAGCGTGCCCTCGACCAACTCGGCGTTAACACCCCAGGCATAGACCGGCACGTTGGCGCCGGTGTGGCCGACGGTCGACCAGGTGACGTCCGGGATCTCGCCGGGGCCGTTGTCGGCGACGATGGTCATGCCGCCGCATTCATGGTCGGCGGTGACGATGATCAGCGTGTCGTCGCGGCCGGCCGCCCAGTCGAGCACTGTTTCGACCGTATTGGCCAATTCGACCGTCTCGTGGACGTTGCGTGCGATGTCGTTGGCGTGGGCGGCGTGATCGACCCGGCCGCCCTCGACCATCAAGAAGAAGCCTTCCGGGTCGTCGTCCAAGAGGTCCAGCGCGGCGGTGGTCATCTCGGAAAGGTGTGGCAGTGTCCCCAGGCCGTCGAACTCGTAAGGGAGATGGTAGCCGCCGAACTGCCCGGCCACGGGCAACTCGGTTTCGGCATCGAGTGCCAGCAACTGCTCGCGATCGGTGACGACCGTATAGCCGGCGGCCGTGGCCTGCGCTTCGTTGACAATCAACGCCCCGCCGAAGAGAACGTCGGGCCGCGTCTGAGTGAAATAGTCGTGGCCGATCTCGCCGTACAGGCTCCGCGAGGGGGCATGCGCACCGAACGTGGCCGGCGTGGCGTGGGTCATGAAGGTCGTGGTCACCAGGCCGGTCGCTTTGCCCAAGTCGCGATAGAGTTCCAACGACGTGGTCAGTTCGGCGCCGTCGCCGGGCAGGGCCAGAGCGATCACGCCGTTGTTGACCTTGTGCCCGGTCGACATCGCCGTTCCGGACGCCCCCGAATCGGTGACCGAAACGTTGGCTGCGTAGGTGGTCATCTCGGCCTGATAGGGGGCCTCGTCGAAGACGATTTCGCCGCCAAGGAACATCCGGGCGGCGTTGACGTGCTCGAAGCCCATGCCGTCGCCGATCAAGAGGATCACGTTCTGAATCGAGCCGATCGCCGGGGGAAAGCCGTCGGCCAGCAGCCGCCGCGGCTCGAGCGGTTCCAGACGCAACCGGCGGCCGGGCGGGCGGAGATCCCGGCGGCGGGCCAGCGTGCCCCGGCAATTGGCGAAACGGCGTCGGCTCATCAAGGAGCGCCTCCCGGCCCGCCACGACGCGCGTCGGGCAGGCCGTTGTTGGTCACGGCACGGTTGCGACTCTGTCTTCTATCGGCCATCGGGCGACTTTCCCATCACCCCGGCCGACGAGGCCTCTTCTCTCCCCGGTTGCTTCTGTGGTTCCGGTTGCGTGTGCCCCATCTGTCGAGCGTACACGGTCTGCCGTCGAAACTCAAGCGTTCTGCCAGGTTCCGGTGAGCACCAGATCAAAACCGTCGGACAACGTACCCACGTCGGCCGTGTCGCCCGCTGTGGTGGCGGTAGCGGTAACCCGGTCGAACGATTCGGCCTCGAAGAGGAAGTCGAGCGTGGCGTTGGAGATTCGGGCCCACTCGTCCTCGGCAACCAATTGGTCGATCAAGCCGGAATCGGAAAACACCCCTTCGTCGAATCCGCCGGCGGCCGCTTCGGCGTAGACCTCCTCGAATTGCCTGGCCCGGTAGTAGAATCCGTCGCCGGAGAGCACGCTCTGGTTGGGGTCGGCGGTGAAGGTGTCGTCGCCGGGCGAATCGTTGAGCACGGCCTCGTCGCGGCCTCCGACGTTGGAGTAGGCGTGGACCTCCTCGAACAGTTTGGCCCGATTGTAGAACGCCGCACCGTGCAGCGCCCCTTGGCCTATCGTCGCGTCGACGTCGAAGGTGTCGTCGCCGGCCGAATCGAACAGCTTGGCCAGATCGTCGCCGCCGACGTCGGCAAAGGCGTGAACCTGATCGAAGTAGTAGGTCTGATGCTCGAAGCCCGGGCCCGTCAATTGGCCGGCGGTCGGCGTGCCAACGAATACGTCGTTGCCGGCGGAATCGAACAGCTTGGCCACGTCGGAACCGCCGCCGTCGGCATAGGACTTCACGGTGGCGAAGCCCCGGGCCAGGTTGTCGAAGTCGGCACCGTGAAGCCTGGCTGTGCCTGGCGTGCCGACGAAGTTATCGTTGCCGGCCGAGTCGTGCAGGGTGGCCCGATCGTTGCCGCCGGCTCCGGCCACGGCTTCGACCTCGTCGAACTCCTTAGCACGCACGTAATACTCGGTCCCGGCAAGCGAGGCCTGCGTGGGGCTGGCGTCGAAGGTGTCGTCGCCGGCCGAACCGGAAAGCTCGGCCGTGTCGTTGCCGCCGGCGCTGGCGTAGGCGTGCACTTCGTCGAAGCCTACCGCCAGGCTGTCGAACGTCGCCCCGGAGAGCCGGGCTTGCTCGGGCGAGGCGACCAGTTGGTCGTCTCCGGGCGAATCGAACAGCTTGGCCGTGTCGTCGCCGCCGGCGGTCGCGCGGCCCTCGACGGTGTCGAAGTGGCGGGCCTGGTTGTTGAAGGCAGCGCCTGCCATCGCCGCGGAGGTCGGTGTGGCCAGGAACGTTTCGTCGCCGACGGAGTCGTGGAATCGCGCCACGTCGCCGGTCGACGCGGTGGCCCGTGCCAAGACGCTCTCGAACAGCTTGGCCCGATTGTAGTAGCCGTCGCCGTACAGCGCGCCATAGGTCGGGTTGGCCACAAACGTGTCTGGCTGCGGCGAGTCGTCCAAGACGGCCGTATCGTTGCCACCGGCGACGGCGTAGGCGTGTACGCCCTCAAAGCCCCGGGCACGCACGTAGAAGTCGGCCCCATACAGGGCCCCCTGCTCCGGATCGGCCTGAAACGTGTCGTCGCCGGGCGAGTCGAACAGCCGGGCGACGTCGGTACCGCCGCCGCCGTAGCCGTGGACCTGGTCGAACCCGGCGGCCTGCAAGCGAAACGTCTCGCCTTGCAGCAGGCTGAAGGTGGGCATGGCCGTGAAACGATCGTCGCCGCGGGAGTCGAACAGCTTGGCAACGTCGAATCCGTCGGACCCGGTCACCTCGACGCTCGTAAAGCCGTCGAGCCGGTGCTCGAATCCCGGGCCGCTGAATTCGGCCACGGTGGGCGTGCCGCTGAACGTATCGTCTCCCGGCGAGTCGCTCAGGTAGGCGATGTCCGCTCCGCCGCCGCCGTCGATGGTGATCGTGGCCGTGCCGAGCAGGTCGATCTCATACTCCCCGCCGATGACGTGCCCCCCACCGGGCTTGAGCATCACCACGTCGGGCGTTTGCGAGCCGACGATCGTGGCCGTGTCGTCTCCCTCGAGTCCGTCGAAACGGATCACCTGCAACACGCTCGGATCGATGCCCGAGTACTCCACGCCGTTGATCACCGCGTCGTGAAAGAACCCGGTGAAAATCTCGAAGGTATCGTCGCCGTCGGTACCGTAGAAGGCGAGCGTGTCGTAGGTGTCGGCGACCAGATTGGTCACCCGATAAGAGACGTTCGGGTTGTCGCCGATGATCCTCAGTTCGTAGGTTTCCCCGGGGTCGACGACCCTGTCGATCCGCTCGTAGCCGACCGGCCCGTAGGCACCGCCGATTCGAGTCCCCGACGCATCGTAGAGTTCCAGGTTGACGTGGCCTTGGTTATGGTCGAAGTTGGCCTCGATCGTCAGCCAACCCCGCCGCATGGGGCGCAAAGCAATCACGTCGCCGTCGACGGCCGAGTGGTTGGGGAACTCGACCTGGTCGATCGGGCCGCCGGGGGTCACCTGAACTTCGATCTGTTGTTGAGACGTGTTGCCGGCCAGATTGACGACCTCAATGGTGATCGTCTGCGAGGGGCTCTGCCCCGGCACCGGCGTCCATGTGATCACGCCGGTGGCCGGGTCGATCCGCACGCCGCTGGGCGGGTCGACCAGACCGTAGGTCGCTCCGTCGCCGGCCTCCGCGTCGGTCTGGACGTCGTGCGTGAACAGTTCCCCGTCGGCGGCCGTTGGGATCCCGGTAACCTCGAAGACCGGGGCCGTGGTATCCACGGTGATCGTCAACATCACGCCCGAAACGTCGCCCACCAGATCCACCGTTCCGCTGCCGTTGTTGCCCACGTCCATCGGCTGGTCGAGCATCTCCTGCCGCACGGTCAAATCGTGCTCGCCGTCGGCCAGTTCGAACGTGCCGTCGGTGGTAATCTCCACGGTGTGGCCCGAAGCGGTGGCCCGGCCGATCTCCACACCGCCGGCGAACAGGATCACGTCGGCCCCGTCGGCCACGCCGGTGATGCGGAATTCGAGCGCGTCTTCCGGCGTGGCGTTGTTGAGGTTTGTGCGCAGGTCGTTTGTGTTGGAGCCGGTATCGGAAAGCAGTTCGACGGCCTCCGCAGCGCCGGGGGTGATCACCAGCGGGACGATCTGGAAGTCCCAGCCGGCCATATAGCTGACCGACTGTACATACCGCGGATCCGCCACCGGGTCCTTGTTCAGATAGTTCCAGAAATCGAGACCCAACGGGTTGACGCCAACCAGGATGCCGTGCACGCCCGCCAGCCCGTTCAGCGCCCGAACGGTTCCCTCTCCGGTCGCCGCATCGACGTTGACGTCCAACTCGTTGTTCATGACGAAGCCCCAGTCGTCGCGCGGCCAAGCGCCGTACCAAAGCTCGTCGCCGTTGGCCGCCTGGTCGACGTCGACGGCCGTGGGGATGGTGAAGTTGACGGTTTCGCCGCCGGTCGCGTGCAGATCGTCCGGGGCGACGGGAAGGTACGGACTGGTATTCTCCGTATCCGGAAGAATCACTACGTGGACCGCCCGCTGGGCCGTGCCGCCAGTGCCGTCGTCAACGGTCACGGTGACGTCGGCCACGCCGGTAGTTCCCTCGGGCGCGGAGAGCATCAACACCCCGTTTTCACCGCCGGGCTCGACGGCGATCTGCGAGATCACCACCGGTGTGTCGGGCAGCCCGCTGTTGTGATTGGCCGGCACCGCCTGAATCGCCTCGCGGACGGCGTCGCCTTCGGTGAGGATACCAAAGATCGAGTGGTTGAAATCGAGGTGCCGCGTGGGTACGTCGGTGATGAAAACCTGAGAATCGTTCGAATCGTCGAAACCCTTGGCCATCGACAGCAGCCCGGAACTGGTGTGCTGCAAGTCGGGATGGAACTGGTCGTCGAACTCCACGCCGGACCCGCCGCTTCCGTCGCCCGCCGGATCGCCGCCCTGGATCATAAAGTCGTCGAGGATCCGGTGAAACGTCAGCCCGTCGTAGAAGTCGCTCTCGGCCAACTCGACAATCCTCGCGGTGACGTCCGGTGCCCGGCCCTCGAACAACTCGAAGAGCATGTCGCCGAAGCTCTCGACCGAGATCCGCAGATTGCGGTTGCCCTCGGGGATGAAGGTCTCCAGGTCGTTATTGCCGGTGATCTCCGCGGTATAGCTCAGCGTATCGCCGTCGGAGTCGAATCCGTCGAGCGGCAAATGCAGCGGTGCGCCGGCCAACACGGTGACTTCGAGCGGCAGTTCACCCAGAGTCGGCGCCGCCAGCATCTGCCGCGGCTCGAGCGCCTCGAATCGACGGCCACCCGGTCGAAACACACTCGCCCCGACGGCACCTAAACCAAATGATCTGCGGGTGCGTTTTTTCAGCGGGTTTCTGCGAACGCGTCGACGAAGGAATCGTGAGAGCTTCATCAATGGAATCCTCAATGTGGCACAGGAGCGTGCCGGACGTGAGTCATTGAACCAATTGTATCGCGTCGAAAGCGCGGGGCAACCGGTATCGGAACGTGATGGGTTAGGGTAACTCGCTACCTCGCGGTCGCTCTCGGTGTGTGGGCATCGCTTATATCAGGGTCCAGCCGATCAGGTCCAATTCGCCCCCCAGCCAGTTGATGATCTCGGCCGTGTCGCCGTCGGTCGTCGACGTGGCTTCGGTGCGATCGAACATCAGGGCCTGGTAGAGAACGTCGGCCACCGGCACGGTAATCCGCACGCGAAGGCCGTCGGCCACCAGCGTGTCGATGTTCTCCGAGTCGGTCAGGATGGCTTCGTCGCCATCGCCGCCGGCGGTCGCCTCGGCAAACACCTCGTCGAAGTTCTTGGCGCGGTTGTAGAATCCCACGCCAAACAGGGCCGACTCGCCAGGACCGGCCCACAGCGTGTCGTCGCCCGGGGAATCCGACAGCCCGGCCATGTCCTTGCCGGCCGAGCCGTAGGCGTGTACGGCGTCGAAGTTCACCACCTGGTTGGAGTATCCCGGGCCCTGCAACGTCGCTTCGGTCGGCGAGGCGATGAACGCGTCGTCGCCGGCCGAGTCGAATAGCTTGGCGATGTCGATGCCTTGGGTCCCGGTGACCACCGCCTCCTCGAAGAACAGCGCCCGGTGGTTGAGCATCTCGCCGGTCATGGTGGCGGCCGTGGGCGTGCCGACGAAGACGTTGTCGTAGCTATCAGGTTCGTAATCGCCGGCCGCGTCGACGTCGACGAACTGGGCCAGATCGTGGTCGTCGGCTTCGGTCGACGCCCGGGCGGTGACCGACTCGAAGAGCTTGGCCCGGTTGTAGAACCCCAAGCCGTAAAGCGCGCCCTGGATCGGATTGGAGGCGAAGATATCGTCGCCGGCCGAGTCGAGCAGCGTGGCCACGTCGTTGCCGCGGCCGGCATAGGCGTGTACGCCGTCGAAGTTCTTCGCCCGATTGTAATAGCCGGTACCGTACAGCGCACCCTGCAACGGACTGGCCTCGAAGACGTCGTTGCCGACGGAGTCGAACAGCCGCGCGACGTCTTGCCCGCCGCCGCCGTAGGCGTGTACGGAGCCGAAATTCGTCATCTCGACCGTATAGGCTGCGCCGCCGGTGCGGACGCCCTGGAGCCTGGCGTACGTCGGCGTGGCCAGGAAGTTGTCTTCGCCGGGCGACGTGAACAGCTTGGCCATGTTGTCGCCGCCCTCGCTGCCATCGACGGTCACGCGCGTACACATCTTGGCATCGACCACGTAGCCGTTGCCGGTCAACACGGTCGAATCCGTAAACGCCACCAGGTCGTCGTCTCCGCCGTGGTCGAAGATCGTGGCCGTGTCGCCCTGGCCGCCAAGAAACGTCGAAGTGAACACGGGCAAATTGGGAATGACCGGAAACGAGAATTCGTAGCGTACGTCGTTGATCGTAAGCGTGCGAAGGAAAGCGCCCACGCCGGGGGGGTCCTCGTGCGTGTCGAACACGAATTCGTCGGCACCGGTGCTGTTGAACGTGGTGACCGAGTCGACGCCCGGGCTGACCAGGTTCGTCAAGCGGACGTCGGCCGTCGTCTGGGCGCCCTGAATGCGGAGGAAGTAGCGTTGTCCGACGGTGGCGGCTTGAAGATCGATCCGAAACGCGTTGGGGTCCTCGTCGACGACCTGTTCGATGAGCGTGCCGTCGACGGCCTGTGTGTAGAGCGTCAATTGCACGTCGGCGCCCCGCGGCAAGCCAAGGGCTTCCGCCGTCAGAATGCCGTCGTGGGCAGCGTCGAAACGATACCATAGCTCTTCCAGGATCGACTCCTGGTTCGCCATCAGCAGGTAATCCACCGTGCCCAGGTCGGTCGGCGGCTGGAAGGCGGTTGCCGCCCCGTAAATACCGTGCAGCGCCGCATGATCCAACTCCGCCAGCAATTCGGTCGTGGCGCCGTCGGTGTCGATGCTGTGGACCTGATGGAATTCGTCCCACCATCGGAAGCCGAACAACGTTGGGGCCGGGCCGTACGCCAGGCCGTAGAAGTCGCCGCCGCCGATCGCGCCGGCCACCTCGAGCGTACTCAGCGCCGGGTCGATCCGCAGCAGGTCGCCGCCAAACGTGGTGACGAACATGTTGCCGTCGCTGTCGAAGGCCAAGTCGCCGGCCGCCTGGTGTGGCCCGATCGCCAACTCGGCGCTGGCCGCCGCGGTGGCCGTATCGATGGTATAGATGAACTCTTGATTCGTCGGATTGAACCCCACGCCGAACAACGTTCCGTCGCTGCGGAACCCCAGGCTGTTTAGTGCGATAGCCCCGACGCCCGTCTCGGTGATCGCGCCCACCAGCGTCGTCGAGATGTTCGCCTGGGGATTGGCGAAGTCGACGTCGATCGTATAGAGGCTGCTGGGGATTTCCGGGCCGCTGATCCCGTAGAGTTGACCGTCGGGCGTAAAGGCGACGTCGAACATCACGCGGTCCATTCGCCCGAGCAACTCGATCGGCGCACCCCCGACCAGGTCGACCGCAAAAAGATCAGCGTCGGCATCGTGGATCACGCTGCCCAGCCAGGCGGCGTCGAGCATCTGGCGCGATTCCAATCGCTCGGCGCGCAGTCGGCGCGCAAACCGCCCCCGGGAAAGCCTGGTGTGTGAATCAGCCATGGTCGTCGATTTCTCTTTGAAGCCGAAAGGTCACCCGATTCCGCTCAACCGATTTCGCCGCCAATGCATTCATTATTGACAGCTTCTTTTCGGCTGTCAAAGACTTTGCGATTGGCAAACTCTCAGCGGGGGGAACAATCCCCCACCAACTTGCCCGACAGAATCCTCCGCACCATAATTTATGCAGCATACACAGCTTGCGTCGAGTCGGCTCGTGAGGAGCATGCAACGAGGGCGATTTGCGTGGCGACTGCAGTCGCACTAGGGGGCTGGCATGCAACGAGCCGGCGCGGCACAATGCAGGCCCCCCAAAGGCCCCAGCATAGAGGTGGATACGTCCTGCACCATGAACAGGTATCACACATGACCAGAAACACCCCCAATGGATGGAGCATTTCCACTCGGGCGGTGCATCATGCCCAGCCCAAGCTCGAGGCCGCTCCACTGGCCGCGCCGTTGTTCCAGACGTCGACATTTCGAGCGGACCAAGCGGCAACGATCGCACGTTTTGCGGGAGAGATCCACCCAAAGGCCTACTACACACGATGGGGAAACCCCACCGTCGCATCCCTAGAATCCGTGGTGGCCGATCTGGAGGGCGGCGAGTGCTGCCTGGGCTTCGCATCGGGCATGGCCGCGGTCACCACGACGCTGCTGGGATTGCTGGCGCCGGGCGATCACGTAGTGGCCGGGGCGTCGCTCTACGCGGCCACAACCGAGGTCCTATCGAACGACCTAACCCAATTGGGGGTGGATGTCGATTTCGTCGACCCGACCGAGCCAGAGGCGTTTTCCCAGGCGATTCGCCACAATACGGCGATGGTCTATCTCGAAACGCCGGCCAATCCGACCATGGCGTTGACGGACTTGGCGGCGGTCTGCGCGTGTGCGAAGCAGCACGGGGCCATATGTGTGGTCGACAACACGTTTGCCACCCCCTACAACCAGAACCCCCTTAGCATGGGGGCAGACGTCGTGCTGCACAGCGCGACGAAGTACCTCTCAGGACACGGCGACGTGGTGGCCGGGTGCCTCGTCACGCGCACCGAGTTGGCCGAGCGGCTGTGGCACAAACGGACCATGCTCGGCGGCTGTCTCGATCCGTTCGCCGCCTGGCTCGCGCTGCGGGGGATAAAGACCTTCGCATTGCGAATGGAGCGTCATAACGAGAACGCCATGGCGGTTGCTCCGGCTCTGGAGTCTCATCCGGCCGTCTCGCGAGTGTTCTATCCGGGCCTGGAAAGCCATCCACAACACGAGTTGGCCGCGCGGCAGATGCGGGGATTTGGCGGCATGGTGGCCTTCGAGGTGGCCGGTGGGCGTGAGGCCGGCCAGAGCGTGGTGGAATCGACGCGTCTGGCGGTTTTGGCCGTTAGCCTCGGCAGTGTAGAGACCCTGATCGAACACGCCGCCTCAATGTCCCACGCTCCGTTGAGCGACGAACAACTCCGCCAGGCCGGCATCCCGCCCGGGCTGATTCGCCTCTCGGTCGGCATAGAAGACCCCAACGATTTGATCGACGACCTGCGGCAGGCGTTGGATCGGTAGTCGGCGGCCGCGTTGCCGTGATACACTAGTGCTCTGTCGACATTCGAAAGTGGGGCGAGCATCTTGCTTGCCGTTTGGAACTCGGCGTCAAACGCAAGCTGAAGGCTTACGCCACAAGAACCGCCACCCCAAAACTAGATGTTGACAAAGCACTAGGTCCCCGAGCGGATTTTTCCCGTCCCGGTCGAGCACCCGGCAGGTTTCAAGCGGATGAAGCAACCCACGGTCGAGGTTCCCAACGCCGAAAGCACCACGACGCGGCTTGGCGTCTACGGTTTGCTGGTGGCGGCCTCGGTGGCGTATGGCGCGTGTCTGTTTGGCGGGCTCGACTGCTGGGGCCGAAAGGACTGGGACCAGTTCAGTTTCCGCTACGAAACGCCCCGCGTGGCGATGCTCCGCGACGGCGAATTGCCGCTGTGGAATCCTTACGTTAACGGCGGCAACGTGCTGCTGGGCCATCCCCATTGCCCGGCCTTCTCGCCGTGGTATCTGTTGACGCTGTTGCTGGGGGCCCCTTTGGCGCTGCGGTTGCAGGTACCGCTGTTCGTCGCACTGGGGAGTACGGGTATGGCGGCCCTGTTGCGACGCTGGGGCGTGGGGCCGGCCGGCCGGCTGTTGGGCGGCGTGATGCTGATGATGACCGCCCACTTCACCATGCACACGGCCGAAGGGCATCTGGAATGGTGTCTGCTGGGATTGATGCCGTGGATCGTCTGGTGCCTGGAACGGGGCCACGACAACTGGCGGTTCTATCTGCTCGCGGCCGCCGTGTTGGCCTCGGCGTTGTTGCACGGCTCGATCTACATCGTGGCGGTCTTCGTGCCGGCCGTCTTGTTGTGGGCGGTATTGGAGAGCGTCCGCGGCCGATCGTGGCGCCCGGCGGCCGGTTGTAGCGGCGCGATGGCGTTGACGTTGTTGCTATGCGCGGTGGTGGTCTTTCCGCGGCTGGAGTTTCTGGCGGCGAATCCGCGTAACGTCGTACAGCACGAGCAGATCGGCCTGGGGCAATTGCCGCGGATGTTGCTCGATCCGCGTCAGGCGGCCCACTGCCGGGCCACGCGCGACGTCCGCAATCCGCCCGACTCGGAGCTCTCCCGGCTGTTGCCGTGGCGGCTGCCGACGCTGGCGAACGCCCGCGCCGCCACACAATGGCAACGCCTGCGACTGGTGCTATCGACAAACGCCAAGTGGACTCGGCTGGAGTTTGAAGGCTTCCGCTACGTGCTCACCTTCGACCCGCCGGAGGCCGAAGACCGCAGCACCGCCGAGTTGGATCTCATGCCGCCCGGCGGACAGCAACTGGCGATCGAGAACGGTTCGCCGGGCCAACTGGTAACGCGCCGGGCAACGCTCTACGTCCGTTTGCCGGAGGTGGGCGGCTTGCGGTTTGTCATCGCTCGGTCGGAAAAGGGCGCTGCGAAGCTCGAGATCACCCGCGGCGAACAACTCCTGTTGCGCGAGATCCACGCCGTGGAGGTGGCCGGCGACGCGAGCAACTACCGCGCGTTCGACTTGCCGCGTCACGCGCTGCTCCGCGCGTCGGAGCCGCAGGACAAGTTGCTGCTGGAGGCCGATCCCACGGCACCCTGGTACCGGCTGACGGCCACGCTCAGCACGACCGCCGATTGGTGCTACGCGGGAACGATCGATTGCCCGCACCTGTTCATCGTGGACGACCCGGCCGACGAGGCCCAAGCGTCGAATGCCGAGACCCCCGAAGCCAACATCACCGCGCGGCCGTCTCCCGGGCCGTTGCAGGTGACCGGCAATCGCGAAGGCCGAGAATTGCGGCGGCGTGCGACGCTGCTGGTGCAGCCGCCGCGCGACGGCGACGTGCGGATCGAAGTTTCTCAAGGCCCCGAGGGCACCAGCAGTCTTACGTTCGCCGCGGCCGACGGCGAACCGCTGCCGGCCATCGGCCCGGAGCCGGCCGCCTCGGGCCGCCGGCAGACGCAGCAATATCGGCTCACGCCCGAGGCGATCGAGCGGCTCGAGCCTCTGGAGGAACCGTTGCGATGGCGGCTGGACCGCGCCGGAATGACCTACGACTGGCACGAGTACGGCTGCTACGTGACCTGGATCGGGCTGGCGTTGGCCGTCGCCGGGGCGGTCGCCGCCTGGCGGCGTCACTGGCCGTTGATTGCGGCGGCGGCGGCAGCAGGCTTCGTGTCGCTGGGTGCCACATTGCCGCTGAATCTCTGGGGCGCGTGGAAGATGTTGCCGGTGCTCGGTTCGTTGCAGGCACCGTCACGATTCCTGGCCGTGGTCGTCTTTGCGATGGCCGTTTGCGCGGCGTTTGCCGTCGACGGCGTGGGACGTTGGGCCGAGCAGGCCGGCGGGCGGTGGTCTCGGCCCGGCGGGCGGTGGTTGCGGCGACTGCTTCAGGCGGTGCTGGTAACGGCCGTCTTCGCCGAATCGGCCGTGCTGGCCGCAGGCCTGTTCTCCGAGGTCTTCGTTTGCCTGCCGCGCGACGTGCCCATGCACGAAGACGCCGGATTCGCCCAACGATACGCCGAAGACGACGTCCGCTACGCGGCCATGTACAGCGCCCATTATCCGTATCTACTGGACGATTCGGGCGTGTTGCGGGAGTACGAGAACATCGCAGTGCCGCGGGGCAGGATCCGCCTGGCCGGCGCTCCCGACTACCGCGGCGAGGCGTGGCTGGAGGACTCCGGCGGCACGGCACGCATCGCCCGCCGGACGATGAGCCGCGTGGTGGTCGACGTCGACGTCGCGTCGCCCGACCGGCTGCTGCTAAACCAGAACTACTTCTCCGGCTGGAAGGCCATCCGCCGCAACACCGCAGGCGAGTCGCAGCGGTTGGCCGTCGGGCCGAGCGCCGGCGGGCTGGTCTCCGTGCCGGTCGACGTGGGCGATCGCCAGATCGAATTCTACTATCTGCCCAACAGCTTCCTCTTCGGGGCGGTGGTAAGCGGGCTGACGTTAGCCGGCTGTGTGACGGTGCTGGTGATCGCCCGCCAACGCCGGAAGCCGTCTGCGAGGCCACGCATTGCCGGGTGGATGGGCTACGCGATTTGGGCCGTCGCGCTAAACCTCCCGTTCGTCTTCTGCCATCCCGGTTGCCCGTTGATTCGTTGGGCGTTGGTGCAGTCGTTCGCGGTTGGCGGCGTGTTGTTCTTGGTGCCCGGCTTGCCGTTGGTAGGGGCCGTCGTCGGCCGTGGGCGGTTTCGGCCGTGGCACGTGCTCTACGCGGTGGCGGCGTCGACGGCCGTGTTGTTCGCGATGCTCGTCGTGGCGCGGGTGTTCGGGCGCCCGGCGTCGGGGGTCTTCTGCTTCAACGGCACGTGGATCGTGACGAATCTGGCCGTGGCGTTTACGATCGCCGGCCGGCGGCTGAGCGGTTGGGCGGCCTCGCTGCAAGATCGACGGGCGTGGATCGGCGTGGCGGCGTTCGCGGCGACGTATCCGCTGCTGCTCTTCGGGGCCACGAGTGTCGTGCCGCACATGGAGGATCTCGACTACGAAGGCCAGGGCACGGCACCAAGCCTGTTGACGCACTTTGAGCCGCGGCTGCTGACCGATCGCGACACGACCTACTACTTCGCCCATCCGCCGCTGCTGCACTTCACGATGGCGGGCTCGTTTCTCTACTTCGGCGAGTTGCACCACCTGGAGGTGTTCGACGAGGCGTGGGATCGGGTGGCGGCGGCCGAAGCCGGTGAGCACGTTGAGCCGCCGGTGATCGAATTCACGCTTCGGGGAAACGGCTGGCTGGTTCGCGAGCCGATCCCTGGCGAGCCGGGCGCGTCGCAACACGCCGTCGTCGGCCAAGCGGGCGAGCATTATCTCGTCAGTCCTGCGTTGCCTCAGCGCGGTGATCGCCTTCGCGTGCGCGACTTCGAGGTGCAGATGCTCTACGACCATTACCGGCACCACCCACATCGGCTGGTCACACGCACGCCAAACGTCTTTCTGGCGTCGCTGGCGGTGGGCCTGTTGGCATGGTGGATCGGGTGGATGACCGGCCGCGGGTGGCTGGGACTGCTGGTTGCGGCCGTTTTCGTCACCAGCCCGGAGATGTTCGTCCGTTCCGTCTACGGCGGGTACACGGCGATCAACAACTTCCTGCTGGTGCAGATACTCTTGATTGTCGAGTACTGTCGGCGTGGCGGCGTGGCCGGCGTGGGTATTCAAGGGATGGCTGGGGCCAAGCGTAGCGGTGCTCCAGAGAATGCAGGCTCCTGGGGCACCGCTGCGCTCTGCCCCAGCCACCCATCCGACCTCAAGCCATTCCCAGCACTCTTCGCCGCCGGCCTGCTCGCCGGCGCGATGGCCGGTTGGGCCAACCAGAAACTGGTGCCGATCGCGGCGGCCATTGTGGTTTGGGAGTTGGTGCGGAGGATCGGCCAAGAGAAGAGCGTGGAGAGGACGGATTCGGGTGACTCGGGCGGCCAAGCTCCGGCGAGTTCGGCTACCATGAAGTGGCTTCGCACGTGGCTCTATCCCTTCGCGATCCCGATCGGCTTCGCCGTCGGCACACTCACGTTCTGGCTCTACGGCGTTTGGGTCGACGCCAAGGTCTTCTACATCGAACACCTCCAACATCACCTGGTCGGCCGCGTGACCCACGACGCCGCGCTGGGCTACGGCGGCTACCCTTCGATCCCCGCCCTGTGGCTGGAACTCTGGCAACACACGGGTTTCTTGCTGCTGCCGCTGGGCATCGCGGCGCTGGGGGTGCTTTGTACGAGGAAGGCGACGCGGCCGGGCGACGGCGAAAACGGCACCGCGGCGGCCGGTTGGCGAGATACGTTCGGGCTGTGGGCCGTTTGGTTCGTGTTGACGGCCGTGGCCTTCAGCCTGATCGACTGGCGGCAGACGAAACACCTGATGCCGCTATTGCTGCCGCTTTGCCTGGCCCCGGCGGCGCTGGCAGCGGCCGATCGGCGGACGTTGCGGTTGGTCGTCGCGGCGTTGGCCACTGTGCTATTGTGGAACGTGGTCGCCTTGTGGCGGCTGGCCGGCGATTTCGCCGCCTTCACCATCACCCCGGCGTGGTAACGCGTGGACGAAATCCGCAAACGCTCGAGACGCCTGATTCGCTACCTGGCCGGTGCGGCCGTGCTGAACGCCCCGTTCGCGCTATGCCATCCCGGCGGGCTCTTCCGGGACGGGCCGCTGTTGGACGTTGCACCGCTGCGATCGCTGGCGATTGCGGCCGTGCTGTTTCTGCTGCCGGGCGTTCCGCTGGTTGGCGCGATGATCGGGAGGGGTTGGCTGCGGCGTTTCGAGTTGCTCCCGGCGATGGCGGCCTCGCTGGCGGTTTTCGTGACGGCTTTGGCCGCGGTTCACATCGCCGGTGTGTCGCTCGAGGGGGCGATCGCCTGGAACGTCACGTGGGGACTCACCAACCTGGCGCTGCTACTGAACGTTGTGCTCGGCGGACCGGCCACATGGGGGCTGAGCCCCCGCGACACCAATTGGCAGATCGCCGTGCCGCTGTTCGCCGCGGCCTATGCGGCGTTCTTCTACGCGGCCACACAGGTCGTGCCGCCGATGCAGGACCAGGATTGCGACATCCAGGGCCCCGGCTACGCGCTGCTGACCCGCTTCGAACCGGAGGTGGTCAACGATCGCAAGCTGCTGCACTACTTCGCCCATCCGCTACTGTTGAACTACTACGTGGGCGGTTCGTTCCTCTACCACGGCGAGTTGGACTACCTGGCCCGTTTCGAGGCCGCTACCGATCGGGTACGCCGGGCCGAGGCCGGCGAAGCGATCGAGCCGGTCGTGGCCGAGTTCGACCGATTTCCGGATACTCGCGTCGCCCGACCGGCCGGCGATCCTGAGCCGGGGGCGAAGCGGCACGAGATCGTCGGCGTCCGCGGCGGCAACTACCGCATCCACCCGGCGCTACCGGCGTACGAGGGCCGCCACGACGTCGCCGAACTGCCGGTGCGGGAACTCGAAGTGCTGATCCTCTGGGACGACTACGAGTGCGACCCTCGCCGGCTCGAAACGCGCACGCCCAACGTCTTCCTCTCCGCGCTGACCGTCGCGATCCTGGGCACGTGGATCCGCCGCTGCGGCGGCCGCTGGTGGCTGGCGCTCTTGGTGCCGGTGGTCTACGCCACCAGCCCGGAGGTCTTCGTCCGCTCCAGCTACGGCGGCTACTTCGCGATTTCGATGTTCGCACTGGTGCAAATGCTCCAGGCCATCGAACGTTGGGCCGGCGAACGCCGCGTTGGTGATTGCCGAATTGCCGCGCGGGGGCACTGCCTACTGGCCGGGGCGTTTGCGGCGGTCGTGAACAACAAGCTCGTGTTGCTGCCGGCGGCGGTGGGGCTTTGGCAATTCGTTCGCCTCTCGGATGAGCGTGTCACCAAGCGGTTTGCCCGAGCGGCCGGCCATCCCGTCGTGCTCGGCTTCGGCGCCGCCACGGCCGCGTTCTGTCTTTACGGCCTGGCGATCAGTCCGGGAGATTTCCTCAGCGACGCCGTGCGGATCCACCTGGTCGATCGAATCACGCACCATCATCCCTTCGGTTTTGGCAATTACCCTTCCGTGCCGGGGCTGTGGCTGGAGTTTTGGCAACACACCGGCTACGTGCTGCTGCCGCTGGGGCTGACGGCGTTGGGGGCGCTTTGTGTGCGTCGCGATGCTGCGCACGATTCGATTCACGCCGCCACCGGCGAATCTCGATTGCCGGGCCTCTACAGCACGGCCGGACTGTGGGCCGTCTGGGCGGTGGCGGTCGCCGTGGCCTTCAGCCTGATCGACTGGCGGCAGACGAAGCACCTCATGCCGCTGATGCTGCCGTTGTTACTGGGCCCGGTGCGATGGGTGCTCCCACAACCGGCCAAGTGTGGCGGGAGCAGGGGAGCAACAGAGCAGGAGAGCAAGCGGCGCACAAGTCACGCGGCACCGCCTCATACTCCCCCGCTCCCCCGCTCCCTTGCTCCCCCGCTCCTTGTGCTCCTCGTTCTCATGACCGGCCTGCTGCTGTGGAACCTCGGTACCCTCGGGCACCTCCTGGACGACTTCCACGCATTCACCGTCACGCCGGATTGGTAGCAGCAGAACTGCAAAGTGTGCGGGAGCCCGAAAAAGGGGACTGGCTCCGTCGACAATCG
>CAYYNP010000100.1:22261-29526 GCA_964472545.1 uncultured Planctomycetaceae bacterium | reverse complement strand
CGAACCGAGCACGCTACTGATGCTTCTCGGCGGCGTGTTGCTGCTGGCGATTCGCTGGCGGCGAAAGCGGGCCCGCTAGGAAGCCTCGCCACGTTCGGGCTATGACGCCCCAGAGTCAGTTAAGCCACCCCCGGAACGTCCTTCTCGGGGGATCTGGGGGGCACTTCTGCTATTGCCGCGCAGAAGTCGCCCATTCTTCCTGAGCACCCGATCTTAGCTTGCGCATTTCCGCCTTGTCTGCTGTCCGGGTTTTGAGTATCATCCCCCCTCTTCTGTGGTAATCCATCAACTCGATGCGGGCTTCGATGCTCAAGTCGTCTCCGCTAATTGGTTTTGCGGCCGGTGTCACGGCATTGATGGCCGGCTGCACGGCTTCGCACTGGGCGGTCGGCAAGTCGGCGCCACGTAGTGCCGGCCCCAGCGCAGCGGCAGAGTCGACGTCGGACTCCCGGCAGGTGATGGCGGAACTGCAGCGGCTGGGCCCCATGGACCCCGCCTCGCAGCGGCAGTTCATGTCCGACTGGCAACAGATGCCACCAGCGTTGCGGGAAACGTACGTGCGGCAGGTTCGCGCCTTGGCCGCCTATTCAGGCCCCGACGGACAAGCCGCATCCGGTCCGCGTCTCGACGTGCCGGTCGAACCGGGGCGCGGCGTACAACGTCCAATTCTACCCGCCCAGAGGCAGGTATCCGGCGCGGCGTCGACCGTCGGCCCACCGCCGAGGTCTCTTGCCGGAGGCAGCAGCACGCCGCCGGCCACTTCACCGCTGCCTGGCGGTGCCCTGCCGGCGATACACCAGAGTGGGCCACAATCGAACGAACGGTTGGCGATCGATCGGCCGGCCGGCGATACCGAGACGGGTAACGCGGCGGCAGGCGAGGCTTTAGCAGAAGTGGTTCAGGCTTCATGGGGCGGCCCGATCACGGGCGATTTTCAGGGCCATCTAGTCGCGGCCGCAGAGGACTTGCACGTTTCGCTGGCGAAGACGGCGGACACAACCCAAGACCCGGCTCGGCGGTCAGCCGCACACGCCAGGCTGCGGCTGCTGTACCTATTGGCCGGACGTCGCGACGAGGCGTTGCAGGCGATTCCCGACGTCGATCCGGCGATGAGCCAGTACTGGACGAAGCAGCTCTATGCGCTGGACAGTCTGCTGGATACACAGCGGATTCCGGATGCGGAGGATCGGGCCGCGGCGGCCAAACAGACGCTCGCCGAGGCGACGGCCCATCTGGGCGAGTTGGCACGGTTGGCCGTCGATAATCTGACTTTCTGCCGGGCCGTTCGCGGGTTCGGCTGCGTGAAGCCGTTTTCAAGGTACGAGTTTGTGCCGGGCGAAGAAGTGCTGCTTTACGCCGAAATCGAGAATTTTGCGGCGGAGTCGACCGCCGAGGGCTACGAGACCCGTCTGGCGAGCAATTATCGTATCTTCGATGAACAAGGCCGATCGCTGGTCGACGTGGACCTTGCAGTGAACGAGGATTGCTGTCGAAGCGCCCGCCGCGACTTCTTTATTCTCTTCCGTCTCTACATGCCCCAGGATATTCGCTCGGGACGTCATACGCTGAAACTGACGATCGAGGACCTCATTAGCCACAAGGTCGCGCAGCGTTCGATCGAGTTCACGATCAAGGCCGCCGGCGGCTGAACCGTACGGCCCCCTTGGCAGTGTACGATCGGGGTGGTACATTCGGCGCTGTTGGCCTGCCAGGTACCTGAGTCCAGGCGTCCCGGTCTAGGCTTCCCAGTCCTGGCCTACCAGTCCAGGCTTCCCAGCCCAGGCGTTTCAGCCCGGCCGTCGCGAGGAAGGGTCCGTGGGTAAGCGGAGTATCGAGATCCTGCTGGTAGAAGACGACGCTGCGCACGCGGAACTCGTTCAGCGGGCATTCGAGTCCGATGCGGCCGACGCCGCTCTCACGGTCGCCGGCTCGCTGAAGGAAGCCCGTGCCCGGCTGACGCAAGGCCCCCCCGACCTGCTAATTGTCGATCTGCTGTTGCCCGACGGCGTCAGCACGGAGTTGTTTCCCACCCGGGAAGAGGAGTTCGAGTTTCCCGTGGTGTTGATGACCAGTCACGGCAACGAGCAGGTGGCGGTGGAGGCGATCAAGGCGGGGGTGCTGGATTACGTGATCAAGTCGGCCACCACGCTGGCCGAAATGCCGCGGATTGCACGGCGCGCGCTGCGGCAGTGGAAACAGATTATCCAGCGGAATCGGGCGGAACGGCGGCTGCGATTTCTCTCCTCGGCCGTGGAGCAGAGCAGCGAGGGGATCGCCATCGTCGATCTCGAGGGAAACTTGCTGTTTACCAACGAAGCCTTTGCAGGAATGCATGGGTATCGCTCCGACGAGTTGCAGGGCAAGCACCTCTCGATCTTCCATACGCCGGAGCAGATGCCCGAGGTCGACGCCGCCAACCAACATCTCCGGGAGACGGGCGAATTCAGCGGTGAGATCTGGCACGCTCGGCGCGACGGAACCACGTTTCCAACGCTGATGCACAACTCGATTCTGCGGGATGAGACGGGCACTCCGGTGGGCATGATCGGCACGCTGCGCGACATCACCGAACGGAAGCGGATGGAGCAGCGGTATTTCGACCTGGTGGAGAAGGAAAAGGACGTCATCTACACGCTCGATTGCCAGGGGCGGATCACCTTCGCCAATCCCGCGATCGAGACCCTCACCGGTCACACCCCGGAAGAATCGTTGGGCAAGAGCTTCATGGCATTCATCCCTGCCGAGTTGCAGGAGTCTGCGTACGAGGAATTCCAGCAGTTGCTCCGCGACGGCGAGATGTCGGCCCGGACGGTGATGGTGGACAAAGACGGACGGGAGCACTTCGTCGAATACAATTCAACCGTGATCGAGGAAGACGGCCGGATCGTGGGCACCCGGGGCATCGTCCGCGACGTGACCGAACGCAAACTCGCCGAAGAGGAATTGGCGCGGCATCGGGACCATCTCGAAGAACTCGTGCAGCAGCGCACGGCGGAGTTGGAAGAGACCAATCGGCGACTTCAGCGCGAGATCGCCGAGCGGACCCAGACGGAGCGCGAGCTGCGCGAGAGCGAGAACCGCTTTCGCACCCTGTTCGAGACCACGCCACACGGCATTGTAGAGATCGACGCCGACGTCAAGGTGGTCGCCTGCAATCCGGCGTATGAGCGGATGCTCGGATACACCGCCGCAGAGTTGGCCGGCAAGCCGCTGACGGAGATCGTCCCCGGACGTCGCCGCGACCGAATGCTGGCCGACGTCCGCAGGACCCTCGCCGAGAAGCCCGAACCGCGGGCCTACGAGGTCCAACACGTCACTCAGGACGGCCGCACGATCGACTGTGAAGTTGCCTGGGACTACCGGCGCGATCCGCACGCAGAGGTCGTGGGGTTCGTCTGTGTGGTGACCGACATCACCGAGCGTAAGCGGTCGGAAACCGCGCTGCAGAAGGAGCAACACTTGCTGCGGCAGTTGCTCGACATGCAGGAGCGCGAGCAGCGCCTGGTGGCCTACGAGATTCACGACGGCCTGGCACAACAACTCGCCGGCGCGCAGATGACCTTTGAGGCCTTTGGCGAGTTGATCGGTGGAGTTTCGGCCGACTCCCGCAAGGTCTACGACGACGGAATTCGGTTGTTGAGCGACAGCTTGACCGAAGCCCGGCGCCTGATCAGCGGTTTGCGGCCGCCGATTCTCGACGAATCGGGGATCGTATCGGCCGTAGAATACCTGATCCACGAAGCACAGGATCGCGAATCGGTGACGATCGACTTCGCCCACAACGTCCGATGCGGACGGCTGGCCGGACCGCTCGAAGCGGCCATTTTCCGCATCGTTCAAGAGGGGCTGACCAATGCCTGCCGCTACAGCGGCGCCGATAAGATCCGTGTGGACCTGCTGCTGCAAAACGACCGGATCTACGTGGTGGTGGAAGACTGGGGCGTCGGGTTCGATATTGCCGCCGTGGAACACAGCCGCTTCGGCCTGCGGGGAATCCGCGAGCGGGCGCGGCTCTTCGAGGGCCGTGCTACAATCGACTCCACGCCCGGCAAGGGCACCAGGGTGAGCGTGGAACTGCCTCTGTTAACGGAGACGCTCGACGGCACTTAGACACCGACGGCGTACCCCATGCGACTGTGCTCCTTGTACGCAAGGGACGAAACGATGAAGAAGATCGCAATGAAGAAAACCGCACCCAGCGCGGTGCTTGTGGTGGCCGTCGCGGCTGCCGTTGTGCTCTGCAACGCCCAAGGGGCATTTTCCCAGCCGGCGCCCTCTCAGACTGCGGAGGTCGGCTGCCTGCGCTGTCACCAAGGGATCGAGCCGATCCGCCAGGAAGGCGCGGAAATGCTCGAGGAGATCCGGGCCCAGGGCACGGCCAACGATCCGGAAGGATGCACCGTCTGCCACGGAGGCGACCCAAAGGCCGTCGAGGAAGACGCCGCCCACGCCGGCAAGGCCTTCTACCCCGACCCGGGCAGCGTGTGGATCAACAAGAAGACCTGTGGACGTTGCCACCCCGATCATCGCCGGGTGCTCGGAAACAGCCTGATGATGACCGAGGCCGGCAAGATCCAAGGCACGGCCTGGGCCTTCGGCTCGCTGACCGGCTACCAGCACAAGTGGGGTAACTACGCCGTCGAGAATCCCGACGATCCGACGAAGCGGCTGGGCACGGAGGTATATCGAGCCTATATGGAGCACCTCAGGACAGTCGAGCCGAACGTGTTCGTCGACGCCCACGAAGCGCTGCCGCCGGCTCCCAAGGATCCGAGCCAGTTGACCGAGCAACCCCACTTGGCAGCCTTCACCTACATGCGCAACCAGTGCCTGCGATGTCATCATGGTGTGAAAGGGCGACAGGAACGGGGCGACTATCGCGGTATGGGCTGTTCTTCGTGTCACGTGCCTTACGGGAATGAAGGCTTTTATGAGGGGGGCGATCGGAGCATCCCCCCCGACGAACCCGGCCACAGTCTGGTCCATACCATCCAAGGCACGCGCGACGCGAAGGTCACCGTCCACGGCCACGAGTATTCCGGCATTCCCGTGGAAACCTGCACGACTTGTCACGACCGCGGCAAGCGGATCGGCGTCTCGTTTCAAGGCCTGATGGAAAGCGCCTACAAGACTCCCTACGATGAAAACGGCGGCGATCAGCCCCCGTTGCACACCAAGAAGTATATCGCCATGCACCAAGACCTTCACTATCAGAAGGGCATGACCTGCCAGGACTGCCACACGTCGATCGACGTTCACGGCGACGGTTTCTTGGCGGCGGCCAACTTGGCCTCGGTGCAGATCGAGTGCAGCGATTGTCACGGCACACCGGACTCGTTCCCTTGGGAATTGCCGCTGGGCTTCATGGACGAGTTTGGCCAACTGCCCGAGGACGCGCCGGCCCGGGGCACGGCCGACGAACTCACCTCGCACGTCCGCGACGGCATGCAATACCCCAAGCAGGACGGCTATCTGATCACCGCCCGGGGCAACCCGCTGACCAATGCCGTGCGCGTCGGCAACAAGGTCATGGTACACACGGCCGCCGGCAAAGACATCGAACTGAAGCCGTTGAAGTGGATCGAGCAGGAGGAGGAGTTCGAGAATCTGCGGGGGCTGATCGCCATGAAGACGGTCCGCGGCCACATGCAGAAGATGGAATGCTACACGTGTCACGCCTCCTGGACTCCGCAGTGCTACGGCTGCCACGTGAAGATCGACTATTCCGGCGGCAAGGAGTGTTTCGACTGGCTGGGGGCCGGACATCGGCACCAAGACGAGTTGCCCGCCGAACGCGGCGAAGACGGCTACGCCAACATGATCCCCGGCACGATCACGGAGCAGCGGTCCTTTCTCCGCTGGGAAGCTCCGGCGATGGGCGTCAACGGCGAGGGTCGCATCACGCCGGTAGCCCCCGGCTGTCAGGTCTCGGCCACCATCATTGGGCCGGATGGAAAACCGATCTTGCTGAACCACATCTTCCGCACATTGCCGCAGAGCGAAGGGTCCGGCCCCGAGGGGCAGCTCTCGTTAGACATCAGCCCGCTGCATCCGCACACGATGACCAAAGACGCGCGCACCTGCGAATCGTGTCACGCCTCGCAGAAGGCGCTGGGCCACGGCATCGACGGCAGCAAACCGACCCGGCCGCCAAACGTGCCGGTGGTGGTCGAGCTCGAAACGGTCGACGGGCACATCCTCCCGGAGAACCACAAGACGCAGATCGAGGCCGTCGCAGGGCTCACGGCCGACTGGTCGCGCTTCGTCACCGAAGACGGCACCCAACTGCAGACCGTCGGCCACCACTTCCAGGGCTCGCGGCCGTTGAACAACGAAGAGCGTGCCCACATCAGCCGCCAGGGCGTATGCCTCTCTTGCCATCAGGAGATTCCAGATCGCTCGCTGGCGGTGAATCTGCTACACCACGTGGCCGAGATGACCGGCCAGATCCCCAAAACGCCGGAAGACCACGACTTCCTGGTACGCAATAAGATCCTGCTGCTGTCGGCCTGGCTGCAAGTCGGCCTGGCGGCGGGCACGTTGCTGGTCGGCGTGGTCGGCGTCGTCTGGTTCTGGCGTCGCCGCAAGAAGCGAAAGGCTGCCGCGGCCGCCGGATGACCTTCAGCCAGGACGTTGCCCAGCCGTAGTTCGGATTGAAAGGAAACCACCATGGATCCCGTCATTGAGATCGCCTTCGAATGCTTGCCGCTGCGGTCGGTCAGCCGCTTCGACGTGCCGCTGGATGCACCGCCGCAATTCGAGGCGCTGGTCAAGAACGTTCGCGCGGCAATCGAACGCCACGGAGCGCACAATACGTACTATCTGCACCAGGGCACGTGCGTCCTTCATCTGACCAACGACCCGGAAATCGGGATGCTCGAGTTTACCTTCCAGGGCACATTGTTGACGGATCCGGAGGATCGGCATACGCTCAGCGCCGATCTCGACGTTCAACTCCGGCGAGAGACGTGCGACTGGCTCACCGAGCCGGTGGTGCAGTGGTTTACGGAGACGGTCGGCCGGGCAGTACACGTCGAGTTCGATCGGTTCATCGCCGCCGGCGACCTCACCAAGACGATCGAACGCGTGGAAAAGCTCGCGGCCGAAAGCGACGCGATGGGGGGATTCTTGGGGCTGGGTCTGTAGTCGGCACGGTAGGCAACGGGTGGCTGGGGCAAAGCGCAGCGGTGCCCCAGTTTCTATGGCCCGGGGGCCCCCCAGCGCGTTTGCCCCGCCCCCCCCCAGTCTCGCACGTTCAGTGTTTA
>CAYYNP010000100.1:0-22251 GCA_964472545.1 uncultured Planctomycetaceae bacterium | reverse complement strand
GGGGGGGGGGGCCCCCCCCGGGCGGGGCCCCCGGCGCGCCCCCCCGCGCCCCCCCCGGCGGCCCCCCCCCCCCCCCCACCCAGCAGTCTCGCAGGTACTGAGTTTCACGTGCCCTGAAGCCACCGATCCGCAGCAGCCGCCGCCAGCCGGCCTTCGTTGATGGCATGCACCACCAACGACGGACCGCGCACCGCGTCGCCCGCGGCGAACACGCCTTCGACTCCGGTCATCCAGCGCTCGACCGCGACGTTGCCGCGCCCGCTCAGCGGCAATCCCAGCCGATCGACCAAGCCTTCGTGGACCGGGTGCAAGAAACCCATCGCCAAGAGAACCAATCCCACCGGAATCTCGAACTCCGTTCCCGGCAACTCCTTCATCTGCCAGCCGTCCGGGCCCTCAGACCACTCGACCTCGCAGCCGTGCAGCCGTCCCACGCGGCCGTCGCCCCCCGAGAGCCTTTGAGTGGCCACGCCGAAGCGCCGCCGGCAGCCCTCCTCTTGGGAGGTCGACGTTCGCATAATCAGCGGCCAATTCGGCCAAGGCGTCTTGGGATTGCTGCCATCGGGCGGCTGGGGAAGGATCTCCAATTGCGTGACCGACCGCGCGCCCTGGCGAATCGCCGTGCCCACGCAGTCGCTGCCCGTGTCGCCGCCGCCGACGACCACCACGTGTTTACCCTTGGCGGAGATCGTCGGCTCGCCGCCGCCGACCGAATCGCCGACCGGATCGCCCGCCACGCGCCGATTCTGTTGCGTTAGGAAGTCCATAGCCAGATGCACGCCCGCAAGATCGGCCCCCGGCACTTCCAACCGCCGCGGCTCGCCCGCACCCACGGTCAACAGAATGGCGTCGAAGGTCCGTTGCAGATAGCGTGCCGAAAGATCCTCCCCGACGATCACGCCCGACTCGAACTCCACGCCCTCGGCGGCCATCTGTTCCAGCCGACGATCGAGGATGTGCTTTTCGAGCTTGAAGTCGGGAATGCCGTATCGCAACAGCCCGCCGAGCCGGTCGCTCTTCTCGAACACCACGACCCGATGGCCAGCCCGGATGAGTTGCTGTGCGGCGGCCAATCCGGCCGGTCCGGAGCCGACGACCGCCACCTTGCGCCCGGTTCGCGACAGCGGGCGCATCGGCTGCACCCAGCGCTCGGCGAAGGCCCGCTCGGCGATCTGGTACTCGATCTGCTTGATGTTGACCGCGAGATCGTTGTAGGCCAGCGTACAGGCCGGCTCGCAAGGGGCCGGACAAACGCGGCCGGTGATCTCCGGAAAGTTGTTCGTCGAATGAAGGTTCTCGGCCGCCTCTTCCCATCGCCCGTAATAGGCCAACTCGTTGAACTCCGGGATGCGATTGACCACCGGACAGCCCACGCCGTGGCAAAACGGGATGCCGCAGTCCATGCAGCGGGCCGCCTGACGCTCCAATTCGTCCGGCTCCAGAGGCCGGTCGACCTCCTGGAAATCGCCGATCCGCTCCTCGATCGGACGATGCGGCACTTCCACGCGTTGGTATTCTATGAAGCCGGTCGGATTACCCACGGAACACCTCCTCGGTAGCGGGTGTCGATTCGTCGTGTACTTCCTCGCGCTCCCGCAATCGTTCGAGTGCCTTGCGATAGTCGATCGGCATCACCTTGACAAACTTGCCGGCCATTTCCGGCCAGGCGTCGAGGATCCGCTCGGCTTGGCGGCTGCCGGTCCAGTCGCGATGTTGGGCGATCAGGCGATGCAGCAACTCCCGGTCCTCCTCGCGCCAGAGCGATTCCAGGTCGACCATGTCGAGGTTGCAGAGCGTGTCGAACCACTGCTGTTCGTCGAGCACGTAGGCCACGCCACCACTCATGCCGGCCGCGAAGTTGCGGCCCGTGCGGCCGAGCACCACCACCGTCCCGCCGGTCATGTACTCGCAGCCGTGATCGCCGACCCCTTCGACGACCGCCGTGGCGCCGCTATTGCGAACCGCAAATCGCTCGCCCGCCAGGCCGCCCAGAAACACCTCGCCACCGGTCGCCCCGTAGAGCACGGTGTTGCCGACGATCACGTTTTCCTTCGGGTCGAAGGTCGACTGCAGCGGAGTGCGGACCACGATCCGGCCGCCGGACAGCCCTTTGCCCAGGTAATCGTTGGCGTCGCCGGTCAGCGCCAACGTAACGCCCGGCGCCAGGAAGGCCCCGAAGCTCTGGCCGGCCGAGCCGCCCAGCTCGATCTGCAGCGTGCCGTCCGGCAGGCCTTTGGGCCCGTGCCGGGTGACGACCCGATTGCTCAGCACGGTGCCGACCGTACGGTGGACGTTGCGAATCGGCATCTTCAACGTGGTCGGTTCGAGGCTTTCGATACACGGTTCGACTTGTTCGAGAATCTGCCAGTCGAGGTGATCGTGCAACACGTCGGTCACTTCTCGCACGCAACGCAATTCGCCTCCGCGCGACGTATCCGGCCGGGCAAGAAGTGCCGAGAAATCCAGCCCTTCGGCTTTCCAGTGATCGATCGCCGCCCGGCAATCGAGCCGTTCGACGCGGCCGACCATCTCGTCGACCGTGCGGAAGCCAAGCTTGGCCATGATCTGCCGCACGTCTTCGGCCACGAACGTAAGGAATCGCGTGAGATACTCCGCCTTGCCGGCAAAACGCTCGCGCAGCCGAGGGTCTTGCGTGGCGATGCCCACCGGGCAGGTTCCCAAGTGGCATTTCCGCATCAACAGACATCCCAGCGAGACCAACGCGGAGGTGCCGAACCCGAACCGCTCGGCGCCCAGCAGTGCCGCGATCACCACGTCGCGGCCGGTCTTCAGATGGCCGTCGGTCTGCACCAGGATGCGGTCTCGCAGGCCGTTGAGCACGAGCGTCTGCTGGGTTTCGGCCACGCCGAGTTCCCAGGGGGCGCCGGCGTGTTTGATCGACGAGAGCGGACTGGCGCCGGTGCCGCCGTCGTAGCCGCTGATCAACACCTCGTCGGCAAATCCCTTGGCAACGCCCGCAGCCACCGTACCCACGCCCACCTCGGAGACCAGCTTCACCGAAACCTTCGCGCCCGGGTTGGCACACTTCAAGTCGTAGATCAACTGGGCCAGGTCCTCGATCGAATAGACGTCGTGATGCGGCGGCGGCGAGATCAGCGAGACGCCCGGGGTCGAGTATCGCAGCCGGGCGATCTCCTCGGTCACTTTGTGCCCCGGCAACTGGCCGCCTTCGCCCGGTTTGGCCCCCTGGGCCATTTTGATCTGCAGCATCTTCGCGTGCGACAGGTAGTCGATCGTCACACCGAACCGTGCGCTGGCCACCTGCTTCACCGCCGAATTGGCCGAATCGCCGTCGGCCGACGGCTCATAACGCTTCGGGTCTTCGCCGCCTTCACCGGTGTTCGACATCCCGCCCAGCCGGTTCATCGCCACGGCCATCGTCTCATGGGCTTCCTTGCTGATCGAACCGTGCGACATCGCACCGGTGTAGAATCGCTTGACGATCTTTGCCGCCGGCTCGACTTCCTCCAGCGGCACCGACCCGCCGGGCACAAACTCGAACAGCCCTCGCAGCGTGCAGAGTTGTCGATTGTAGTCGTTGACCGCCTTGGCGTATTGGTCGAATCGCTCGGAGTCCTCGTAAACCACCGCGTGTTGCAGCACGGTTACCGTCTCCGGGTTCCAAAGATGATCCTCGCCGTCGGTGCGGTAGTGATATTCGCCGCCAAAATCGAGCTCGAGTGCCCCCGGCCGACGCGGGCCGAACGCTTCTCGATGACGCGCCAGCGCCTCCCGCGCGATCGCCTCCAGGCCGACGCCCTCGATCCGCGACGCCGTGCCGGTAAAGTAGTTGTCGATCACTTCGCAATTCAACCCCACGGCCTCGAACTGCTGTGCCGCGTGATAGCTGCGCAGCGTCGAGATCCCCATCTTCGACATCGTCTTGAGCATGCCCTTCTTGACTGCCGTGATGTACTGGTCGCCGAGTTGCTCGAGCTCCATCTCGTCGGGAAAGTCGCCCCGGAGGAACAGCTTGTGCACCGCCTCGAAGGCCATATACGGATTCACCGCGTTGGCCCCGTAGCCGCAAAGCAGGCAGAAGTGCATCACCTCGCGCGGCTCGCCGCTTTCGACCACGATACCCACTTCGCCGCGCAACTGACGCCGCAGCAGCCCGTGGTGCAACGCGGCGGTGGCCAACAGGCTGGGAATCGGTGCCATCTCGGCCGACGTGCCGCGATCGCTGACGATCAGCAGCGAGGCCCCCTCGGCAATCGCCGCTTCGGCCGCTTCGAGCAGTTCGCCCAGCGCCCGGCGCAGCGCCTCGCCGGGGTCGTCGGCAGCCGCCTCGAACAGGGCCGAGAGCCCGGCCACCTTGAAGTCGTCGCGCTGGACCGTACGCAAGCGATCGATGTCTTCGTTGGTGAGGATCGGGTGCGGCAGCTTCAACTGGCGGCAGTGCTTGGGCGTTTCATCCAACAGATTCCGCTGCTTGCCCGTGTAGGCCATCAACGACATCACCAGCCCCTCGCGCAACGGATCGATGGGCGGATTGGTGACCTGGGCGAAGAGCTGCTTGAAATAGGAGAATAGCAGTTTCGGCCGGTTCGAGAGCACCGCCAGCGGCGTATCGGTGCCCATCGACCCGATCGGCTCCTGACCGTTCTCGGCCATGGGGCCCAATACGGTCTCCAGATCCTCTCGCGTGTAACCGAACGCCCGCAGTCGCTGGCCGAGTACCTGCGGATCGATTTCCGCCGTCTTGGCCGGCTGGAAGAGGCCGCGCAACTCGATGCGGTTCTTCTCCAGCCAACGGCGATAGGGGCGTTGGCGGGAGATCTTGCCCTTGATCTCGTTGTCGACGATGATCCGTCCGGCCTCGGTGTCGACCAGGAACATCCGCCCGGGGCGCAGGCGCCCCTTGCGGCGGATCGTCTCCGGCGGGAAGTCGATCACGCCCACTTCACTGGCCACCACGACCAGCCCGCCGTCGGTGACCACGTAGCGGCAAGGCCGCAGCCCGTTGCGGTCGAGCGTGCCGCCGACCAACACGCCGTCGGTGAAGAGGATCGCCGCCGGGCCGTCCCAGGGTTCCATGATCGCCGAGTGATACTCGTAAAACGCCCGCTTGTCGGTCGAGATATGATACCGCGGCCCAAACGCCTCGGGGACCATCATCATCGCGGCGTGTGGGGCCGAACGTCCGCAGCGGAGCAGCAATTCCATGGCGTTGTCGAAACAGGCCGAGTCGCTTCCGCCGGGTTCGAGAATCGGCGTAAGCTGCGAAAAATCGTCGGTCAACGCCTCGCAGGCCATCGCCTTCTCGTGGGCCTGCAGGCGGTTCGCGTTGCCGCGCAGCGTGTTGATCTCGCCGTTGTGCGCGATCATCCGAAACGGCTGGGCCAGACGCCAACTGGGAAACGTGTTGGTGCTGTAGCGCTGATGGACGATCGCCAACGCGCTGACCACGCGTTCGTCGGAGAGGTCGTTGTAGTAGCCGAACAGTTGCGGGGCCAGGAACATCCCCTTGTAGACCACGGTGCGGCACGACATCGAGGCCGCATAGAACTCGTCGGCCCGATCGCCGAGGCGGTCGCGGATCTGGCGCTCGATGCGCTTGCGGGCCACGTACAGCCGCCGCTCGAGGTCCTCGCCGTTGACGTCGTGTCCGGCGACAAACACCTGCCGGATCGCCGGTTCGCCGGAGCGAGCGATTTCGCCCAGACACTCCGGATCGCCCGGCACGTCGCGCCAGCCGAGCACGTCGAGACCCTGCTGCCGAACGCCTTCGGCCACCAGCCGTTCGCAACGGCTCTGCAAGCGCGTGTCGCGCGGCAGAAAGAGCATCCCCACGCCGTACTCTCCCGAAGCCGGCAACTCAAAGTTCAGACGCCGGGCTTCGTCGCGGAAGAACGCGTGGGGAATCTGCAGTAGCATGCCGGCTCCATCGCCCGTGGCTTCGTCGGCTCCTGCGGCCCCGCGATGCATCAGGTTCAACAGTACCTGCCGGCCGTATTCGACGACGCCGTGGTCGGCCTGGCCGGAAACGTTCACTACGGCCCCGATCCCACAGGCGTCGTGTTCGAAGCTCGGATCGTAAAGCCCCGTCGGCGGGCGAAAAAGGGGACTGGCTCCGAGCCCGTTTCGGTCGCCCCCGGCGTACACGCGATGACGCGAGGTGCCTGTCCTCTTTTTCGCTGTCCCCTCTTTCGGCGTGGGCGGTGTTAGGTCGGTATGTCTCATGGAGTGTTGCCCTTTGCGATAGGACCGCAGACGACGTCGGCCTTGCGAACGGGAATGGCATCGGTCGGGCACGCGCGAGTACAGTTGCCGCAACGGATGCACTGGTCGCTTTCGATCCAGATGTAGGTCGCCTCCGGTTCGGTATTGGCTTGGATCCGCCCGGTCGGCGAGCCGTCTTCGTCGGTAAACAGCCGCGTCAACGGATGGATGCACGACCGCGGCGAGGCCTTGATGCACCAGTCGCAGTGGATGCACTTGTCTTGGTCGATTTCAAACTTGTAATGACACAAATAGCAGCGCCGGGCGTTGATCTCGATCTCTTCGGCGTCGTAACCCAGTTCGACTTCCTCATTGCCGCCGCGATCCGTCAACGGATGGGTCCGCATGTGGGCCGGCGTGTAAAGGTCGTGATCGCGGAGCCGCCCGGTGTCGTCGGCCGCTTGGATCTCGACCCAACGCCCTAGCCGCCTCTCGCCGGTGAGCAACTCGTCGATCGACTCGGCGGCGTCGCGGCCGTCGGCCACGGCGTGGATCACGTCGTTCGGGCCGGTGTGGAAATCGCCGCTGACGAAGATCTTCTCGTGTGTGGTCCGATTGCCCGCAGTGATTTCGACGCCCTCGGGCAGGATCTCCAGCGTACGCGTCTGGCCCACGGCACAGATCAGCGTGTCGCAGGGCACTTCGTACTCGCTGCCCGGCACGCGCTCGATGGGTGGCTTGCCGCCGCCTTCAGGGTCGTCGCCGAGTACGTTGCGGTCGAACACCACAGCTCTCACCCGGCCGTCCTCACAACGCACGGCGGCCGGATTGACCAGCGTGCCGACTTCGATGCCCTCGAGCCGAAGTTGCCAGATCTCCTCGGGGCTGGCCGACATGTGCTCCTCGCCACGGCGGTACATGATTGCCGTAACGCGGTGCTCTTCTCCCAACAGCCGGCGTGCCGCTCGGGCACAATCGACGGCCGTAAATCCCCCGCCCACGACCACCACGTCGCCGTGCACGGGAACTGGATCGCCCGTGTTGTAGCGCTTCATGAAGTCGTAGCCGCTGATGACTTCGGCGCCTTCTTCGAGGCCGTCCAGCGCGAGGTCGATGCCGCGGATCGCGCCGGCCGCCACCAGCACGGCGTCGTATGCCTCCGCCATGGCGGCCAAACGCTCGCGGTCGACGTGCTCGCCCGTGTGAACCTCCCCGCCACCGTCGACGATCGCCTGCACTTCTTCCTGCACCACGTCGCGCGGCAGCCGAAACTCCGGAATGCCCCACGCCATCTGACCGCCGAGGACCGGCTCGCGCTCGAATAGCTCGACCGCGTGTCCCAATCGCGTCAATTCCCGAGCGGCCACCAATCCGGCGGGCCCGCCGCCGATCACCGCGATTCGTTTGCCGGTTGGCTCGTCGAACCACGGCGGCAACGGAGCCGCAGGCCCCGATTTGTTGTCGGCCGCCGCCCGTTTTAGATGGCAGATCGTCACCGGCCCGTTGGTGTTGGTCCATTGATGGCGACAGGCCGGCTCGCACGGCCGCGTGCAAATTCGACCCAGCACGCCCGGAAAGGCATTGTGTTCCTGGTTGATGCGGTACGAAGCGTCCGGGTCCTTCAGCACAAGTTGACGGATGTACTCCGGCACGTTCGTGCCGGCCGGACATGCCGCCTGACAGGGGATATCGCGGGCAATCGTCTTCAGGTCGAGCGGCGTGTGGCCGCTGCCGGTGTGTACGGAGAATTCGGCCGGCTTCGGGGCAAAATCGTAGCGGATTCCCAACGACTCAACCGCCTCGCGATACGGCCCCATGCCGGCCGGTTCGGGGTTGCCGTACCCCTCGGCCCAGACCGCGTCGGCTAGGCTTTCCTCGCCGCGGCGACGTGCAATAAACGTCTCCAACACGGCCTCCACCACCCGCGGGCAGTCTTCCGTCTTGAACTCGCCAAGCACGTGGCCGAAATGCTCCTGCGTGCCGCCGAGCCGGATCTGATAACCCTCGACGGAGCCTTGGCCTTCGCGAATCCGCATGCCCCGCAGCCCGATATCGGCGATGTAGTACGGCGAACAGGAATTGGGGCATCCCGTAATGTTGATCACGGCCGCTGTGCGGATCGCGTCGTACTTCTCCCGCCGCACGACACTTTCCAGCAGATCGTGCATCTGACGGGTTTGCGAAACGGCCAGCGGACAGTACGTGGTGCCCACACAGGTCACGATATCGTCGAGCCCGAAAAACGCTCCGGAAGAAACCGGCAATTTGTCGATCTCGGCCTGCAATGCGGGCAGCTTCTGCGGATCGACGCCGTGCAACTCGAGATTCTGGCGGTTGGTGGTGTAGACGTACTTGTCGCCGTAGCGCTCGCTCAACTCTGCCACGCGCTTGAGCGAATGGAAATCGATCTCGCCCTTGGGCACCATGATCTCGGCGATTGCCAGGCCGTCGTCCCCAGTCGGTTGCACTTGGGACAGCGGCCGGGCAGGAATCTCCGGACCGCAGTCCTCGACGAACTCCGGCTCGAAGCCGCCGCGATCGACCACCTCGGCATCGAGAAACGCATCGACGATCCGGCGGCATTCGTCGATCCCCAGCCGTTCCAGCGTGACCTTCAGTCGCGCCATGGTGCGGTCGAAGCGGTCGCCGTGATCGCGGAACAACCCGGCCACGGCCCGGCACACCGGGGTGATCTTCTCTCTCGGCACGAAACCGTAGAGCAACTCGCCCCGCCAAGGCCGCCAGCCCATGCCACCGCCAAGCGTAACGCGGTAACCCGTCTCGTGGCTGCCGTCGGGCCGCTCGCGCACGATCGCGATCGCGCCCATACAGTTGATCCACGGCTGGCCGCAATCGGCCGAACAGCCGGAGAAGCTGACCTTGAACTTCCGCGGCAGATTATCCAGATCGCGGCAGGCGTTGATCCGTTCGGCCATCTCGTGGGCGTCCAACAGCACGTCGAAACGCCGGTGTGGACAGACCGACGCCCGCGGGCAGGCGGCCGTGTTGCGCAAGTTGTCGCCGCAGCCGTGAAACGTGGTCAGGCCGTACTTGGCCAGCTCGCGCATCATCGGGGCCACGTCGCCCAGGCGGAGGAAGTGCAACTGCACCGCCTGACGCGTCGTCAGGCAGATGCGTCCCTGCGCGTAGGCCTCGATAATCTTGGCCAACCCGCGGACCTGTGAGGTGGTCAACACGCCGCCGGGCACGACGACGCGCGCCATCAGGAAGTTCGGATGGCGCGTGGCGTAGATGCCGTAGGCCTTGGCGACCTTCGACTCCTCGAGCGTCATCTTGCCGTGGCGGGCGATCTCGTCGAAGTCCAGCAGCAGGCCGCCTTCCTTAACGACCTCGTCGTCGCTACGTCGAAGATTCGTAATGCGGCGTTGCATGCCGCGGCTCCTTTGTGATTCAGTCGGTTATTGCGCTCGGGTACCTTCCGCCGGCACGTTCCTCTTCGTTTAGCCGCCGCCGGCACGGCGGCGTTGATCCCGTGGCGCGATTCATCGTTGCGCCGCCGTGCCGGCGGCTAAACGCGTCGTACCGGCAACGGCCGGACGATTGCCGCTCGCATCAGAGAAACCCCGTACTCAGGTAACGTTCGCCCGTATCGCAGATGAACGTCACCACGCGCTTCCCCGCGTTGGCCCTCTGGGAGGCGATCTGCCGCGCGGCGAAAACGTTGGCGCCGCTGGAGATGCCGGCCAGCATGCCCTCGGTCTGCGCAAGTTGCTTCGCCGTGGCGATCGCGTCGTCGTTGGCAACACATATCACCTCGTCGACCACGTCCGCGTCGTAGATGCCCGGCACGAACCCCGCGCCAATACCCTGGATCAGATGCGGCCCCGGCGGCCCGCCGGAGAGCACGGGCGAATCGGCCGGCTCCACGGCGATGACTCGCAGGTCCGGATTCTGCTCCTTGAGATAGCTTCCCGTACCGGAGATTGTCCCGCCGGTGCCCACGCCGGCCACCAGGAAGTCGACCTTCCCAGCCGCATCTTGCCAGATCTCCGGGCCGGTCGTCCGCCGATGGACGGCCGTGTTGGCCGGGTTGTCGAACTGATGCGGGATAAACGAGCCGGGAATCTCCCGCTGCAATCGTTGGGCAGCCTCGACGGCCCCTTGCATCCCCGCCTTGCCGGGAGTCAGCACCACTTCGGCCCCGAGAATGGTCAGGATTCTCCGCCGCTCCGCGCTCATGGTGTCCGGCATCGTCAGAATCAACCGATAGTCCCTCACCCGCGCCACCCACGCCAGGGCGATGCCCGTATTGCCGGACGTCGGTTCGATGATCGTGCCGCCCGGCTCGAGTAGGCCGTCCCGCTCCGCTTGTTCGATCATCGCCAGCCCGATCCGATCCTTCACACTGGCCAACGGATTACGGAGTTCCAGCTTGCCGACGATTTCGCCGGGCAGGTCCTTACCGAAACGGCTCAGCCGCACCAGCGGCGTGCGGCCGATAAGCTGGCAGAGGCTCTCGGCGATCTGTTCGGTGGTCGTCGTTTCCATGCACATCGGGTTCTTTCGGTAGGCATCTCGCTCCGCGAGATGGTCCCTATGGTAGTCATCTCGCTTCGGCGAGATGGTCCCTATGGTAGTCATCTCGCTCCGGCGAGATGGTCCGTATGGTAGTCATCTCGCTCCGGCGAGATGGTCCCTATGGTAGTCATCTCGCTCCGCGAGATGGTCCCTATGGTAGTCATCTCGCTCCGCGAGATGGTCCCTATAATAGTAGTCATCTCGCTTCGGCGAGATGCTGTGACGTCTCGCGGAGCGAGACGACTACAATGAAGGGCCCCAAGATTTGATATTCGGGATTCTTGGAATTGTCTTCTTTCTCGGGCCAGAGTCAAACCCCGATCGTGCGAATGTAGCTGATCAACGTGTTTCGTGCACGAAGCCCCACCATTTTATGGGAGTCCTAACATTCATTAGCACAATATGTTACGCCATGCAGGCCGCCCCAGACCGCAGTATTCTGCGGCGTCTTCCGGCGACCCCACTTTCTGGCCGGCAGATCATCAAGGCTTCGGACACGTCGCCTCGACGCAGCGTGGGCGAAACGGTCCGGCAACGCGACCCCCCCTTAACGTGGGGTGCTGCTGGTGATTCTTGTCGCTTCGCAGACGGCCGGCTATCGTATCGCCATGCCTGAATACGTCCAACAACGACACAAACCACCAGCGGAGTTGGACCGGCCGCGGGAGTTGGTCGTGGCTTGTCCGCCGATGCGCAGCAACGTGAACCTCTCGCGGATCGTGCGCACCGCCGGTTGTTGCGGCGTGCGGCGGGTGATCTGCTGCGGCAACGCGAAGGTCGTCGAAGGGATCACCCGGGAGACGGGTGAGTCGCTCGCGATTGAAGTCCGTCGCACACTGCCGCCGGTGTTGAAGAAGTTGCGCAGCGAAGGCTTCACGGCAGTCGGCTTAGAGCAGACGAACGATTCGCAGTCGCTGTTCGAGTTCGCCTTCCCGCGGAAGACCGTGTTGGTAATCGGCAACGAACGGCTGGGCATCGCCGAGGATTCCTTGCGGCTGCTGGATCACGTGGTCGAGATCCCCGTCTACGGCCTGCCCTACAGCCACAACGCAGCCACCGCGGCGGCAATGGCACTATACGAGTATTGCCGGCAGTATCCGCGCGGGTGAAGACGACGGAGTGGCTGGGGAAGAGCACCGGGTGGCATGCCCACGCTTGCGTGGGCATGTTTGAAACGTGCGAGGAAACCACTCTCATGCCCACGCAAGCGTGGGCATGCCACCCCGCCTACTTGCCGGCAACGCCCAGCACGAGGTGGCCGTCGTCGAGCGTTACACGCTGTCGGCCAATCACGGCCGCGTTACCCTTGATCTGCACTTTCGGGGCGTCTTCCTTTGTGGGGAAGTAGAAGGTGAGCGTGCGGCCGCCGAGCTTGACGGACTGTCCTTCCGCCTTGCCGGTGGTGACCAGCATCACGTCGGCCCCGCTGGCGCCGGTGAAGTCGACGGCGAAGCAGGTGCCGTCGGAAAGCGTGAGTGAACTCGATTGGCCGCGGGGCGACGTCTGCCAGTACTTGGTCGGCCCGTCCTTGACGGTGCCCCATCGCTCGTGGCGGCCGATGGTGTTCAGGCAGAGCGCCCGGTCCGGCTTGGCCCCCATGTAGCCTTCGGTGCGGTTGGAGAGCAGGGTGATCACGGTGTCGTTGCCGTCGTGCCAGCGATTGCGCCAGGCGTAGAAGCCGCAGTGGGAATCGCGATAGCACAACGGCAGCACGTCGCCGGGGCCTTTTGGCGCCGCGTCGAGCGGCCAGTTGACCAGCGCACAGACGGCGACGTGCGGATATCGGCTGACCGTGTCGTACGGTTTGCCGGCGGCAGCGTCCGGCTCGCCCAGGAAGCGGTTGTAGTACCCCTTCATGGCCGCCCGCTGCCGATCGGTCACACCGGCCAGCCCGATGGCAAAATACCCGCCGCCGCTGAGCCCCTCGCGCGACCAGACGTTGTGTCCGTAGCTGCCGCGGATGGGCCAGAAATCGGGCTTGCCGTCGCGAACCACGGTTTGATAGATCCACTTCAGTGCCGTCATCCGCACGTTGGGCCGCTCGACGTTGACGAAATCGAGGCCCTTGGCGTTTTTCCAGGCTTGCACGGCACTGAGATACGCAATGTGCGAGGCCATCGAGCCGGTCCCGTCGCCCTCGGCGAAGAAGCCGCCGTCGCCAAAACCTTCGGAGACGTTGCGGATCATGCTCTGCTCGGCGATGCTCAGCAGCGTGTCGATCCGTGCCTGGTCGACGAACTTCTCGCCCGAGACGGCCAGCAGCGCGAGCGAGACTCCGCCAATCTGCATGCCGAAGTGATTGCTTCCCGGCGGCATGGTCCCGCGGACCAGCGCCTCGAGATCGATGGTTTTGTCTTTGTAGCCTGCCTCATACTCGGCGATCGCGCGGCCGAACTTCTCCCGCGTGGCCTTGTCCCAGCCGTCGTAGCAGAGATCGTATCCCACGGCGTACCAGCCTAGCGACGGACCGGCCCGCAGCGCTCCGCCGGGAGCGCGGAAGCTATAGCGGTCGTCGCGGTCGCGTGTGCCGGCCAACGCCCGTTCAAAACACTGCCGGCCGAAAGCGGCGTACTTCTTTTCGCCGGTGAGTTGATACAGCAGGCCGTATCCGGCGGCGTGGCTAATCGTGTAGACGCCCGGCGCGTTGAGCACGGAGTTGCTGTATCCGCCGCCCATGTAAGCGTGGCTTGCCTTGCTGAAGACACCGGTCATCGTCTGGCCGTCGCCGCCGTCGAGCAGATAACGCAGTCGCTTGATGATCGCCTGGCCTTCCGGCGTTTGTGCCTTTTGGCGCAGCGCCGGCAGATCGCTGCGGCGGAACAAGAGCCGCGGGTGCTCGCCGGGAGCCGGCGGCTCGAAGCCCTTGACCGCCGCGTGCCACGGCCGGTCGTCGGAGGTCAGATGCGTGACGCCTTCGGACCAGCCGCCGTCGAAGCTGCCGTCGATCGATACGTCCGGCTTGCCGTCGATCTCGACCGTCAGCTTGTAGGTCCCCACCAGCACCTCGTCCATCCGCCGACCGTCGATATCGAATACATAGCGGCAGGGCTCCATGTCGAGTGTTTTGGCGGGCACGGTAATATGGGCGGTCAAACGATCGTAATCGGCGCTGGCCATGTTGCCCCTGAAGGAGAACGGCGTGCGGCCGAAAGTCTGCCACTTCTGACTCAGCGATCCGTGGATCGTGGAGGTCAGCTTGCCGTCTTCCAATCCCAGCCAGAGCACCATGCAGCGGCCGCCGTAGGCCGGATCGCCCCCGACGAGTGCTCCCTGCATCCTGCACTCGAAGGTGACCGGCTCGGGCAACTCGGGCGTGTCGGGCGGCTTCGACGTGCCGGTGACCTTGCCGCCGCGGCCGAATCCCTTGGTCGACTCGTCTTGGCTGTTGATCGAAACGAGCTTCCAACTGCCGTCGCATCGATCGGTACCCTTCAGAGCCGCGTCGATCTCGAAGTCGATCGTGTAGCCGCGGTGATCGCGCGGCACCCACAAGTCGGGCGTCACGTGCAATGTGAAACGCCCTTTCATCCGGCCGTCCTTCAAGGGCACGTTGGACAGATCGCCGTAGTACCAGCTTCGGTTGTAGGTCTTCTTGCCCTGGCGGTCGGGATCCCGCGAACTGCCGACCACGGCGATCCACTTACCGTCTTGCTCTCGGGCGTAGAGATAGAGCGGCTTGGTGCCGCCGACGAAGAGGCCGTCGAGCACGAACTGCCAGCTTCGATCTTTCTCTTGGGCTGCGGCCGGCGTAGTAAACGAAAGTAAGACGGCCGCAACCAGCCACGTCGTTCGACGGTTCTTGCTCATCACGGGCTCCCTGGAGTAGATACGGCGACGTTCAAGTCGGACGCAATGGCGGGGCGCCATCGCCCTTTGCCGAGCGCCGTAGTGACGACGGAACGCATTCTACTACACGACGGCGGCAGTGTGCAACGAGGCTACGCCCTGCGCTCACGAAACCACTCGATCAACGCGTTGGTCGATGAGTCGTGCTCCAACTCGGGCGTCTGCTCGGCTTGCAACTTGGGCAGGATCCGCTTGGCCAGCACTTTGCCCAACTCAACGCCCCACTGGTCGAAGCTGTTGACGCCCCAGATCACGCCTTGCACGAAGATCTTGTGTTCGTACAACGCGATCAGGCTGCCGAGCGTCTCCGGCGTGAGTTTCTCGGCGACGATCGTGTTGGTCGGCCGGTTGCCCTCGAAGACCTTGTGCGGCACGAGTTCCGGCGGGGTGCCTTCCGCCACGACCTGCTGTCGCGTCTTGCCGAAGGCCAGCGCCTCGGTCTGCGCAAAGAAGTTGGCCATCAACTTGTCGTGATGATCGCCCAGCGGATTGTGGCTGCGGGCGAAGCCGATGAAATCGGCGGGGATCAGCCTGGTGCCCTGGTGTAGAAGCTGGTAGAAGGCGTGCTGGCCGTTGGTGCCCGGCTCGCCCCAGATGATCGGTCCGGTCTGCCAGGAGACCGGATCGCCGTCGAGCGTGATCGATTTGCCGTTCGACTCCATGTCGCCCTGCTGGAAGTAGGCGGCAAAGCGGCTAAGGTACTGATCGTAGGGCAGGATGGCGTGGGTCTCGGCGCCGAAGAAGTTGTTGTACCAGATGCCTAGAAGGCCCAGAATCACCGGCAGGTTCTCCTGCGGGGGCGTTTCGCGGAAGTGGCGGTCCATTGCGTGCATGCCGTCGAGCATGCGGCCGAAGTTCTTCGGCCCGACGGCGATCATCAGCGGCAGCCCGATGGCCGACGGAAGGCTGTATCGCCCGCCGACGAAATCCCAAAACTCGAACATGTTCCGCTCGGCGTCGATGCCGAACGCGGCCACGCCCTCGGCGTTCGTCGAGAGGGCCACGAAGTGCTTGGCCACGGCCGCTTCGTCCTGCAAGGCCGCCAGCAACCATGCTCGGGCCGATCCGGCATTGGTCATGGTCTCTTGCGTAGTGAAGGTCTTGCTGGCAACCACGAAGAGCGTCTCGGCCGGATCAAGGTCGCGGATGGCTTCGGCCAAGTGGGTACCGTCGACATTGGAGACAAAGCGGACCGTCAAGTGGCGAGCACTGTACGGCTTCAACGCCTCGTAGGCCATCACGGGGCCCAGGTCGGAGCCGCCGATGCCGACGTTGACCACGTTGCGAATCCGCTTGCCGGTGTGGCCCTGCCAGAGCCCATCGCGGACCCGATCGGCAAAGTGTGCCATTCTCCCCAAGACGTCCTGAACGTCTGCGGCGACGTCCTGCGGATCCAGGCCTTCCCGATCCAGCAGCAGCGGCCTGCCGGAGCGATCGCGCAAAGCCGTATGCAACACTGCGCGGTCTTCGGTGACGTTGATCTTCGCTCCGGAGAACATCCGTGCGGCGGCGTCCTTCACGCCTCGAGCTTCGGCCAGCGCAAAGAGCAACTCCATCGTCTCCGCGGTGGCCCGGTTCTTCGAGTAGTCCAACCGCAGCCCACAGCCCTCGGCTCTCATGCGTCCGGCCCGCCCGCCGGCCCCCCGGTGCATCTTGTCGTCGTCGCAAAAGAGCTGCCGCAAGTGGGTCGCGGCAATCGCTTCGTGATGTTCCTCGAGTGCTTGCCACTCGGGGAGCTTATTGAGATCGGCCATGTCGGAGTCCTTGTCTAGCACGTGATTTCCGCGTTAGCATAGCCAAGCGGCCCCGTCTGGGAAAGGGGGGCGGGGCGAACGGCCGGCGGCGTTCGAGTTGACCGTCGGCGGCGTATCGACGATACTCGGCGCTTTGCCTACCATGCCCAGTTGCCTCACTCTTGAAAGTGCATCGAGACATGCCGGACCCGCTGCAAACCCTCGTCGAAGGCCCGCCCGAGATGCGGCGCGCGGCGATCGCCGCACTGGTTGCCGATCGGCCAAACGAGGATCGGATCCTCGAACGACTGGCCGAAACGATCCGGCAGCAGGCCGAAATCGCCTATTCGGAGCCGTCCGGCGGATTTCATGCCGACCAGGCCGAGCAATACGCCGGGGTTGCCGCCGCCGCGTCGGTAGAACAGGCGGCCGTCCAGGCCGTGTTGGCAATTGCCGGGCCCGACGGCCTGCTCGACGACGAGCGTTTCGTGAAGTTGATCGACCATACCGGCATGCTGCGGCGGCTCGCCCACTGGCCGGACCACGTCGACTGCATGCGGCAGCAGGCGTTGAGGGCGGTTCAGGACTTTCGGGCTAAGCACGCAGACAAGACGATCACCAAAGTCAAGATCTTCGGCCTCGGAGGGTCCGGCGCGCCACACGACATTACGGCGGAGATCATCGGCAACGCGCGGAAATCGAGCGTCGAGATCGACGTCGTCCACGCCGACGAACCCAACGCCGACCACGTCGACGAGCAGACGCTGGCCATCTTCAGCAGTTTCTCCGGAAACACCGAGGAGACGATCCACTGCTACAACACGGTCCGAGACAAGACGCCGCTGAAGGTCGCGTTGGCCACCGGCGGCGAACTGCGCGAGATCGCCCACGCCGCCGGGCTCCCGCTGATGCAACTCCCCGCGGACGAAAACAACCCGGCCTACGTGCTACAGCCGCGCGAAAGCGTCTGCCTGCAACTGACCGCGTCGCTCACGTTCCTGGCCGGCCTCGGCCTGAAGCCCGGCTCCGGCGGTGGGCTGAGCGATGCCGATCTCGAATATCCGGCCGTCAAAACCCTGCTGACCGGATGGCGGGCACGCTTCGGCCCCGACGTCCCCTTCCGAGACAATCCCGCCAAGCAAACGGCCTTCTTCCTGCTCTACGGCATCCCCTACGCGGGCGACGAGCCGCTCCCGTCGCTCGATCTCTGGAAAAAAACGGTGCCCTTCGTACTCACCGACCGCAACCTCCGGGCGATCGGCCACGAGGTGCGGACCCAGATCCACGAGCGCTCCAAGCTCAACGCCGCCTTCTACGACGCCCCCGAGTTCCTCCACAATCTGGTCGAGTCGATCCGCGCCGGCACCGAATCGGCCGCCGCCGGCCTCGACGACGACCGCTGGGTCTACTACCTCATCCGCTCCGCCGACGAACAGCCCAGAATCCGCCTGCGGCTAGACAAGACGGTCGAGCTAGTAATGAAAGCCAACGCCAAGACCGTCACACTCCACGCCGAAGGCGACACCCCGTACCAACGCGCACTCTTCGCCACCTACTTCAACGCCCACATGACCACGTATCTGGCCCTGCTCAACGGCTTCGACCCGCTGCCGGTGCCGACGATGAGTTGGCTGAAGAACGTGATGGGGGGATTTGAGAGGGCGGCTGAATAGGCGAACTACAACTCGGCAGGACGTTGAACGATGTCCACCTTTCAGCGCCTTCGCCGCCGACGGCGTAGTCGCGGCGCGTGCTCCTGCGTGGCGCTTGGCCGAATGTCGATATCACGTAGAACTCTGAAGGCATCGTCGAGACCAAGGCGAAGGAGGTCTTCGAGGAGCGATAGGCCGTCGTTTCGCGTGTCAGAGAACCGCTGGAGTGTCATCGCGATCTTTCGCAATTGCGAGCCGATCTCGAACAGGCCGGTTTCTTGACGGCCGGCTTTCAGAATCGCTCTGCAAACGCTCAAGACCAGAACTCGCCTGTGTGGCAACAGCGCCATGAGATGTTCGACCAAGTCGGAAACGCCCATTCTCGGCAGGCTCTGCGGATGCTCGGCAAATGCCTGCAAGAGTGACTCGGTTGCTTCATCGGCCGCGAGATCTTCCCGTGCCCAGAAAACTGTTGCTATCGCTTGACTGACTCGCTCAGTCGCGTTCGGGATCAAGCGACACAAGACACGTGAAGCCTCCGCCCGTACGTGCGACTCGTCCCACAGTTGCCCCGCCGCAAACGCCATACCAACAGCAATCGGTTCTTGGAATGTGTCGACATTGCCGGCTGCCGCCGTTTCGCTGGATAGTCTCTCGGCTGCCCAACCGTCACCACCGTCGCGAAATGCGATCAACGTCAACAGCTCGCCGTATGCTTGCCGAGGCGTATACGACTTGGCGGCACGAAGTGAATCGAGGAACTCCATCAGGAACGATGCGGGAAGTAGGTCGCCAACGTGGGCGACCAGGCGAACGGCCTCCTTTCGCTGCCGTAATCCCGGATACCTCGTGAAGAGCTCGGCAATAATCCTACTACCGCGTTCGCGGTCACAGCCTTTCAGGCGAAGCCACCGAAGTTGCGAGCAGTAGGCAGCCCAGGTTCGCTCAGCGATGTCGGTCGGCAACTGCTTTTCCACAGCATCAAGCCACAGCCCTGTTGCTGGCGGTAAGCGCATGAGATAGCCGTTCGTGATCGCAAGCAACGGCCAAAACGAGCGGTCCGTGTCCAGCAGCCCTCGGCTGCCCGTCCATAAGACTGACTCAACCGATGCAGGCATGTCTTCCGGCTGTTCTGGACGGGTCGCCGCGAACACTCCGAAGCTCGAGTCCCATGGTTCTGACAACCACACCCGAACCACGTCACAGAGGTCGTCGGAAAGGCCACCCCCCTCTCGACACCGATCGTACAGCAGGTGACCGATGGTCGACCGCAACTCTTCGGATTTCGAATTCAGCGCGGCAACTTCGCGAACGAACGTGAACACGTCATCATCGGTGAGACTCGTTTCGGAGAGACCGCGAATCGCCTCTGACGCGGCGTCCTCATGGGCTTCGGCAAGAAGCGCCTTGATGAGTTCAATGGACCTATGTGGATGCTCCTTCGCCAATTCAGCGAGCTCACGTCCGGCTGCCTGAGGCCCGCCCGGCTCTTCCCAGCCGCCTTCAACTTCGATCCACCGCGAACTGGTTCGTTTCTGCCCCTTGCTTGCACTGATTGCGCTGACAACGTCCTCGTTTGCGGCAGTGAGCATTTCTTCTTTGGACATCGGCGGCAACCGCCGAACAAAACCGCTACGCGGACCGCGCACTTCTCGATTCCACCCGGGAAGTGCCTTCTTCTCCGTTTCCACCATTCTGGACGCTTGCCGAGAGAGTAAGTCGGGTGGGATCGCAGCGAGCAGTCGGAGCCGTGCCTCGCGATTCCATTTCTCATGTTCCTGCGTCAATTCCACTTCGTCGCGAAACACTGACGAGGAGAGAATCACTTCCTCAAGTTGCCTGCGCTCGTTTGCATTGAGCCGCGGGGCGAGCGCGCCAATCAGTTCCTTCGACGCTGACTGCGAGTGGCTCTCGCAGGTTCCCACTTGAAAACGTCGGCGATCCCCGTTGAGATACTCAAGTGCGATGCGAGGATGTTTGCTCGCCACCAGACACAGACCGCGCGCAAGCAGCGCATGGACAACTGCGCTCTCGGATGCCCAGGATAGCCGTGTGATCTCCACAAACTCGTTTGGAGTTCTCCCAGCCACAGCATCAATGGCCGCGAAGAAAGCCGCCAATACGGGGGTTTCACCCCTTCTCGCTGTATCATCCAACGCCCGACACGAACCGCCGTATTCGTACAGGACCGTTGAGCTAGATGTAGAGTGGTACTTCTCGCAGATTTGGACAAACCACTGCCATCCGGCACGAAAGAACTCCGTCGGGGCTGCCTCGGCGATCGCAGGTAAGTCATACCAAGACGTGGTCGACTCGAGCGGGCTGTCGACTCGGCCCGAAGCCCGGTCGGCATCTTCATCAGCAAGTGAAGCGAGTCGCGAAACGGTCTCCATGAAGACGCTCGGGGCCAGCGTCGGTTGGTCAGCGGAGATCAGTGAGACAAGATGCTCCGCCCAGGAGATTCTGTCACCATCGGTGTCAGCGCGACGAATGAGCGTACAGACAATCTCAACTGTTCGCTCGTCCCACTGCCCAATTCCCCTCATGGCGCGCCACGTAAACTCATCCTTCTCACGATCCGAAAGCCAATGCCCCTCGATCAGCCGGAGGCACGCCTCTCGATCGAAATTCCACGCGCCCGCGATGACCCCAATCATCGGCCACTGTTGCTCGGTGGGGCCCCGCATGACCATCGGAAGATGCGATGTCCTCAGCGCCCGGAACCAGGCAGCGCTTCCTCGAATAGCGATCAGAACACGCAACCGGTCCTCTTCATTGTGCAGCTGCTTCGCAAGGATCGCAATCTCGTACTCTTCCGGATTGGAAGTTTCTCCGAGAAGTTCGATCAAGAGATAGCGCATGTGCAAGCGCAGTGCAGCGTCAAACAGCCCTTCAATCTCAACACGGTACTTTTCGGGATCCGCATCTCGAAGATATCGCAGTACGGCCCAAACGGTGGGCCGAACGAAGATCGCATCCTGCCGCTCCAGCACATGACTACAGAGTGACGTATTCTGCTTCGTGAAGAGACGAGCTTTTGTGTGCTCCAAGAGTGTCTGGTGTCGGAATCCGATCCTACGATCCTCGGATTGCAGGACGTGCTTTGATTCGAGTAACCGAAGGACATCTTGGTCTTCCTCGAATTGCACGAGAGGAGCCCACAGGGTCTCCTTGTCAATGAGGTACTCGGTCAGTCGATATAGCAGATCGCGTTCTGCCGGGCTCACTACGCTCTGGGCCCACAGATCATCGAGCATTAGGTGATACGAGCCAAAGGAATCTGCATTTCCCGTGGCACGAAACCGATTCAAGTAGACCTGAAGATGCTGGGGAGTCCGAAGCATTTCGCGGAACTCCGCTGGCCAAGTCGCGGTGTCTTGTACTCCGTTCTTCTCCAGTTGATGAGCGACGTCATCCCACGAAGGTAACTCCAGTTCGATAGACTCCGCGTGAAGAGAGTCAAAGCGCGCGTCGTGTGAATAGTCGAACGGCCGGCACGAACAGATCACAGATACTCGAGGCAGTGATGAACACTGTTCGATGAACTCGATCACGGCATTGAGCCGATCCGAACTCAGGTCGACGGTGCTGGCAAGCGCGTCAAGTTGGTCGACAATCACAAGAACTCGTGATCGAGATGCCACGGCCTTGACGGCGTCTCTGGGCGTTACTGGAAGGCCTGTCGCTCGTTGGCCCCAGTCTTTCAGAGGCTCGTCAGATGGTAGGATGTCAGCCTTGATTCCGAACGTCACGATTCCGGCGTCGATGGACTCTTGCGCAACTAGCGCCAGAAGTGCAGTCTTCCCACTGCCGGGACCACCGAGGACACACAAGACTCGCGAATCATCGCCCGAGAGGAATTGTTCGAGCTTGTTCTGTTCCGCTCGCGGAATACGATCCTTGGGATCAACAATACGGCACAGCAGCGGTAACGATGACTTCTCGAATGCATTAGCGATCGTATCAAGCGTTGGCGTCTCCGGTTCTGACTCTCCAGCCAGATCCACTTCCTGTTTCTTGCCCGCTGGTGGCAAGCCGGTCTCTACTTCATCGTGGAACATCTCCATCGGCAGTGTCGAGATCATTGCATGGAGCAATGAAGCGGCTGAGTCGCACGCAAACTGCGTCCACTCTGGATTCCGCTTGAAGCCCACGATGTCACTGATCCCACGCAGGCAGAGTAGCGGAATTTCGGGAGAGGAGCCGTGACGGCAGGCCTGATAGACGCCGCCGGCCTCCATCTCAACGTGTGTCAGGTGTCGTGCAGCCTTCTTCCATTCCGCCAAGAGTGAGGTGTC
>CAYYNP010000099.1:4661-29572 GCA_964472545.1 uncultured Planctomycetaceae bacterium | reverse complement strand
GGTTGGCGTCGCATAACGCCGATCGACGGGCGCGACCACCGGTCGCGGCTTTATGTTCCTATGTAGGCATCGAACCACCGATCGATCCGTCGCTCTGCTTCGGGCGGAACGCTGTGACCCTTTCCGTGATTGAACAGCCCAACGCGAGGCGTTCCGCCATACAGCCGATAGACGGGCAGCGTGGCTTCGATGAACGGCCAGCTTCGCTCTCCGTCGGCCGAATTGCCGCCGAGAAGCAGGAAGGGACGCGGCGCGGCCAGGGCGAGCAGTTCGTGGTGCTCGCGGGTGAACGTATCGCGGCGAATGGCCTCGCCGAGATACCACGGGGCGTCCCAGTTTGAAAACCGCGTGCCGATGCCCCCTTCGCTGCTGACGGCCACGCGGATCCGCTCGTCGAAGGCGGCCAGATAGAGCACCTCCTTGGCACCGAGCGAATGTCCCACCGCGCCGATGCGACCAGAATCGACCTCCGGCAGCGAGGCCAGCACGTCGACGGCGACCATCGCGTCGTAGAGCATTTTGGCCATGCCCTTGGAGTTGGGGTGACGGGCACGGAAGCGTGCAACGTGCTCTTGATAGCCGATGGACGGGTCGTTGGACCAGAGAAAGCAGCGCGGGCAGAAGGCCACGTAGCTGCGACGCGCCATCTTCAGGCCGAAGGCCTTCTCGGGCCGCCCTTCGACTCCCGCCGGCTGACGGATCGTGTGTGCGACCGTCGAGTGCAACGCGACGACGCCGGGACATGACGGGCGCGGGCGCGTCGGCTTCAGCAGGTAGGCTTCGACCGGCAGCCCCGGCTCGACCTCGTAGCGAACCAACTGGCGAACGACGCCGGCGTCACCTTGCCTGGCATCGCCTTGCCCGGCGGGGCGATCCTCCGCCAGCACTTCCAGACGCGGCGGCTTTCGTTGTTGCGTCGGCAAGGGACCGAGAAACTCGAGCCACCGGCGGCGGATGCGCTCTCGTTGACGGGTCCAGGCGTCGAGCGACTTGATCGGACGGCCGTCGTCGTCGACCAACAAATCGCTCAGTTGCGGGGCAGCCTTGGGCAGTTGCGCGGGCGGCCGTTGCACGTCGGCCAACCAGGAGACCTCAGCTTGCGCCTCCGACTTGGCGGCTTGAACCCACGCCGGCAGCGAACACCCGGCCAGCAGCGAGGCGAGACATTGCCGCCGCGACAGCGCCGCACGTTTCGAGTCGTATCGCCTTCTGTAAGGCACTTCGACCTCCGCCCGTCCGAAGAAACACGTGAGACTCTTGCCGGATGAATCGCGCCGCGGTGTTACGGGACTCGCTTTCGCCGCCGCCAAACGAGTATCGCACCGAGGGCGGCGGCCAGCAGCATCGCCAGCGTGCCGGGTTCAGGCACGACGTTGATCGGGCCGATCTGCGGGTCGGCGCCGAAGCCGGTGACGTACTGGAGCGTGAGGCGGCTGGGGTTGGTGCCGGCGGGCACGATCGCACCGAGGGCCACGTCGGCGTAGCTCATCGTGCCGCCAAAGCCGCCTTCGCCGACGGTGTTTTCGTTCAGCGACGCCAGGTTCGACGCATCGCCCAACGGCAGCACGTCGCTCAATGCCGCCAGGCCGGCGTCGGTGAAATCGCCATCGCTGATCAGGCTCCAACTCATCACGCCGTCGGCGAAGATGCGGAACTCGCCGGTGGCCGGGTTGTACTCGGCGGCGGCCGTGCCGTCGGTAGCCGGGCCGGGGTCGCCGGTAAAGTTCGAGATCAGGTCGGTGATGTCTTGGCCGTCGACATTGCCATCGCCGCGGCCGAAGATACCGCCGGCCGTGTCGCTCTTGAGCCAATTGCGGTCGGCCGGGTCGCCTGGCCGGCTGAAGTTGGTGATCAGGTTCGTGATATCCTGACCGTCGACGCGCCCGTCGCCGTTGGCGTCGCCGCCTTGGGCGACGCGGAGCGTGGTCTCGATGCTGAAGTAGCTCGGCGGCGTGGTCGGAGGGAAGGCGTCGTGGTAGGTTAGGCCCTTGTGGAACACGCCCGCTTCGATATGTGCCGGAGTGGCCGTGCTGCCCGGCGGCACGACGTCGAAGGTACCCTGGATCACGCCTTCGGAGAGGGCGGTGACGATCGTCACGCTGACGTCCTTGCCCTCGTCGGCCGCGTCGATGCCCTCGACGCGGTACTGCAACTCGCCTTGCAGCTTGAAGTCGGAGTTGCCCGCGTTGGCCAATTGGCTCATGCCGTCGGCGTCCAGGGTCAGGATCGTCAACGTTTCTTCGGTCATGCGGGCGTCGCCGCTGAAGCCGATCGACCCGGAGCCGCCGCCGGCCGGCTTGCCGGGAGCGATCGTGCCGCCGAGCGTGAGATCACCCCGCAGCGTGCCGCTGCCGCTGAGCGTGCCGTCGAGGCTGACCAGGGTGAAGTCGGGGGCGGGCTCGCCGGCAGCGCCGGCGGCGTGTAAGGCGATGACCTCTTGTTCGGTCAGTTCGCGGTCCCAGATCAGCATCTCGTCGATATAACCCTGGAAGAAGGCGTCGCCAGTGTAGTTGCTGTCGCCGATGTAGTTATTCGTTCGCACGACATTTGCGGGAACGCTCTTGGCGCCCTCTTCAAAGAGCAACTCGCCGTCGCGATAGAGCCTCATGACGGCGCCGTCGGTGGGGCCGTCGTCGCAAGTGGCCACGATGTGTTGCCAGTCCCATTGCTGGAAGACGCCGTTGGGGCTGAGCTGTTCGCTTCCGCCTGCCGTACTGTCGAACTGCCAGCGGGCGTCGCCGGTGGTGCCGACATGGGCCAGGAGGATGTTGTCTACGGCGGGGCCGTTGCCGAAGTCGATGATTCGGCCCCAACTCGGATAGGCCGTGTGATAGACCCAGGCCGCGACCGTGATCCCGCCCGAGAAGTCGGCAAATCCGTCGGGAAGATCGACGTATCCGTTGCCGTCAAGGATCACGGCGCCGTCGATCTGGCCGCGAGTAGACCAGGCGGGCAACGTAGTGCCCAGGCCGATCAGCGTGCCGTTGAGGCTCGGGTCGGCCGAGTTGACCGCCGTGTCGCCGGCCCCGTCGTCGAACGTCCAATGGGCGATCGGCGCGCGCGGGCCGTTGAAGGTCACGTCGCCGCCCAGCGCCAGCGCATCGAAGCCGGCCGCCAGGTCCTCGCCCATTACGCGGAAATCGCCGCCGGGATCGACGGCCAGCGTGTAGTTGCCGGCCACCAGGCTCTCGCTCACCCTGACCGAGTTTCCATTGGTCAGCACGGTGCCGCCGCCTCGAAGCGTGACGGTACGGAAGGACGAAGGTACTTGCGTATCGTAGACGCCGCCGCCGGACGCCGCGAGCGTGTCTGCGGTAACGCTGCCGCCGACGCCGACATGGATCGTGCTGCCGCCGCCAATCGTCAGCCCCTCGGCGTTGAGACTGCCGCCGGGGTTGACGTTGACGGTACCGCCCGTGGTGACCGAAACCGGGCCCGTGCTTAGCGCGGCGTTGAGCGCTACGGTGCCGCCTGCGACGTCCATATGCGAGGTATTGGCGATCGGCGCGTTGACGTTCAACGTGCCGCCGGTGGCGCCGGTTCCGCCGGTGTAGTCTTTGGCCCCGACGTCGTTGAGGTCGACGATGCCCGCCACCGCGTCGATACCGCCGTCGCCGGTCAGCGGGCCGTCGACCACCAGCGTGTAGCCGTCGGTGGCTCTGAGTTGAAGCACGCCCTGGTTGTTTATTGTTATGCCGTTGGCGGCGCTGCCGTAGGTGATCTCCGCGTCGCTGACGCCGCCGGGCACCTCCCCCACACCGAACGTGCCGCTGCCTTCGACGGCCAGCGGCACGTCGAACGTCTGGTTGCCGCCCGTGCTGCCGAGCATGAGGCCACCGCCGTTGAAGCTCAACGTGGCCTCGCCGAAGGTGGTGCCGGTGGCGTCGATTAGCCCCACGAGTTCACCGCCGTAAAGCTCGAAAGTCGCGTTCTCCAAGCCCGTGCCCACGCGGTTGACAATGGTACGGGCGGAGCCGTCGATCTCGAAGATCAACTCGCGTCCGCCGCCGTCGATGCCGGTCAAGGTGGTGTCGGTGTCGGAGTGGAAACCCACGGCCGCCTCGCCGTCGCCGGCCACGCTCACCGTGTTGAAGCCGATCGGGCTGCCTTCGGTCGTCAGCACCACGTCGGGCTCGATCGTCAAGGCTGCAAAGGTAACGGCACCGGCGGTCGACGCCCTCAACGTCGAGTCGGCCACGGCGGTGAGGCTGTGGCCGGTCATGTTGGGCGTTGCGCGGGTGGCGATGATGGCGTCGATATCCGCGGCGCTGAGCGCCCGGTCGTAGATGTAGACCTCGTCGACCGTGCCGCTGAAGAAGTCGTTCGCCGCGTCGTTGGAGAAGCCGATATGGATGCTGGTTTGCCAATGGTAGTCGGAATTGGCCTTATTGCCTTGGGCCACCAGCACGCCGTCGATGTAGAGCTTCTGCCCGCCCTGGTCGCCGCCGTAGGTGTGTGCCACGTGGTGCCACTCGCCGTCGGCCAGGTCCAGGTCGGCCGACGTGACGACTTCGTTGTTCCAGGTCCGCGTTGACATGTTGCCGCCGGTCAGGAAGAGGTGGCGGTCGCAGTCGCCGCTGAGATCGGTCGTGTGGGCGCTGAACAGGCCGCCGTTGTCGGCGTCGGCCCGAAACCACATGGCCGAAGCGTAAGCGGTCTCCGAGACGTCGATGTCGGCCCGGACCCAGTCGTTGACGCCGTCGAGCCGCAGCCCGCCGCCACGCACGCCGTCGAAGGTCCACGCCGCGCCGTTGCGGAGCGAGCCGGGATAGCCGATCGGACCGGAGTCCTCGCCGGGGTTGCCCTGGTCGTCGAACGAGTAATAGGCCTGGGGATTGGCCGGGCCGTCGCCCACGCCGATGATCGCACCGGAGATGTTCAGCGTGCCGCCGGAGAGTTGCCCCTCGGTCGAGCCGGCCCAGGCCTCTTTGCCGACCATCGTCAGCGTGCCCTCATGGGCGTCGATGGTGGCGTTCTGCATGTTGGTCAGGTAGCCCGCCTCGACGTTTAGGTTCAAGGGGCCGCCCTTGGAGAAGACGAACGGACCGGCCGGACCGCTGCCGTCGATGATGCCGAAATCGGTCTCGGTGCGGGGGTCGACGCCGATCGCCGTCGCATCCGGCGCGAGCACCGTGGCGGCAAAGCTCATCGGCACTCCCGAGGTCGTAATGATGCCGTGCTTCAACGTCAGCGTGCCGAACGCGGCGTCTCCGTCGGTAACCGCGTCGATGCCGGAATCCTCTGTCACCACGAAATGGGTGTTAGGCAAATCCAGCGAACCCAGCGGGCCGGTGCCGTACTTCTGCTGGAGGTGGTAGCGCACGTCGCTGCGGTCGGCCTCGCTGAGCGCCGAGTTGTAAACGAGGACCTCGGCAATATCTCCCAACAGGGGCTCACTCCAGGCGTTCTCCTCCCCGAAACTCAATCGGCCGGGGCCTCCTCGAGACCCTCCTCCCGCCGCCCGCTCTAGACCGTCGACGTAAAACGACCAGCCCGCGGTGCTGTTGCTGACTTCCGCGACGGTCAATTGATCGATCGGCATATAGGCGGAATCTCGGTAGGCCCAGCCACCCATGTGGAAACCGATCGGTCCCCCATACGGTCCGATCAGGAAATTGGCGTTCCCATTGATTGCCCTGCGTGCAACGCCGCTGTCTTGGTTCGAGTCGAAGACGATGAAGACCGAATAGTCGTGCGTGCTGATGCTCAACGGCGTAAACATACCGGCGCCGGCCGAGAACTCTACGGCCGCGTAGCCGTCACCGTTAGCGTCGGTGCGATAGACGGGCGTTCCGCGGCTGAGCGTCGCATGGTTGTTGTTTCCGGAGAGGTCGTCCCACTGGTCGATCGTTTCGCCGTCGTTGACTCCCGCGATGGCGCCGGCGTCGAGGTGGAGTCGCAGACCGGGTATCGTCGGCAGCCCCGGAGCCGGTGTCGGATCCTTGGATCCTCGGATCTGGATCGTCCCGCCGCCGAGCATTACCGACTTGGTCGAGCCGCCCAGCGGAATCGCCCCACCGACCGACAGCACGCCGCCGTCGACGTGGAGCTCGGTATCCGGCCGCACGGTGAGGGAATCGACTCGCAACGTTCCGCCGCCCTCGACCACGAGTTGGGCACCGCTGCCGTTGGTGCGCAGATTCTGCACTTCGAGCAACCCGCTGGGCAACACGGCCGCGGTGTCGGTGAAGGTCAGCGTGCCGAGCGTGCCGCCGCCATACTCGAAGGAGAGTTCCGAATCGGCCCCCATCGAGATCGTGCCGTCGTCGGCATGGAGTCTGCCGGCGATATCGAGGCTCTTGCCCGCGGCGAGAACGACGGTTCCACCATTCATCTCCAGGGCAAACGCGGCCTCGTAGTCGGTGACGTTCACCGTGCCGGCGTTGACGGTCACCTTGCTCATTTCGTCGGGCACGCCGGCCGGATTCCATTTCGAGTTGGTGTTCCAGCTTCCCGAACCGCCCGTCCAGGTGTGCTGCGTCGCCGCCCGCGCCGTCGACACGTTATCGAACATTGCCGCGGCAAGCTGGGTGTTGTCGTGCGAGGTGACGGCCATGCCGATATAGGGGGCAATCATCTCGATGTCGACGCTGCCCTGCAAGGTCCAGTTTTCGCCGTCCGGCGAGCGGTATCCGGTCAGGGTGTCGCCGAATCGGGTCAGGCGGACCCAATACGGCTTTTCACCCACCGGCGGTCCGGTGGTGGTGATGTGCGTCGTACCCAGACCCGAGAGGGCCCGATACTGGAAGGACATCCGCGGATCGCCGGAGATCACCGCGGCCGCGTTCGGGCTGACGTCGGTCAACGCGTTGCGGATCATCACGCCGGCCTTCGACCAGGTGTTGGTCACGTCCAGCGCGGTCACGCGAGCCTGGATCACGGCGTCGCCGATCAGCGGGACGTCTTCGTAGACGAAGTGGAATTCGTCTTCGTTTCCGTAGATGTCGTCGCCGCCGCCGTAGACGGTGAAGGTGCCCGAGGCCGGATCGTGCTCGAGGATCTGAGTAAACGCCGGGTTCCCCGCTCGCCCAATGTCTTGCTCCAGCCAAACCGCCTGAACCGAACGGCCGATCGACGCCACCACTGCGATCACCAGCCACAACACGACGATTCGTTTCATCGAAAGTCCCTCCGATAAGCGGGAAGAAGAGTGCTTAGGTGCCGCTCGTCTGACGCTGCCCGGGAAAACCGGCGCACGGGTCGCGGAGGATCGCACGCAAAGTGCAACGAAGTACCCTCAGACCGACGCCGGAACGCTCGTCAGAGAACGGAACGCTACCTCAATAGACTTGCGGATCTTGCTCCGCGCAGCGCGGCCAATAGCTCAAAACTTACAATACCAGAAAACAAGCGGAGAAGCAACCTGCCCCCCATGCGTGTTACGCGCGATCAACCGGAAGTGCCGGTAGCCTCTTGACGCAAGCTTCCGGCACCTCGCAGCCAGCCCGCTTTCCCACGCGACCCAGGTCATTCGTCCACCGGCAGGACAAGATCGCCGAGGTCCAGCGGGTCGGTGCGGTTGCCCTCGGGGACCTCGAATTCCACACGTAGATGGGTGCGCCGCCGGAGGTTCTGTGGAAGCGCCGTGGCACGCAGCAGGTACTTGCCGGGCGGCAGCATCGGCAGGCGGAAGCGGCCTTCGTCGTCGCTGATCGTCATGCGGTAGCGGCCCTTGTAGTGCCGGTATCGGCGGCCTTCGTCCGATTCCCAGTAGGCGTCCCACCATGTTTCGAGGGCCTTCTCGTCGGTCAGGCCGGCGGGAGCTCTTGGCCGGCCGGGAGACTCGCTCGACTCGACGTAGATCCGGAACTGCCATTTGGCCGCCTCGGCACCGCCGGGCGGTTCGACGCCCTCGGGCACGACCACGCGTCCGGTGACAGGCCGCCCCTGACCGCCGAGCGTCAAGTCGGCCGTCTCGCCGGGGCCGACCCGATACGGACCGTAGCACCCGATCGCCTCGCCGAGGCGTCGTCCCACGGGGTCGGTATATTGGATGCGGTGGATGATCGAGTGCCATCCGGCCAGACGCTGCGGGAATTCAAAACGGCGACGTTCGTCCAGTTCGATACGCTCGTGTGCGGCGGCAACCGTCATCCGATTCGGCTGCAGGCGGCAGATTTCCAGATGCTCGTTCGCGGCCACCTCGGGCAGGAACTCGCCTCGAATCGTGGTGTAACGCAAGAGCTCGACGGTCTGCTGAATCGGCGTGCCGCGCACGTCCGGCTCCGGCAGGTCCTTTACACGCAACTCGGCGTAGCCGGTCGGGTGCACGATGCGGTAAATCGCCCACTGGCCGAACGCCGGATAGGGCACACGGATGACGCCCCGTCGGTCGGCCGTCTGTTCGATATCCACCAGCCGCCCCAGGGCGGGCGCGGCCTTACCGTGATACGTATTGAGAGAACCGAGACCGTCCGGCGTTCCGCGGTTGACCAGACTTCGATACCTGCCCGGCTGGACCGTCTCGAACCGCGCGTCGGACGCCGGCCAACCGCCGGGCGTGACGATCGTCAACTCGACCGGCGGAAGCGGTTGCAGATCGACGCGCTTAACGAGTGTCTTGCCTCGCTGAAGCGTCTCGTGAAGCTTCAATCGCTTCGGCTGGTAGCCGTCGGCCAGGACGAACACGTGGGCCGAGTGCATCGTGGGACGCATCTTCTCCCGAAAGACCGGATGCCCTTGCTCCAACACGCGGTACGCCGACCACGTGGCGGTCTCATACGGATATTCGCTGACCCAATAGGCTTCGTCTTCCTTGTAGAGGATCGCGGCGTCTGGGACGGGCCGATCTGATTCTGCGTCGCGGAGATCGAACCGCAGATCGTAGGACCGTCGCAGCGTTACAATCGGACGCACGACGCCGCCGGCCGACCGGTCTTCCACGTCGGACGAAACCGAGAAGCTATAGCCGTCGCGAACGCCGATTCGTTCGGCGTCGTCGTACTCTTCGCTCGGCGCGCCGACGAGCAGCCGAAATCGCCGGCCGGGCACGTTGGCGCGGAAACGGCCTTCTTTATCCGTACGCAGATAGATCGGCTCCAACGCATGCGCCTTGTCGCCGGTGTAGCCGAGCGCAGCGACGCGGGCGTCGACGATGGGCTCTCCGTCAACGTCGATCACCACGCCGTCGACACGCGTTTCGTTGGCTACCGCCTCGTTCGAAGCGCTCGAAGCCTCCTCGACGGCCGAAGGATCGGGATCGTCAGCCGGCAGTGTCTCGTTTGCGGGAACCGTCGGCCCCGTCTCTCCCTCGGTCGCCGTGATGGATGCCGTGCAAGGCAGAATCGCCGCGGCAAGCGTCAACACGGTCAGCTTCGCGGCCCACGACATCCGCCGGTTGGGCTGCGTCTTGAGGATCATCTCGAACCGCCGCCGCATGGCCCCGGCCTGAGCCCAGCCCCCGGACGCCGCCGGCACCACGCGAGGACCGCCGGCCAGGTAGTCGAGCGTGGCCAAGAGCGCCTCGCCGTAGTCGCGGATCTTCTGGGGAAAGAGCCACGCCACCCAGGCGTCGCAACAGGCTTCCTCGGCCCGATGGAGTTCGCGCCGGGCGAGCCAGAGGGCCGGATGCCACCAGTAAACCAACATGGCGGCCATCTCCAGCCGGCGAATCCAATGGTCGCCGCGCCGCAGGTGCGCCAGTTCGTGCAACAGCAGCGTGGAGAGTTGGCCGCGCGGCATGTCGGCAATCAGCCCCTGCGGCAAGACGATCAGCGTACCACGCCCCAAGGCCCCGGCCATCGGAGAGATGCGCCCCGCAAGCAGGCGAACCTCCGGGCAGCGGCGCAGCCCGATCCGGCCGGCCAGCCGTCGCACCTCGGCCAGGACGTGCGGCGGCGCCGGTTCTGCAGCCGCCAGATGTCCGCGGAAGCGACGAACGCGGAAGAACGTCGTTACCGCCAGCAAGATCGAACCGAGTGCCCAGACCGATAGCAGCGACGGAACTAGCCACGCCGCCGTTGAGAAAGGCCTCGCCGATCGGTCGGCGGCGGGTGCGCCTGCCGTGAGCGAGCGTTCGACGGACGCGACGGCCGGCCGTGCGATTGGGGCCTCCGCCGCCATAGCGTTGGCCGGTGTAGCATTGGCCGGTGTCTGGGGATCGGATTCGGAGCGCAAATCGGGGACGGGGATCGCTGGGACGGTCGTATTTCCCGGTGCACGGGCTATCTCCGGCGCCACGCGTTCGACCAACTCGGCCGCGGCGCTCCCTGCCCGGATGTCCGCCGGCTCGGGCTCTTCGTCGGTGGCCACAAAGACGTTGCCGGCGACGGGAATCGGGATCGAAACCACAGGCGGCGTAACGAGCTTCAGCAGCACCAACAGCCACAGCGCATGGACGACCGCCGGCTTTCGCACGACGCGCGTCACGCCGAATACCACGGCGGCCAACAGCGCAGCGACGGCAGCGTTCGTCAACAGCGTTTCGGTGAGGGTCGGCATCGAACGGTCCTCCGCAAAGGCAGCCGCGACGGCAGTTCATTCAACGGGTTCATTCAATAGGGCCCGCAGTTCCCGGCGCTGAATCTCCGTCAACTCGGCGCTGCGTACGGCGTGCATCAACAGCGGGGCCATCGAGCCGTCGGTCAACTTCTCAGCCAGCGACTCGATCTCGCGCCCCACAACGTCGGTCTCCGAAACGGCCGCCGCAAACACGTGGGCGTACGCGCTGCGGTCGCGGACGACCATCCCTTTGAGTTCCAGGCGTTTGAGCAGCTTCTGAACGGTCGCCTGCTCCGATTCCGCGCCCCGTGGATAGAGCCGCTCGCGAATCGATCGGGCGGTCAGCCGACCTTCACCCCAGAGGAGCTTCAAGACCCGCAGTTCCGCGTCGGTAACGTGCTGTTGTTTCGGCGGCATGGCGTGCGCTCTTCTTAAAGGCCGTAGACATTACGTCTATGGATTCTAGACCATTCCACCTACGAAGGCAAGTGGAGGTCGGGAAATCGGAAAACAACTCGCCGGAGGGGCGTTTCTCCGCTATCTGTCGGAGTTGACGATATCCGGCCTGTCCGCCGCCTGGCAGATCACGCGGAACCCCACGTCGAAAACGACCTGATCGGCGTGGTAGGCCAGCCGAGACGCACTGCGGCAGCGCTTCGGACGGTCGTACCACGAGCCGCCGCGAACGACCTTCCGCCCGGCGGTCCCACTTGTTAGTTGGTTTGTCGCAGAGCTGTACGGATACGGGCGATACGTCGATCGGGTCCATTCGCCCACGTTGCCGTGCATGTCGTGCAGTCCCCAAGCGTTGGCCGTATAGCTGCCCACGGGTGCCGAGACACGGAACTTGTCGCTGAAACGCGTATCGGCCGGCCGCCACGGCGGGATGGCGCCCGAGGGCAGTCCCCAACCGAACGTGTCGACCGACTGGTGTACGGCGTCGGAGACGTTGGCATACGGCGAGAAGTCGTCGTCCAGCGTGCCGTACGAGAGCGGCGTCGCGGTGCCGGCGCGGCAGGCGTATTCCCATTGGGCTTCGCTGGGCAGATCGAAACGGCGACCCGTCTGCGCCGAAAGCCAGCGGCAGAACTCGATCGCCCGCCGTTGCGAAACACGGACGACCGGTTGCGCGGGGCCGCCCAGCGGATAACCCCGCTCGCGGGTGCTGAACTGAAGAAAATCGCCGTGTTCCAGCCGGCTGTCGTGCGCGGGATCGAATTGGGCATACTGCCGGTTGGAGATCTCGAAACGCCCGAGCCAGAACGGCCGCTCGATCGTCACCCGCGTCGCCGGGCCTTCGTCGTCATAGCCCTCGGCATCGCCCATGACGAACTCGCCGGCGGGAATGCGGACCATCTCGAGCACCACACCGTCGCCCAGATCGATGCGCAACGTCGGCCGCTCGCCGGAGCCGTCCGACTGACGCCGCAGCGCTTCGGCCGCGTCGAACGGCCAGCCGGGGCAGTCGGGCACGTCGGCGGAAGGTCTCTCCGACGGCAACGCAGTCGCCACGGCTGGCCCGAGATCGGCCGCGGCCAACGCGACCTCCGGGTCGTCGTCGATGCCCGTGTAGAGCTTACGCATCGCCCGGCGCCGCTCGCTCTGACGGGCCACACGGCCCGCGCCGCAGACGTCGGTCCAGTTTCCATGGGCCGGCGTGTGCAGATCGATCCAGGTGATCAGCCGGTCGTGTGCCTCGGCGTCGAGCTTAACGCCGTGGTGCCCCTTGCGCAACATCTGCACCAGCTTCGTCGAATCGGCGTGGAACTCCCACGGCGGCAGCATCTGCAGGTCGCTTTCGATCGTCGGCGAGCGGACGAACTTGCGCAGCTCGAAATAGGAGGGGCTGAAATGGGCGGCGTTGTTGTATCCGGCCGACCCGGCCCGCATGTTGACGTGCGGCCGGTCGGTCAGATCGACGAGCGCTTCACCGGCCAGCGACGTCTTGCCGTCGTGGCAGCCGACGCAGTATTTGTCGAGCACCGGCTGGACCTCGCGCTGGAAGCCGAAACCTCGCGCCGGTCCGTACCAAGGCGTGATCCGCGACGGCGGCCGAATCATCGCCTCCGACAATCGGACCGGCGGCGCCGTATTCTGTTTGTCGTGACACCCCACGCACGAGAGCACCTCGCCGGGCATGGCCGTAAACCAACTTCGCATCAACTGCACGGCCTTGCCTTCGCCGTCGAGCGGCTGCACGGAGATGGGCGTGTAGGCCGGCACGCGAAAATGGGCCGAACCGTCCGGCTCGACCGGCACGGTGCCGATGATCTGCTTCACGTCCCACGGCCCGTCGAGCCCCACGCGATCCGTCTGGCCGCCCATGCCGTGGTAAGAGAAGTGGTAGCTGAACAGCCGCATCCGTTTGATCGTGCCCCGCGGCACGCCCGCCAGCCCGGGGCCGGAGTAGACGTCGGCCATCGCGACGACCGCGTCGCGGCGGGCCGGATTAACTTTGTCCGGAACGGCGGGCGGTTTGGGCGTCGCCCGTAGCGGAATCGGTTCCATCATCGCGCGGCCGGGCGCTTCGTGCAGTAAGAGAAAGTTGTCGAACGCGTCCACGAGGTAAATACCCCAAAGACCGTGATTGTTCAGCCGGCAACTTGCCAGGAAGTACTTTTCGCTCAGCGGATAGGGGTGCAGAAACTTCGGCCAGCTTCCAGCCGCCAGCCCGTCGACCAACACGGCCTCGACCTCTTTTCCGCGGCCGGGAATTCGTTGGATCGCCCCCTCGGCCTCGTGGCGGCCCCGAGCCGGATCGAAGATGACCAGCTCGCCCGAGCGGCCCGGTGCGTGATGCCCGCCTACGACTGCCACGACCTTCGTCGGATGATCGGGAATCGGCCGGGCGTAGAACATCGCGTTGGGCCAATAGGAATTGCTCCCATAATACTCCATCTGCTCGGTGCCGTCGGGATTCATGTGAAACAGAATCCGATAGAAGGCGTGCGGCACGTCGGTATATTCCCAGCGAAGATAGAGCACCCGGCCGTTGTTCAACACGGTCGGACACCAGTTGTGTTCCTGATCGACGGTGAGTTGGCGGATCGAGCCGTCGAGTTCCCGGATGTAGAGATTCGTCACGTGCGAACCGCCGCGAACGCAGGGCACGCCGACGAACGGGGCCGTCGACGTGAAGATGATCCGCCCGTCGGGCAGATAGCAGGCGTCGTAATTGTCGACGTCGGGCTGCTCGATCAGCGTCATCTCGCGCCGGTTCGAGCCGTCGGCGTCGACCTCGTGAATCTGCCAACGCCCGTTCGTCCCGGCGGTGGAGAAGAGCAGCTTGTCGGCGCCGAAATCCAGGTCGACGTCGCCCACGAAGCGGCCGCCCTCGGGCTGATAGAGCGTGGTCAGTTCGCCGTCGGGAGTTACCGGCGAGAGCACGGCGATGCGGTTGTCGTGCCCCGTGCGTGGGAGGCTCGAATTGCTCTGATAGTTCGTCGGCAGCACGCGGTTGCCCGCGTGGCGATCGATCAGCATCAGCTGCTCGAAGTCCAACAGCGGGTTGGCCAACAGGGCCTCGGCCTTCAGTCGCTCGAAACGTTCGGCCAGCGCGTCGAGCGCCGCGGCTGTCTCGCTTTCGTCTTGGCGTGACGCCGAGTTGTCGAGCAACCGGTCGTGTTGCTGCTGGAGTTGGTCGAGCCTGGCGAGAAACTGGCGTCCCCGAGCGTAGCGATCCGGATACGTGGCCGTCAGGTCCTCAATGGCCAGCTTGAGTGACGTGAAGGACCTCTCTGGAACGCCCGGCGCGTAGACCGTCGCCGGCAACTGGCTCGCCGGCCGCACGACGACGGCTTGCCATTGACGCTCGTCGGCCAGATACGTCAAGATGTTCGTGGTCAGCCGCTGGAGGTTCTCGCGATGCACGTTGGCCGCGTTGGCGTAGTGTGGCAGTCGCCATCCGATGGCGATCACGCGGCCTTTGCCCAACGCGTATTCGACCAGCGGGTTTTCGCGGCTGTTCGGCGCAGCATGGGCCAGCAGCATGCCGCCGGCCGGGCCGCCGGAACCGTGAAAATCGGCGAATGCCGGGTAGCCGCCGTCGTTGAGCGGGATCCGATTGCCGGCGGCTTGCAGTCCGCGAAAGACCGGGTGCTTCGGTTGGGCCGGCGTCAGGGAGGCCGTGTTTTGGTCGACGCCCGGATTGCCGATGCGGGGGTTAGCCCGCTCGATTCCCAGCGCGTTGACCATCGCCAGCGCCGCCCCGGAGAGATACAGCCCGCGGCCGCCGGAAACGGCGCCTCGTATCGCCGCGACAGATTGCTTGTGGCCGAGGAGCCTGGTCTGTCCGACACTCTCGCCGTGGTGGTACCAGAGCACGTCGAACTGGCCGAGGTCCGCGGCGGCGCCGTCGGCAGTGACGAACTCGCCGGAGTCGGCCGCGTAAAGAACCATCGCCGTGCCTGCCCGGCGGGCCACGTCGAGCGCGGCCTTCGTTCGATCGCTCATCGTCGTGCCCGGCACCTGCGGCACAAGCAAGCCGATCTTCAGATCATCGGCCGGCAAACGGCTCGCCCACGCCGCGGCCACGAAGCTCAAGCAAATCGTACAGACGAACTTCCCTGCTCTGCGCATCACAAGTCTCCCGCGTTCATGCGGCACGGTAACGAAACGCTGCAAGGCGCAGTATACGATCACGCTGCGGGCGTCACAACACGAATCGAGCGACGGGTGGCTGGGGCAAACCGCTGAGATCAAGCGGCCTAAGGCATCAGGTCCCTTGCAGCACCAAAGATTGCCCAGCACGCGTGTCGAATTCAAGGATCCCGCGGCCGTCGGGCTCGAGCCGTGTCGTGTCACCGCCCTCGCCGCACAACACCGGCTTCGCCCACGGGCTCAACAGCCGCAGCTTCCCGCCCACGGTCGATTCGATCGTCACCTGCCGCACCTTGCCGTCGACCCGCTCGGCCGAGACCAAAAAGCCGCCCTGTGCCCGCAAGCGGACGAAGCGGGCGTCTTGCTCCACCGGCCAACAGGGAAACACGCGAATCACGTCGCCGGCGCTCTGCATCAAAAACTCGGTAACGACGGCCACCACGCCGATGCTCTCCGGCATGAACGTGCCGTGGGCGTGGCCTTTCCAAACGAACAGGCCGTTGGGCAATTCCCGCGACTTGAACCAGGTGCGGGTGTCGGTAACCGCTTCGGGCATCGACAGCCGCGCCTTGGCGATGTTGAACATCACGTGGGAGTTGTTGCCGTTGAACCGCGTGTCGCGGATCGTGCGGCGAAACAGCTCCTTGACCGGCTCCGGCGAGAACCAGGTGACCTGCTCGGCAGGGAATACCGGCGACGGCGGCACCGTGACGTTGTGAACGCCGATCTGCTTGTACTTGCAGCCCTGCCAATCGACCACCACCGGCCGTCCGTTGGCGTCCGGCGCCGTCGGGTAATCGGCCAACAGCGCCTTCATGGCCCGACATCGCGCGGCCAACTCGCGATCCTCGCCGAGTTCTTCCGATGCCCTGATGAAAGCCTCGAACGTGTACTGCGCGTAAGCGATATCGAACGGGCAATTGGCGATGCCCCAGGGGCCGTGTTCGGGACTGTACGAGGGCTCCAGCAGGACTTTGCCGTCGTCGTCCTTGCGGCATTGCTCCATAAACGAGGCATAGAACCGGGCCGCCTCGCGGAGCGTGGGGTAGATCTTCGCTTCGAGATACTTGCGGTCCGGTTGGCAGAGATGTTTGTGCCACAAGTTCTGCGCAGTCATGCCCACCATGCCGATGGTCATTCCCCAAGGATTCATGTGGATCTGCCGCTTGTTCTTGCTCTTGCAGATCGCCGGATCGGGCTCGTGCAGGAACTGGCTGATCGAATAGAAGACGCCTTCGCAGCCAAACCCTTCCCGGGCCAGCCACTTCGCCCGCGGCAGCAGATCGTCGACGTAGCCGATCCAGCAGTCGGCCAACTCCGGATGGTTGGCCGAGATCACCGAGTAGAACGGCTGCCAGGAGTTGTAGTTGAAGTGGTAATCGGCGTGCCAAGGCGTGGCGTCGGTGGCCAGCGGCGGCATAATGCCCGGCGGTGCGGCGCCGGGACCGCAGACGGTTCGCGCGAAGTACAACAATCGATACCACCACCGCTGCATATCGCGGTCGGCCAGTTCGATCCCGCTGCGCGACCAGAAGGCATGCCAAGATAGCTCATGCGCGGCGATCAGAGCGGCCTCTTCTTCGGCCAGCGTCCGCCTGGCCAACGCCACGGCCTCTTGGCGAACGTCGCCGGTGGGAATGTCGAACGACGTGACGACGGCCACCGCCTTGAGATCCCCCCGGCCGGCAACGGCCAGGGCGTATTGCATACCAGCATAGTCGACGTCGCCGGGCATCTTCAACCGTAGCCAAGCCACGCCGTCAGTCTCGCCCGTCTGGGCGTCGGGCAGCGTGGCGGCGGCGATCGGCTCCAAGACGACCGGCTCGGGCGTGTGGATCAGTACGACGTTGCGGTCGGCCAGGACACGAATCGTCGTTGCCGATTGCTCGGGCCGATTGACGGTAGCCACGGCACGCCGCAAATCCAGCGCAGCGTCGACCGACGCGGCGGCCGGCAGCGCGATCACCGTTGCCTTTTCATTGCCGACGAGACCGAGAGTGTCGAACCGATTCTCGGCCGTCTTGCCGTCCGAGGTCTGGGTGTAGAGTTCCAGCGCGCCGATAGCCTGCGGTGCGAACTTCAATTCGACCTTCTCTGCACTAACAGGCGACTTCTTCCACCCGCTGGCCAGGATGTTCTTGCCGGCCGCGTCGTAGACGTTGACGTAGTACAGCGCATTCGCCGAGCCGGTGATTTTCAGTCGCAACGCCGACGCCTCGACCGCACGGGCCAGCGCGGCCCGATAGCCGGTCGAGGCCCCCGCGGCTCCGGCCACCTGCATCGTGGCGTTGGTACGCTCGGCCGCCGAGAGGAACTGGTGCTTCGGCGCGCTGCGGATGCAGGTCCAACTCGCACTGCCCGGCGGACCGGCCGCACCGATGCGCAGCGCGGCCGCGCACCGCGGATGCGGATACGGCCGGCGATAACTCGGCGGCGCGTGAACGGCACCGGAGACCGAATTGGCGACAACGTCGACCTTCGGCAGCGGCGGATCCTCCGACGTGTCGATCCGGGCGTCCCAGATGTCGTTCTTGGTGACCCGCATCACCAGGCCGCCGTCGCGCTGCCAGACGATGCCGTAGAGATCCCCGTTGCCGAGAATCAGGCTTTCGCGTTGTCCGGAGGCCATCGACGAAAGCGCAACGTCGGCATCTTTCAAAGCCGCCGGGAAGGGGATCTTGGCGTCCTCGCCCGCAATCGCCAGGCCGCCGGACATCAACCATCCAACGACGATGGCCCAACCGAGATGCTTATGCATGACGTATCCTCGCCCAAACAAGACGTGTGCCACGGCCTACCTACTGGTTCCCAAACTCCAGTTTGGGGACCTTCTGAGTCTGGCCGGGCAATCTCCAAACGTCTGGTTCCCAAACTGGAGTTTGGGAACCAGTTGTAACCGTGCCGGAGGCAACTCCTTCAAAGGCCGCGGCCCGATCACTTTCCCCGAAAGACCGTATCCCCCTCGTAAATCGACTTCATCTTCCAGACGGTCACGCTCTGGGCCGTCACATCCCCCCCCACGCTGAACAATCGGGCGCCCGTGTTCTCCGCAGGACTATCGCCCAGCGCCGCAGCGGCCGCTTGGCGATCGTTGGCGAAGACCTCGACGAGATTCTTATCGATAAACACGCGCAAGGTGAGATCCTCGCCGTCCTGCAAGACAAACGGGGCATGGACGTGCCCCACCCGCAGCTTGCCGCTCTCGCCCAACACCGCGATTCGCATGCCGTTCTCGCCGTCTTCGTCGCAGAGCACGTCGATGCCAAACTCCTTCGGCACGGGGGCCTTGAACTTCAGCAGCAACTCGTGTGCGTCGCCGTCGACCGGGCTGAGCGCGAGTGTCGTGTCGCTATCGATTGTGACGTCGGTCACGCGCTTGGGATCGTAACGCAACTGCTGGAGTTCCCGCAGCGGCTTGATCCGCAGCACGCCGTCCTCGGGCAACTCCAATTCGCGGGGCAATCCCTGCACGCCAGTCGGGGCGATCGGCATCCGCAACAGCCACGCCCACATCACCCGGCGCCCGTCTTCGGTCAGCATCGACTCCGGCGCGAAGTAATGGTTGCCGTTCCAACTCATCATGGCGTGGAAATCCGGCAGATACTTCTCGTCCTTGAAATCGCCCAGGTAGTAGCGGCAGCCCAGGCCGTGGCTGATGCACAACAGCATCCACTTGTCGCCGATCTTGAACATGTTGGCACAAGAGATGTCCTCGCCCTTGGGCACGCCGAGGTCTTCCGGAAAGTCGCCGTGCAGCACGTCGCCCAAATACGTCCAGTTCTTCAGATCCGGCGACTTCATCAACTGCGGGTTGCCTCCACCGGACAGGGCGTAGTACGTATCGCCGTTGAGCCAGCAGTCGGGGTCCCAGTGACGCATGTTCGGCACGCTGCCGTCGGCCGTTTTGGGCAGCACGGCCTCGGGCTCCGACCAACTGTTGAACTGATCGTCCAACGGATACTGGATCCAGTTCCGCCCGGAACCCTGGCCGTGGTAGATGATCGCCGGCTTGCCCTCTTTGGTGAAGAAGCCGGTGCCGCTAAACATGCCGTGGCCGGTGGTGGGCGGGGCGAGCACGGTCGGATGCCACTTCCAATGGACCATGTCGTCGCTGGAGACGTGGGCGAACGTGAAGCCCGTATGGTTGCGATAGATGTAGTGCAGGTGATAGCGGCCCTTGTAGAAGAAACACGGATTGGGGTCGCCCGGATACGCATTGCCCGGGCCGGGATGGGCCAGATGGAACGTGAGCCAGTTGGCCGGCGGTTCGTCGGGCCACTGGGGCGTTTCGGGTACGTAGGGCGGCCCCGGGGCGCGTGGGTTGCCCTGGCGCGTGGCCATCTTGGCGTCGGCCTCGCTGCACGCGGCCACCAGATAGCCGCGGCCGTCGAGCACCAGCCGGCCGTCGGCGAGCTTGGCCCCTTCCGTCATCCCGCTGTGTGCGAAATGTCCGGCGCGATCGATCACCTTGTCACCCTCGAAGTCCCACCAGGCCGCCGGCTCGATGGCCGACTTCTCGTTCGGCTTCAGCGCAGCAATCTCGGCCTGCGTCAAAGCCCGGGCGTAGATCCTCGCGTCGTCGATCGCGCCGACGAACTGCGTGCCGGTGCCCGCTCCGAGATGCCGCAGTCCGAACACGGCGATGTGGTTCTCAATGCCCAGGAAGTCGATATTCTCGGTGCGATAGGCGGCATACGGCTGGCCGTTGCGATAGATCCGCACGTCGTCGCCGTCGTAGACGATTGCAAGTTGCACGAACGTCTTCGCGTCGGCCGTTTCGGCCGCGTTGCCGGCCTGGTCACCCTGCGTCCGCTTGAACGTATCGCTGCCGGCCATCCAGCGTCCGGGAACCCGCTCGCCGAAAACGATCGCATCGAACTGCGGGCCACTCTGGATCGTCAGCACGCTGCCACCCTGTTGGCTCAGGTTGGCGGGGGCCGCCCACGCCACGAGCGTCTTGTTCGTGTCGGCTTCGGCGGCCAGTAACGGCGTGGCGCAAAGCAGCAGTGCCACAGTGATGCTTGCAGGTTTCATAGCTACTCCTATTGTGAGTGTTGATGACAGGTCAGCGGGCGGCCGAAGATCAGGGGCTGGGGATTCGGGCTGGGGATTCGGAGTTCAAGGCGTCCCAATGTAGTGTGTGAAATTATACAACCGTTTGTTCGGCACACGCCGGCGAGACTGCTGCATTCCCTTCGGGCACGGCGCGGCGTTGCCGTAGACAACGATCGACCGCTCGTTCCAAAGGACAATCTCCTCCCGCGCGTCGCCTTCGACGTCGGCATGCTGGGCGAAGTGCTGCTGCGAGGGCTCCGGGAAAGGAAACGTGGCGACCGGCTTGCCGTGGCCGTCGTAGAGCGTGGGGTAAATCGAGCCGCCGCGGCGATAGGCCAGGATCAGGTCGCGTGGCTGATCGTCCCAATCGTAAACGGCCGTGAGGATCGTCAACCAGCGGTCGGTGCCCGGGTCGGTCCGCCTCTCGCGCCAGAGTTTCTTGCCGTCGGCCGTGTAGAGCACCATCGCGTCGACGCCGCTGACCGAACGGTTGGGCATGCGGTCCAGCGCGGCCAACTCGCGGCCGGGAATCTCCGGGCGGAAGTCGCCGATCACGATATGCTGCGAATGGCCGCACGGATCGCGCCAAAGCGTCTTGCCGTCGGCCGAAAGCAGCGCGAACGTGTTCCCGCCACACGTCGCCAGGGCGATCTCCGCACCGTTCCCCACGTTGCCGTCGACCTCGCCGACCGCCGTTCCGTCGCTGTGGCCGGGCAAATCCACCTTCCATTTCAGCGTGCCGTCGTGGCCGAGCAACGTGAAGCCGCACATCAACTCATCGCGCCCGTCGCCGTCGAAGTCGTGTGGCCAGGGGAAATGACCGGTAGTTCCCTCGTGGCTCCAGACGACCTTCAGCGCGTGGTCGAGTGCCCAGACCTTTCCGTATCGATTCTTGACGAGGATATCCTGAGGATGATCGCGGCCGGAGAAGTTCGCGATCACGACGCAATCGCGGGCGTCGTTCGACGGCAGTTTCGCTTGCTTCACGACGGTCCCGCTGCTGCCGCTGAGGATCTTCAGTGCGTCGTCCATCACGCAGACGACTTCACTCCTGCCGTCGCGATCCGTGTCGTAGATCTGCAGCGGCAGGTCGAACGACGTACGGTTGTTGCCCGCCACTGGTTGGCCGATTTGCCAGAGCTGCTTGCCGTCGACGTTGACGGCAGTAAGACAAGTTATCGATTGCCCGACGTTCTGAGCCAGTACGATATCCAATCGATCGTCACCGTCGAGATCGCCCAATCGCAATCCACACCAGGCACCAAAGCCCGAAACGTCGATCGTGTGCAACCGTCTGACTTTGTCGTCCGTGGGCCGAGCGGCCTCCGTCGTCACGGCCGGGGGAGATTGGCGCCGCAAATGGGCCGGAACGACTAACTGGAAATCGGTCTGCGGCGCATACTTCGGGTCGATCGTCAGCAACACCACATCGACGTACGGCCCGTTCTTGGCTTCGACCAGGGCGACCTCTGCCTCGCCGCGGGCAAGCGACACTGTGCCGACCTCCCACCATGCCGCGCTGCTGGTGCCCGCCGTCGCGGTGAGCACTTGCCCGGCCACGCGCACCTTCACGCTACGGGTTGGCTCTCCGTGTGCCCGGACCCACACGCGATATTCGCCGGCGTCCGGCACGGCCGCCTTTCCGACGGCTTCTCCCGCACCGCAGCGTAGCATGCGGCCGTTTGAGCAGGGAACGCCGCCCAGGAAGCCCGAGTCGACCACCTGCCAGCCGGGCGCACCACGCATCTGCTCGGCTTCGATCACAAGCGGTTCTGCGGCGTAGGCCGTCGAGATGCTCAAGACCACGGCGGTCAGCGTCGATAGAAACACTTGCATCGCATCTCCTCGGCAACGTTCGGTATGAACCACAACGGACTCCTGCGGCAGATTATCAACGGTTCTGATCGTGGTTGCAAACTGCCCGCCACCGCAGCCCCCCGGCAACCCGGCAAACGGCTCCCGCGAGCGTGCGGCTGTGCCCGCTTTACTAGGCCGCCGTTTTGGGGTAAACTTCTCCACAGTCAGCGTTGCAGGCCGAGCAGCTCAGCGGTGACTGGGGATATCCCGCCCGGAGTAGGGGTCATGCCGTTGCGAGTGCAGCGGAAGTCACCCCAACGAGGATCCGGATAACCCATTACATAGCAATTACTTAGGACAGGTAGCTCAGTTGGTAGAGCACTGGACTGAAAAGGCAGCGGACAGGGATTTCTCAATCGGCGCGAAACGCCGTAATTCCTTTCATAGCAAGGGTTTTTGACACGAGGCCCGATCGGCGTTTACCCCCACTAGACCCCATAAATGGACCTTTGCTATTGTAAATTACAATAGCACTTGGCCAGCTCTGGTTCCGATCTGCGATCATATTGCTCCAGCCTTCAGGGATTTCGCCTATGCAGCGTCACGATTCTGGATTCCCCCCGACGGAGGCATTCTCTCCGGCGATCAGCAGATCTCTACCGCCGCACGGTCGTCGTCTAGAATCCCACGCCGGTCGAATAACCCCCTAGCATAGACGCCTTTCATTTCGGGGCCGTAGACGTGGCCCGAAATGCCGAGTTCAGCACCTAGCCCGAATTGCGCACCGATTCCGTCGGGACGATAGCTTGGCCTTTGGCGGGAAGAGTGGGGCGTGATGGGAGCGGTGCGGGTGGCGGGAACGGCGGAATGGGGCCGGGATTCGCCCTGGCGGCGCATAGTGTCACGCTCGACAGCCGCGATGGCTGCCGTGTGGGGGCCGGCTCGGTTAGAAGGTCGTTAGCAGGCCGACTGGCCGAACGGGCGATTGGTGGCTGGGCGTTTGCTGGCGGTGAAGCTCGGAAACGAACCTGTCGAGCGCCCGATGCACACGCACGAACTTCTCGCGTAGCGGTCAAGTGGCCGATACGTGGAACCAGATGCGACGGCTGACGGTGAGTGAGAGGTTCGCAAACTGGTGGCGCCTTCGGAAGCTCCCCGTCCGCATGGACGTTTGGCTGTAGAGTCCCCGCGACTCCTGGACACACAGTTAGTGTGTTGTGTTTCAGGAATCGGCAGGGCTCGCGGGCAGGATCGCGGTGCGATGGCCCAGGTACGGGAACGGAGATCTGCAAAGAATCGACCTCGCTTCCGTCCGATCGGGGGGCGATTCGCCGGGACGGTGGAGATGGGCCAAAACACTAGAAATAGTATTACTTTTCCTATGGTCACCGCGGGTACAGGGCATACTATGGTAGTATCATACTATGCACTCACTCGGCGCTGTGTCCAGGGAATTCAGGACTACAGGGCCAACAACGCGTATCGAGCCCAAGGCAACAGGAACAGTCGTATTTACCACACTTGCAGGTCGTTTCAGCCTGCAAAACGGCGTAGATACCACCCGCCAAGAAAACTCCCCGGGTACGCCACCGGCGTAACCCACGGGAACGGAGTTCGCGCCGACCGCATGAAGATTCAAGAAAGCGTCTCGATCTACGCCGGTTTGCTCTCCAGCATGGCCCGGCTCCGTTTCACCAGATGGATTCATTGGACCGAAGACAACGAAAAAGTCACCGAAGAAGACTCACGCAAAATCGACGTGGAAGATTCCACTTGATCTGCGTACCAAGACAGCAGAACTCATTCGCGAAAAGGTGCCGTTTATTTCCACGCCGTTTGGCATGTCATGTCTGGCTACGATACACCGCATATCCCGCATATTCTGATTGGGGATATCGAAGAGTGGCCGAAGATCATCCGTGCCTACTTCGAGAAGTCGCTCTCACCAACATCCGCAAGGCAAGGATGCGTACGTAAGAAACACAATCTCGGGAAGAGAACCAAGAACCTCATTAGCATAGAACTCAATCAGCATTCACAGATACTGCCATGAAGAAGGTACTAATCACCGGCGCTAGCGGTTTTCTTGGCCTCAATCTTCGCACGCATCTTTCTGGGCGGGATGATGTGTGTCTGCTGCTTTACGACCTCGACAACTCCGAGGCGGAACTCCACGAGTGGGTTTTGCAGGCGGACGTCGTCTTCCATCTGGCCGGTGTTAATCGGCCACAGAACATCGAAGAGTTTGAAACGGGTAACGCCAGATTCACCGGGACGCTCGTCGACACAATTCGCGATTCGGGACGCACGCCGCATGTGATCGTTAGTTCGTCGATCCAGGCAGATCTTGATAATCCCTACGGCGCGAGCAAGCGGCATGGCGAAGATATCCTCGCGGCGTTCGCTGAAGAAACCGGCACGCCGGTGTCGATCTTTCGCCTGAAGAACATATTTGGCAAGTGGTGTCGGCCGAACTACAACTCGGTCACGGCCACCTTCTGTCACAATATCGCCAACGATCTGCCGATCCAGATTTCCGATCCCGATCATAAACTCGACCTGGTCTGCGTCGACGACGTAGTCGAGGCCTTCATGGCCGAGATGGACTCCAAGCCGCGGCGGGACGGCTTCTTGGTCGAGCCTGATCCGGTTCCCTCATACTCGCTGACACTGGGCGATCTGGCCGGGCGCATCGAGTTCTTCCGCTCGATGCAAGAGACGCAAATGGTCCCGGACTTCTCGGCTCGGTTCAATCAACAGCTCTACGCAACCTATCTTTCGTATCTGCCGACCGAGCGGTGGGAATACGGCCCCGAGATTCATAGCGACGACCGGGGGAACCTTGCCGAATTGGCCAAGTCGCTCCACTTCGGTCAAATCTTCGTCTCTCGGACGCGTCCGGGCATTACGCGGGGCAATCACTACCATCACACGAAGACCGAGAAGTTCATTGTGGTTGCCGGCGAAGGGGTTATTCGTTTTCGGCACATCGACGAAACGGAGATACTCGAATTCCCCGT
>CAYYNP010000099.1:0-4561 GCA_964472545.1 uncultured Planctomycetaceae bacterium | reverse complement strand
AAGGGGTTATTCGTTTTCGGCACATCGACGAAACGGAGATACTCGAATTCCCCGTCCGCGGCGAGGAATATCGGATCGTTGAGATCCCGCCGGGCTACACGCATTCGATTACGAATACCGGAACGACCGAGATGATCACGCTCTTCTGGGCAAGCGAAGTCTTCGACCCGGATCGCATGGACACGTATTTCGTGCCCGTGGACGTTCAGTAGAACCTGGGATCCGTGAACCTGTTTCCCTCGCGAATGCGGAAGTGGGCTTGTATTTGCGGAGATTTCGTCGACGATGATGGGCACTCTAGATTCACCCGGCAGGTGAGGGAAGGATGCCCATGCAATTTACTATTCGAGAAACCGACGACGTCCTCGTTTCGCACTCCGGTTTGGCGCTCGTGGGAACTTTGCTTGACAAGTCGCCGCTGCGAAGACGGCTCAGCGGAATCTCGCTGGGAGAGCGGAAGCGGCCGGACGTGCCGCATGGCGATCTGTTGACGGCGATGATCGGACTGCTCTGCCTCGGCAAGAGCGACTACGCCGACATCGAAACCTACCGCCAGGAGACGTTCTTCCGACGCGCGTTGGGCATTGCGAAGCTCCCCTCGGAGGAGACGTTGCGGCAGCGGATGGACCAGTTGGGCACGACGCCCATCGCCACGCTGCACGAGGAGTCGGCTCGACTGATCGGCCGGCATGCCCCAAAGCTGACGCCCTGTCACGGCGATTGGGTTCCGCTGGACATCGACGTCTCGCCGCTGGACAACAGCGGCACAAAGAAGGAAGGCGTCGCCTGGACGTACAAGAAGTTGGACGGGTATGCTCCGAACTTCGCCTACCTCGGCGAGGTAGGCTACCTGATCCACTGCGAGTTGCGGCCCGGCAGCCAGCACTGCCAGGAGAAGACGCCCGAGTTCTTGCAGCGATCGATCGAACTGGCCCGGCAGGTAACCTCGGCGAAGCTTCTGATACGGATGGATTCCGGCAACGACGACGCGGAGAACCTCCGTCGGCTGCAGAAGAGCAAGCGCGTCGACTGGATCATCAAGCGCAACCTTCGCAAAGAATCGGAAGCCCAGGCATTCGGGGAGTGGGAAGAGCCCCGGCCGGGCAAGGAAATCTACACCGGCACGACCTGGCGGGAGCGCGACGGGAAATCGTATCGCGTGGTCTTCAAGGTGATCCAACGCACGATCGCCGCCGACGGGCAACGGCTGCTGTTGCCGGACGTCGAGATCGCCACCTGGTGGACGAGCTTGAAGCTTCCGGCCGAGCGGGTGATCGAGTTGTACCAGCAGCACGGCACCAGCGAGCAGTTTCACTCGGAGTTGAAATCGGACATGGACCTGGAGCGCTTGCCCAGTGGCAAGTTCGCCACCAACGCGTTGGTGCTTTCGCTGGGTTTGGTGGCGTACAACCTGTTGCGGCTGTGCGGTCAGACAGCGTTGGCCGAAGACCCCCAATTGCCGCAGCAGCAGCGGATGCCGTTGGCGAAGCCGGTCTTCCGACGCCGTCTTCGCAGCGTGATCCAAGACCTGATGTACTTCGCCGCCCGACTGACGCATCACGCTCGGCGTTTCGGTCTCTCGTTGTGGAGCGAGAATCCGTGGCGATTTGTATGGCAGCGTTTGTATCATCGATTCACCCGGCCCCGGGAACCCTCGCCGCCGTGTCGTCTATAGAATCAGGGCTCACAACGTCACGGATTCAGGTAGAAACCAACACAAGCTGGGAGGCATGCATGAAAGTTGCCACGATTGTAGGCACTCGCCCCGAGATTATTCGGCTTTCCCGAGTGATGGCGGCGCTGGATCGATATGTAGAGCATGTGATTGTCCACACGGGTCAGAATTACGACTATGAGTTGAATCAGGTCTTCTTCGACGACATGGAATTGAGGAAGCCGGATCATCTCCTGGAGGCCGCCGGTGCCAACGCTGCCGAGACGATCGGGCTGGTCATCTCGCGAACGGACGCGCTGCTTGCGGAGATTCAGCCCGACGCAGTCGTGATTCTCGGCGATACGAACTCCTGCCTGGCGGCCATTTCGGCCAAGCGGCGGAAGATACCCGTGTTCCACATGGAAGCGGGCAACCGCTGCTTCGACCAGCGAGTTCCCGAAGAAATCAATCGCAAGATCGTCGACCATATCGCCGACATCAACATGCCCTACAGCCAGATCTCGCGGGACTATCTCTTAAGCGAAGGGATTCCGCCCGACCGGGTCATCAAGACCGGCAGCCCGATGTTCGAGGTGTTGCACCATTACCTTGGGAGGATTCGTCAGAGCAACATCCTGCAACAACTTGAGTTGGAAGCGGAGCGGTATTTCCTCGTCAGTGCGCATCGAGAAGAGAATATGGATTTTCCGGGTCAGTTCCAAAAGCTTTGCCGGGTTCTCAACGGTCTGGCCGAAACGTACGGCCTGCCGGTAATCGTTTCTACCCATCCGCGGACTCGCAAGAGGTTCGAGGCAGAGGGAGTCGCGATTGACCCGAAAGTACAATTCCTCAAGCCGTTCGGGTTCACCGACTACAATCATCTCCAGATGCACGCCAAGGTGACGCTCAGCGACAGTGGGACGATCACTGAGGAGGCGTCGGTTTTGAACTTCCCGGCGTTGAATGTCCGCAACGCACACGAACGTCCAGAGGGGATGGAGGAGGCGTCGGTGATGATGACGGGTCTCGAATGGGACCGGATTCAAGAGGCGCTCGGCGTATTGGAAAGCCAGCCGCGTGGTGACGAGCGAGCCCTGCGGGTCGTTCGGGACTACGACGTACCGAATGTTTCGGAGAAGGTCGTGCGGATTATTCTGAGTTATACGGACTATGTGAATCGATGTGTTTGGCGGAAGATGTGAGGGTTGCGAGGACGGGAAGGCTTGTAGCTTCTCCGAGGCCTTTGTTCGCTACGGTTCTCAACGAGAGACAGCTCGCGGCGGAGAAGGTGGTCGGTTTGGCCCTTCTTCTGTGGCGGTCGACCAATTACAATAGACTGAAGTACGCAACACGAATTCAATGGAACATTGCCCCAGATGAAAGACCTCGAGAAGAAAGCCGTGTTGATCACGGGCGGCACCGGTTCGTTCGGCAAGGCGGTTGTCCATCGGCTCCTGAAAACCGGTTGTGAAGAAATCCGCATCTTCAGCCGCGACGAGTTGAAGCAGGAAGAGATGCGGGTCCATTATTCAAACCCTCGCATGAAGTTCTACATCGGTGATGTCCGTGATAAGAACAGCGTCGACCAGGCAATGGACGGCGTGGATCTCGTGTTCCATGCGGCGGCCTTGAAGCAGGTGCCGTCCTGCGAGTTTTTCCCAATGCAGGCCGTGCAGACCAACATTATCGGTAGCCACAACGTGGTTAGCTCGGCGATAGAGCATCAGATTGAACGTATCGTCTTCCTCAGCACCGACAAGGCCGCCTATCCGGTCAACGCGATGGGAATCTCCAAGGCGATGATGGAAAAGGTGGCATTGGCCTCTACGTTGATGCTGAAGGAAACGGCCACCACCGTGTCGCTGGTCCGTTACGGAAACGTGATGTGTTCACGTGGCTCGGTCATCCCCTTGTTCATCAAGCAGATCAAGGAAGGCAAGCCGCTGACGGTCACGATTCCGCACATGACCCGGTTCCTGTTGGCGCTGAGCGAAGCCGTGGAGTTGGTCCTTTTCGCCTTCCAGAACGCCGAGCAGGGCGACCTGTTCATCAAGAAGGCGCCCGCTTGCACGATCGGTGATTTGGCGCAAGCTGTGAAAACACTTTTTGAAACGGACGTTCCGATCCGGACGATTGGCATTCGTCATGGCGAAAAGATCTACGAAACGCTGGGCACCCGCGAGGAGTTGGCCCGGGCCGAGGACATGGGCGACTACTATCGAATCCGCGCCGACAGCCGCGACCTTGACTACCAGAAGTACAAACAGTACTTCTCCGAGGGCGATATGCACGAGGCGGAGATCGAAGATTATACGTCGCATAATACACAACGCCTGGCGGTCGAGGACGTCGTCAGGCTCGTCGGTAGTCTACCGGAAGTCCAGGAAGAACTGGAAGAGTGGAAAATGACCCGTTCGGTTTCGAAAAGCGACGAATTGCCCGTCTCGCAATCGGCCAAGTAGGAATGGCGGTTCTTGGAGTGCTGGTATTCTGATGCCTCTCGTTCTGATTCACTCACTACTCTTGACGCCGGACGCAGTATCTACCCGTTGCCTTGAATGCGGCCGTCACTATCGCATTGATTCCGATGGGCCAACCGAATACTCGCCCGAGTAAGATCGTGCTCGGGTCAAAGCGGAACAACGTCACGGGGGAAGAACCACGACAATGAAGAAGTTATGAACGGACTGTTGGCTGAAAGAACCGTTTGCTGAAGGGCAAGACCGGATGCGCCTCGTGTATTTCTTGTTACCGAAAACTGACGAGTGATTTGCAGGGCCTGAATGTTGTTCCGCGCACGCGTACCCCCCTTGTCGGGGCATGATTCATCGACCACTATTGCCTACTTATCATGGGGTGATCACTAGAGCATGACCCTCGCTCCCATCGTTTTGTTTGTGTACAACC
>CAYYNP010000098.1:0-29954 GCA_964472545.1 uncultured Planctomycetaceae bacterium | reverse complement strand
CGACGCCGGAAAGACCTCTTTGCCGAAGTCCTGGTAGTCGGTCTTTTCGAGCACGTCCAGCAGCGTCTCGCGGTTGAAGAGGTAGATCCCCATGCTGGCCAGACAATCGCGGCCCCCGCTGGCGATGCCGCGGGCGTCGATCCAGTTCGGATCGGTCCGCACGTGGTCCAGTTCCTGCGGGGTCTTTGGCTTCTCGAGAAAGCCCACCACGCGGCCGGCGTCGTCCAGCCGCATGATCCCCAGGCCGGCGGCGTCCTTGGAGTGGACCGGCACGGCAGAGATGGTCACGTCGGCACCGGCCTTCTCGTGCGAGACGATCATCTCGCGGAAGTCCATCCGATAGAGTTGGTCGCCGGAGAGGATCAGCACGTATTGGATGCCCGGTTGCTGGAGATAGCGCAGGTTCTGGCGGACCGCGTCGGCGGTGCCTTGGTACCAATCGGTGCTGGCGATCGTCTGCTGGGCGGCCAGGATCTCGACGAAGCCGCGGCTGAAGCGGTCGAAGTTGTAGCTGCTACGGATGTGGCGGTGAAGACTGACCGAGTTGAACTGGGTCAACAAATAGATCCGGTTCAGCCCGCTGTTGATGCAGTTTGACAGCGGGATGTCGATCAGCCGGTACTTTCCCGCCGTTGGCACGGCCGGCTTCGAGCGAAACTTGGTCAGCGGATACAGCCGCGCCCCCTGCCCGCCGCCGAGTACCAAGGTTATCAGGTTCTTCATGTGGCTACCACCGCGCGAGCCGGGCAAAATCGGCCGACGTTTCCCAGTCGATTCGAGAGCCTCGCAGAGGAGGAGGCCCGAACGCAACTCGTTGAGTATAGCAGGAAACGAGCGCGCGGTGAATGCCCCCACTAAGTGCGGACTTTTCAGGCTACGTAGAGGTTTCCGTCTGCGCGGAGGCGGCGGGTGGCTGGGGTCGGAGCACGAGGAACGAGTGGTGAGCCCCCAGAGAAGAAACGAGCCCCAGAGAATCCGGCCTGGGGGCTCGTTGCTCGCCGCTTGCACCTCGGCGCCAGCCACCTCACTCCGGCAGCATCTCCTTCGCCCGCTGTACCAACTCGACGAACTCGGCCCGATACTCGCCCGGATCGTCGCCGATTGCCCCGACGGCGAACTCCTCAACGGCTGCCAAGGTGAGTTCGCCTGCGTGCTGCGACCGCCGCAACACCATGGCAAACGCGGCTACCGACGATGCGAACCGGAAATCGGCCGACGCCTCGCCAAACCGCTGCTCGCCGTCGACGACAGTGAATTCCCGCAGTTGGCTTTCGTCCGCGTCGGGCTGCTTGTATCGCAGCCGCAATTCGGCCGTTTCACCGTTGGCCGCCGCGTCGGTCAGCGCCGGGCCGGGCGGCTGTTGATACTTCAACGACACGTTCGTCGCCGTGGGCGCCTCTTCGTCCTCGGCCGCCGCCGGCACCAACTCGTAGAGCGCCGTGACCGTATGCCCGGCCCCGATCTCCCCGGCGTCCTTCGCGTCGTTGGCAAAATCCTTCGCGGCCAGGCGACGATTCTCGTAGCCGATCAGCCGATAGCTCTCGACCTCGGCCGGGTTGAATTCGAGTTGGATCTTCACGTCCTTGGCGATCGTGACCAGGCTTCCGCAGACCTGTTCGACCAACACCTTCTGGGCTTCGCGGACGCCGTCGATGTAGGCGTACGTGCCGTTGCCCTTGTCGGCCAGCTTCTCCATCTTCGAGTCCTTCAGGTTGCCGGTGCCGAAGCCCAGCACGGTCAGAAAGACGCCGCTTTCGGCCTTCTCCTTGATCAGCTTGACCAGTTCGTCGTCGTCGGTGATGCCCACGTTCAAATCGCCGTCGGTGGCCAGGATCACGCGGTTGACACCGCCCTCGACGAAATGGGCGCCGGCCTGTTCGTAGGCGAGTTGGATGCCCGCACTGCCGTGCGTAGAACCGCCGGCGGAAAGCGCGTCGATGGCATTGCGAATCGTCTCCTGCTCGTGGCCACCGGTCGACGGCAGCCGGACCTCGGTGCCGCTGGCATAGGTCACGATCGCCACGCGGTCGTCTTCGGTGAGTTGCTCGACGAGCATGCCCATCGCCTGTTTGACCAACGGCAGCTTGTTGTCGTCGCGCATCGAGCCGGAGACGTCCAACAGGAAGACGATGTTGCTGGGCCCGCGCTCCGCGTTGTCGATCTCGCGGCCCTTCAGCCCCACGCGCAACAACCGGTGGTCCGCGTTCCAGGGACACGCCGCTACTTCCATGTCGACCGAAAACGGCTCGTCGCCGCCCGGCTGCGGGTAGTCGTACTTGAAGTAATTGACCAACTCCTCGATCCGTACCGCATTCGGCGGCGGGAGTTGCCCCGACGTGAGAAACCGCCGCACGTTGGCGTACGAGGCGGTGTCGACATCGATCGAGAAGGTCGAGACGGCCTTCTTACCGATCGCGCGGACGAAGGGGTTTTCGATGATCGGGTCGTATTGCTCGGTGCCGGGGGCTTCGATGTGAGCCCGGCTTTCGCCGGGAGCCTCGCTGAGTTTGTGGAGATAGTCCGTCTGTGCCAACTGGCGTTGAAAATCGGCCCATTCCCCGGCGTTGATCGCCGCTTTGGCTTCTTCAGCGGATAGGTGGTAACGTTCGCACAAATGGGCCGTCATCGCTTTGGTTTCTTCAGCGGTGAGGGATCGGTCGTACAGTATGACACCGCCTAGGTCTGATTGGCCGCGGCCGCGCGTGTGTTCCTCGTCCATGCTACGCAACGCCAACTCCCGCGCGAGCTGACCGGCATATGGGTCGTTGCGGAGAGCTTGGTCCAACTCTGGCTTCGTTATGGTCGGCCGGGGGCCGCTCGACGGATCGCCGGGTGGGATCGTGATCTCGGCCCCGTCAACAATCGTGAGCCGTGCCTCCTCAAGGCCGCCCGGCGGAACAGGAAGCGTCACCCTCGCCACCAGAGAGTCCATCTGACCTTTCGTGAGGTGCTCGTCGCTCGGAGCGGCACGCCTCACACCATATGACGCGGCTCCGCGGCCGAACTCAATTCGGGGGCCGCTACTGAATGCCGTGCTCCGGGCGTGCAACTCACGCCACAATGCCGGGTCCGTGCCGGCATCGTCCGTTGGCGCGAGCGTTCCCCCCGAAAACGTGATCCCCGTTGTGTTCCCCGCTTGCCCTGGTACGGCCGGAGTGACACCACCGACATGCCACTCTGGCTGGAGGGTAGGCGTAGGGAGAGTTAATTGGATGTCGGACCGCGGAACGATCGGCACGTAGTCCATGCCGCCGGTGATGTCGTAAGTGCCTGCGATGTTCAGGCCCATTGCATCACCGGGCGTTGGCATGCGTTCGTTCGTGCTGAACAAGCTGCCGCCCGGCAGGATGGGCGCGTTAGCGAAGGGCAAGCTGCCCGGTAATCCCTCGTACTGTGGTTGTACGCTCACCATCGCACTCGGCGCGGTTGTCCACGTCATTGCATCCGGTGGCTGGTAAGCAATGGCAGGCTTCAAAACCTGGGGCGGGCTGTTGCCTTTCTCTGTTGGCGGGAGCAACGCGGTTACGTCATGCGTCGCATCAGCCCTTGTCGATGGGGGGCTCGTCGCCTCGGGATTCGATAGATCGGCGCGTTGCGAACTTGCCGATTGAATCAAGCCCAAGTAGTACGACAGCGCCGCAATCACCACCACCGCAGCCGCCGTAGCAAAACGGCGAAATCGAGGCGTTGCATGTTCGGCGGGCGCGGGCGAAGGCCTCTCGTCTGGGCTCGCCTTGGAGTCCTGCGACTCGAGTTCCTGGAGCCTCGCTTCAATCGCCTCGCGCAGCGCAACGGAACGCTCCGGCGCCGGCCCGCTCCGATCGGCCGCTTTGATCTGCTCGGCCACGGCAACCGTTTCTTCGACGGTCCGTCGTGCCTCGCCGTTTTCGGCAAGCTCCGCTTCTACGGCGGCTTGCTCTTTGGCGTCGAGTTCTCCCAAGGCATAGGCCGTCAGCAGCGCCTCGTCGATTGGGCGGCTATTGTCGTCGTGGGGTTTCGAGTCCATGGTCGTGCTTCCTCGTTATCAAGGAACGTCATCTTCCAAACAGCAGAAGGGGACAGGTACCTTCTGTGCGAAGCACCCTGCGGGCCGTTCCGGCAGAAGGTACCAGTCCCCTCCAACTTCCACGCCCATCCCCGTGCCCCCGGCAAGCAGCAAGGTCTGGTCCGCCCGGTTAGCGCCGGGCGCGTCGATTAAGCCTGCAACGCCCAGAACCGATCGCTTGCTGCTTGCCCGAAACACGGGGAAGGGGGATTGAGAATTGCAAATTGCAAATTGAGAATTGCACATTGCAGACTGCAACACAATGCGTTAAGGTCCGTCAATTTGCAATTCTCAATTCCCAATTCTCAATTTGCAATCTTCCTCCCGCATCGCTGCGTCTCATCGGCCGAAGTCCCTTCGTACAGCCCCTTCATGGCGGCTTCCTCCCGCAGCCGCTTCAATGCTCGATGCACCAACACCCGCACGTTGCCTTCGCTGCGGTCGGTGATTTCGGCAATCTTGGCGTAGCGAAAGCCCTCCGCCCAAAGCCCCACGACTTCCCGCTGGCTGTCCGGCAACGCGGCGACCGCTTCGAGCAACCGCCGGTGCAACTCGTTTTGCTCGGCCACGTTGGCCGGGTCCGCCTCTCGGCTGACGGCTGCCGAGTCGCCGTCTTCGGCCAGCGGCTCGTCTCGACCTCGCTTGCGAAGCACGTCGATCGCCCGATTCCGACAGACGGTAAACAGCCACGGCCCCAGCCGCCGGTCCAAATCGCCCGGCGCACGGTCACACAGTTGCAGAAACGCGTGCTGTACCGTATCGCGCGCAGCTTCCCGGCCGCCGAGCAGCCGCGTCGCAAATCGCAACAGCGGCACCTCGTATCGATCGAGCGCCGAAAGCACCCACTCGCGTTTGTCGCCGAGACTCTCTGCCGTCATCTAAATCCCCGCATGCATGTCCCGTCTACTCATGTTACGGGCGAAGGCCCGTCTTGTTACACCGAATCCACCGCCGTGGCAATTGACTTCCGCCGCCAACACGCAATAGTTGATAATAGTGGTAAACAAAACATGGCCGATTTCGCCCTGAGTTTCATTGCTGAGAGTTGGCTCGTGTTGGGCCAGATGGCGGCCTATCTGCTGGCCGGTTTCCTCGTGGCGGGCGTATTGTCGGTCTGCATCTCGCCCGATTGGGTTGCGCGTCACCTGGGCCGAAAGGGGGTTCGGCCCGTGTTTGCCGCATCGCTGTTCGGTGTGCCGCTGCCGCTCTGTTCGTGTGGAGTGATTCCGGTCTCGGCCTCGATCCGCCGCCACGGAGCCAGCCGTGCGGCCACCTCGGCGTTCCTGCTATCCACCCCCCAAACGGGCGTCGACAGCATCGCTGTGACCTACGCACTGCTGGGGCCCGTGTTTGCCGTCTTCCGGCCGATCGTGGCGTTGGTGACCGGTGTGGTCGGCGGGCTGTTGGTGCAGTGGTTTGGAGATTCCGACGGTGTCGACGAGCATGCGGCGCACGCCGACGGGGACGAACCGGCCGGCTGCACAGACGCTTGCTGCCAATCGGAGAAACACAGCAGCGCCATTGTCCGTGCGTTGCATTACGGCTTCGTCATCCTGCCGCGCGACATCGGGCCGGCACTGCTGCTGGGCATCCTGATCGCCGGGACCATCGCAGCGCTGGTGACAGAGAAACAACTGGAGGCCTACGTCGGCGCCGGCTTCTTCTCGATTCTGCTGATGATGGTGGCCGGCGTGCCGCTCTACGTCTGTGCCACGGCGTCGGTGCCGATCGCGGCCGGACTGATCCACATGGGAGCCTCGCCCGGCGCCGCGTTGGCCTTCCTGATCGCCGGCCCGGCCACCAACGCCGCGGCGTTGACGACCATCTGGCGCTTGCTGGGAAGACGCACCGCACTGATCTACTTGTTCACGGTGGCCGCCAGCGCATTGGGCGGCGGCCTGCTGCTCGACTGGCTGGTTCCCGTAATGGAATCCGCCCCGCCGCAACTCGAGACCCACGTCCACGCCGTAGCCGAAGGTGGCTGGCTGGCACACGCGTCGGCCGTCGTGCTGCTGATCGTGTTGGGCTACTCCCGATGGCGTCCCACCCAGCCGGCCGACGCTTCCGCACATTCAGACGAGGCCGGCACAGTTGACGACACCGAGCAGCGCGTGGAGTTGACAATCACCGGCATGCGTTGCAGCCATTGCTCGGAAACCGTACATCGCGGACTGCTGGAGTCCCCGGGCGTGACCACCGCCGAAGTCGATCTCTCCAACGGCCGGGCGGTCGTCACCGGCAACGACCTCGAACCCGGGCAACTTGCCGACACCGTGTCCGAATTGGGATACGCTGCCGAAGTCGCGAACCTCTGACCGCCTTTCGCCACTGTTGGAAGTGTGTAGCCTAGCGTGTGCGCTCACCGCCGCATGCAACAACTCTTGAACTTCTTTCCCGATCCACACGGACACGGCGCGTTGCGGCGGACCGGTGCTCCGGACGGAGCGGACGTTTGACGCGTGGCTTGGCGTTGGGCTCGCAACTGTTGCATCACGCCGGCTGCTGGACGACCGGCGGAGACTTCGGTGGCCATGGCCTTCATGAAGGGCGCAATGTGCGCGAAGAAGATCCGGTAGCCTTCACAGAGATAGTTCCGCATGCCGGAACCATCGGGCTCGGGCAGGAAGCGGTCTTTGGGGCACGCTCCGTTGCAGGCGAATAAGTAATCGCAACGTCGACAACAGGCCGGCAACGTCTGCTCTTTGGCCAGGCCGAACGCCTCCTGCGAGGACGCGTTGGCCAACTTGGCGATCGAGACTTGATGGATGTTGCCCAGTTTGTGCGTTTCATCGACGAAGTGATCGCAACTGAACAGATCGCCGTTGTGTTCGATGGCGACTGCCCGGCCGCAGTGCTTGGCATAGATGCACACGGTCGCCCCGGCACCGACCCAGGCGGAGAGAGCCTGATCGAAATCGCGGACGAAGACGCGCCCTACGTCGTTTGCGATCCAGGCGTCGAACACACCCGTCAGAAAGCGTCCGAACTGTCCTGGGCGAACGCTGCGGGAACTGACCGCCGCATGGGCGGCATCCGACGTCGAGTCGGCCAATCGCTCGACGACCGGAATGAACTGCATGTGTCCGACGCCGACGTCGCGAAGGAATCGATACACGCGCCCGGGCCGATCGGCGTTGTGGCGATGGACGCACGTCAGTGTGTTGAACTCGACGCTGTGCTTCAGCAAGAGCTGCATCGCCCGGACCACACGATCGAAGGTGCCGCAACCTTGGCGGTCGCGGCGAAAGCGATCGTGCAGCTCTGCCGGCCCGTCGATCGAGAGCCCGACCAGGAAGCCGTGCTGCTTGAGAAACTCGCACCAGCGGTCGTCCAACAGCAGGCCGTTGGTTTGCAGCGAGTTGTGGATGCGCTTCCCGGGCGGGGCGTATTCCTGCTGCAACTCGACCACGCGGCGAAAGAAGTCGATCCCCAACAGCGTCGGCTCGCCGCCCTGGAAGGCGAAATCGGTCTGGTCGACCGACTCCGGCTGGGCCTCGATATACTGCCGTACGAACGCCCGCAGCGTGTCGTCCGACATCCGCCAGGTTTCGTCGTCGGCGTAGAGCGAGCGTTTGGGCAGATAGAAGCAGTAGTCGCAGGCCAGATTGCAGATCGGCCCGATCGGCTTGGCGATCACGTGCAATCCGAGTTGCGACCAGGGCGGGCGTGGCATGCGGGGCGGTTTGATGTGTCGCGGACGTCAGTACCCAATGTACTGTTTCGCCCGCGATTGTATCGCCTGATGTGCTTGCGGCCAACTGCCTTCGGCGAGTTGCCGCAGCAGTTCTTTCGCCTCGGATGCGCGGCCGGACTGCAAAAGCACCTGGGCGCGGTCCCAAAGGATCTGGGCATTGTCGGGCTCCGCATCGAACGCCGACGCGTAGGCGCGCGCGGCCAGATCGAGTTGAGCTTGCTGTCGGAGCTCTTCCGCCAAGGTCACCAAGGGAGCCGCCTGGTCGGGCTTGGCGGCCAGCGGCGTGGTCGCATAGTCCCACGCCAACTCCGCCGCGCCCAGGTCGTTGAGGATGCTTGCCGCCGCCTGGCAGGCCGCCGTCGGATCGACGTCGAGCGAGCGCCAGCGGTCGGCCGCGCGAACCACCCGGGCGATCAACGCCTTCGATTCGGGTTCGAGCGTGGCCATCGCCGTGGCCAGCTTGGCGTAGCTTTGCAGCAGGCGGCCGTAGTCGCGGCGGACGGCGTGAAGGTCGAACTCTTCACCCGCCTCTTCGTATTCGATCTCGGCGGCCCGCTCGAGGCAACCCACCGCCCGAGCCGCTCGGCCGCCGTCGTCGGCCAGCACCGCGGCCAGCCGCCACAGCGACGGGTCTCGTGCGTATCGCTTGTCGTCGAACAGCGGCTTCAGCGCGGCCTCGGCCCGGGCGTGCTGCCCGTGGTCGTGGAAGTACCACACGGCCGCAAGAACCGTCGCCAACCGTTGCCGCTTGGGCACGTCGGCCAGGGCCAGCGAGACGAGTTCCGGCGGATGCTTATGGTCGCCCAATTCGCCGATTCGCCACGCCAACGCGATCAGGGCCGTTCGCCTGTTGTGGTCGATCAGTCTGGCGGCCGTTTGACGCAAGCGGTCGGCCCATGCGTCCTCGTTCCCGTTGGTGGCCATCGTATTGTAGAAGCCATCGTCGATCGGCGGCAGCCGCCCGGCGTCGACGGCCTCGTCGAACAGCCGGCCGAACAGCCCTTGGGCTCCCGCTTGATCGCCGGCCTTGGCCATCGCCCGGGCGCGCTCGTATCGGGCCACATAGGCCAGGGCCGGGACGTCCAGGAACGTCTCGGCGGTTTCGGCCATGCGTCGATTCCGCGCGGCGTCGCCGCCGCCTTGAATGATCTTGCTCAGCACCGCCCAGCCCAACTCGCGGCATCGGCACATGCGAGCAAAATCGAAAGCTCGCGCGAAACGCTCTTCGCCTTGGCTGCGGTCGTCAAGCGCCGTCCACAGGCCACGGAATCGGGCCAATTCGCCGAGCAGCCCCTCGTCGGCCGCCAATGCGGAGTCGGCGTCGGGTGGGAGGATCTGCTTCCGGTCGCCGTTGCGCACCGTGAGATAGCCGGTGATGTATTCTGCCAACGGGTTGCCCGGATGGTCGGCTACCGGATCGAGATCGACCTTCCACTCGCGGTCGAACTGCTGATCCGCCTCCGGCTTCCAGAGCCGGCCGGTGGCCATCATCAACGTATAGAAGCCCAAGCGGCGGTCGCCGGGGGCAAGGAACCGCCGTACGATGATCTGCCTGGCGTGTTCCGATTCTCCAGTCGACAAGCGGCTGGCGATCGCGGCGATCGCGGCGGCCTCGTCCCAGTTTTCGCAACCCGTGAAACCCCCTGGCAGGCTGATCTGATGCGTCTGCCCGCCGGCCGTTTCGTAGCGATATCCGCGCCGCGAGGGCATCGGCAGGATCACCAGCTTCTCGACGTCCGGCACCAACGTCGGCGCGTCGCACGGCCGTAGATCGATCTTCCGCTTGAGCAAGACCTTTCCCTTGGCGTTGAGCCAGCGGACGTTGCCGTCGACGCCGCACATCTGTCGCAGCAGCGTCTTGCCCTTGGGCATTTCGACCAGCCGCCGCTCGGCAAGCCGGCCGGAAGGATCGAACGTCAACTCGAGACGGGCGTACGGCAGCGGCTTGCCGTCGTCCTCGAGGTCCTTTCCGCGATGCGGCACGACGGCCACCGTTCGATCGTCGATCGCGATCAAATCTGCTCCCCGGGCGAGATCCTCGGCCGACGGAACCAACCATGGCAAGATGGCCGCCAGGCGCCGGCGATGGAACCGGCTGACGGTCCGTTGCGAGCCGAGGCCGAGTTCGCGGTAGAGGTGCCAGAGGTGGGTTCCGTCGCAGACCACTTCTTCGTGCAACCCCCGGGCGGTGGTTCGTTGGAAGCGAAGCCGCCCGATGCCGTCGAAGTCGATCGCCAGCGGCGGGCTGCCGTTGCGGGCATTGATGCGGGCGGTTTGCCAGCCGACGCCACGTGCCTTCTCGATCAATGCGCGTGCCTTCTTCTCGATCCGGCCCCGCTCGGCGGATTCCAGCCGGCCACATTCCTCTTCCAGCACGGCCCGCACGTCGGCCATGTTCGTGTTCAGCCCCGGGGCGTACCGGAGCAGGTCGTAGAAGATCCGCCAATCGTCGGTGTAGGTCGGCGGGCGATAGACGAGAGGCCGCGAGGGCGCGGCCGGCTTGACCCACGGCACGTATCCACGAGGATCACCGGTCATGACCCACAGATCCCCCAGACTCGCACTGCCAACTTCGAAGTCCGGAGCGAGCACGACTCCATTGTCGACCGCATTTGCAATACGCAACTTGACCGGATCGATGATGTACGAGACCGTGGGTTCGCCCAATGCCTGCCTCCCGGCAACTGCCCGATAGACATCCATATCGATCTCATTGGAAACGTACGGGAGAGCGCCGTCGCTGAACACAGCGTGTACGCCTTGAGGGGCCAGAAGGCCGTTCCGATCGGCCAATCGCCCCCACGTCGTCGGCTGGTATTCGAAGTGCCAACGCCCGTCGGGCACGGCGTACTCACCCAGATACCGGCTCATACGCCGGGCGGTCAACTCCCTCCATATCTCGGCCGTCGGATAGACGATTGGCCCTTCGTCGGGCATAGGGACGTGCGACTTCTCAACTTGGTAAAGCAGATCGACGATGCGCTTCTGCCTAGCGACGCGCAGCGTCATGGCGTCCACGAGATAATCACCTCGCGGCCCTTGCGCATACCAGGCGGAATCCAGACTGTGGCGGAATAGCCAGCGATCCCCCGCTCGGACATCGAAGTCGTACCAGCCGTCCATGTTGGTATCCCGCGGCCGAAATTCGAGGGCTCCTCCGTTGCGTGATACGCTTGCTGGCAGGCCCCAACGCAGCAGCCCGTTGTCGTACCGGTCTCCGTCGAACAACGGGTCGAGGCCCAAGCCGGCCCGCCCGTTGAACTCCGTCCACTCGTTGCCGTAGCGGCCAAGCCGGTGCCCCAAGCTGCCCAGACGGCCGCTGCCGTCGCCGAAGCCGGGCTCCCACCCAAGCAGCAGCGAACCGGGATTCTGGCGGACGAAGGAGTAGTGGAAGCCCTCGTCCGTCAACAGTCGGTACTGGTGGTACGGATCTTCCTCGGGGTCCGTCCATCGGAGGATCGGGGCGGTCGCTCGAACGGTGACCGTCGCCAGCACGGCGGCGAGCGTTGGCCGGTCGGGATCGTCCGGCTCGGGTTCGGCCGACTCGGGTTCGTTCAGTGTGGGCACCGGCTTCTCGGCCACTTCGATCGGCTCATGGACCACCTCGATCTGCTCCGGACAGTCGTACATCGCCCAGTGATCCTTGCGGCCGGTGTCGACGCCGCGGTTGCGGTGCATCTCTTCGTCTTCCAGCACCAACAGCGAGGTGAACGGCGACATCACGTACATCGCCTTGCTGAGTTCGATGATCGTGGCCCGGTGTTCCTCGGCGCCCAAGGCGACCAGCCGGTCGATTTCGAGCTTGGCCCAAGTCCGCGGGAGATAGCCGGCCCCTTCGGCCACGCCGGCGACGGGGATATCTTGTGAATACGGCTTGCCGCGAAGCAGTCCGGTGACTTCGACCGACGTGGGTAACTCATCATTTTCGTCGAGCCGGGCGATCGCACAAAGCTCGTCGCCGCCGGCCAGCGAGTCGCTATGGCAAAGGAATTCAGTCCCATCGGCATCGGCCACGGCGACGTTCAGCAAGCGCGGGGCGTTGAGCGTGGCCAGCAGTTCCATCGCCCGCCAGGTGATCTGTTCGTCGGGGTTGATCTGGGTGAAGTATCCGCCGGAGCGGGCGGCCGCCGTCTTCATCAGCGTCCGCGACCACCGTTTGCCCACGCCCACGCCAACGTACTTGGCCTGCTCGGGGATCTGCCGCAACAGGACGTCGACCTCGCGCGGGCCCAACACCGGCAGCCCGGAACCGAGATGCACCAGCACGGGATTCTCCGCCGCGGCGACAAACTCCTCGGCGGCCTTGAACGCCGCGGCCAGGTCCAAGGCACCGATCAGGTGCGTCGTTTCCAGTCTTTCGATCGCCGCCTGGACGTTCTCCGGCGTGGCCGGCCGTGCGGCGCCTAGCGATTTCGTTTGCGTGCGGGCCGTGAGGATTGCGAACGTGTCGTCGTGCCCGGCGTTCCCGAGCAGCGTTTTGACCACCTCGAGCTGCGCACCGGCCAACACGGGGTCGCGGTCGGCGGAGGCCTCGAACAGGAAGACCCAGTCGCGCCGCTCGTGCCGCTGTCGGCGCGGGAGTTCGGGTTGCCAGCGGAGCGCGAGGTAGCGGTGGGATTCGTGCAGCGCGGAAGTGAAGGTGGCGGCGGCGGAAAAGGGGACAGTCCCCTTGAGACCTTCGCCTTGGTGCGCGGCCGTTTCCGTGTGGGGAGCGTGTTTGTTCTGCGTGCCTTTGCGAGAAGGGGACAGTCCCCTTTTCCTGCTGTGCTCGGAAAGACGGAGGCGAACGTCGCGGTCGGGTGTGGTGTTTTCGGCGGCGGCTCGCAGGATCAGATCGTCACCCTCGTTGGCCTCATTGAAATCGTGCGAGTCGCTTTCCCAGGCAAGTTCGGTGCCGCCGACGATGCGCAGCTTGGCCGACCAGTTGTCGACTTGCTGCATGTTGTGGCCGCCGGGGAAGGCGTATTGCGTGCGTCCGTACGACGACGGCAGCTTCTGCGTATAGCTCAACACGACCCGCCGCTCTTGCCGGCCCTCCAGGGGAAAGATCCGCATCTTGAACGTCGTGCCGTCGATCCACTCCAGCAGCGCCGGGTCCTTCATCGTCCGCACGATATCTTCGTACACGTTGCGGGCAAACGTGCGCTCTTCCATCCCGCCCTCGTTCAGCTTGCCACCGACGTACATCGCCAGCCGCGAGAGCGAGGCGTCGGCCGGCAGGGGGAAGTAGAAGGTGCCTTCGAGTTGGCGGTCGAGTTGGTTGAAGTAGGTCTGGTCGATGGTGGTCCGAGCGAAGCCGTCCTCGATATGCACGTCGACGTGATAACGCCGCAGATCGAGCTTGGCCTCCTGTCCGTCGGAATCAACGAAGACCAGCGCCCCGCCGGTGTGTTTGCTCTTGGGTACCAACGGCGATTCGGCCGCGGCGATCAGGTCCCGCATCCAATCGAGCACGTACGTCGCCCGGGGCATCGGAACGATCTGCGGCACGTCACCGGCGCCACCGGGCGCCGGGTCGAAGCCTTCGACGGCCAATTGTTGCCCGGCCTCGACCGGCACGTCCACGCCGCTGACCCGCACCTTGCCTTGGGTCACCGCCACCTCGGTCCCCGTCTCGGTGAGTTGCACGCGGAACTTGGTGCCCAACGCCGTGATCTTACGCCCCGGCGTAACGACGGCAAACGTGGCCTTTTGCTCGCCCTCGACCGCTTCGTCCGGCCGCCGCGGCGAAACCTCGATGAAGATCTCGCCGCGATGGAGCGTGGCGTGGCGCGGGGCATCCAGTGTGATCGCCGTTGCTTCGTTGAGATAGACGACCGAGCCGTCTTCCAGCACGGCGCGGCGCCGCTGACCGGCCATCGTTTCCAGTGTTCCGCCGGTGGCAAGCTGCTGTGGCGTTGGGCGTTCGTCTCGGCGGCGCGGTGTCAAGCCAGCCATGCCGTTAGGTGGCTGTGGCGTCTTCGGCAGCGTGAGATCCGTGGTCGGCGTAGGCTCGGGACCGGGACGCAACACCAGAGACTCCGGCTCGATCACCGGCGGATCGACGGGCCCCGCCGCCGTCTCGCCGTCGCTCGCATCCGGCCGGCCGTCAAACATCCCCCCAAGCAGCACGCCGGCGGCAACCAGCAACGCCGCCGCCGTGGCCCAGGCGGCAGGGCGCCAGAGGCCCGCCAACCTGCGCCGCCGCACCGGAAGCGCACCTTCCGCCTCGGCCGCGGAGAGCATCGCCGCCGTGGCTCGCTCGACGAAGGCCGGCTCGGGCATTTCCGGGCGATAGGCCTCGGCGACCAGTCGGCGGACGTTCTCGTCGGCCACTTCCGATGGTGGATTGCGGTGATCGTCGTGACGTTCGGCGGGTTTCATGGCAACAACCTCACTGCAACGATCTCATTGGGCGGTTTGGATCTTCTCACGACGCGCCGCGTGCTCGGCGACGAACTTCTCGATCTCGCCGCCCGACTCGACCGCGATCTGCTCGGGCACCTTCAGCCCGTCGAGCTTTACGTTGCCGTCGAGCCAGGCGTGGACCTTCACGACGTAGCCCGGGTTGTTCTTCGGCGCCCCTTCGCGCATCGGTGCGCTCGGGTGCCAGCCGCGGCGCATGATGTCGATCCGCCACTGGCAGGGGATCGGCTTCTTGTCTTTCGACCGTTTCCACGGCGAGGAGGCCACAACCGTGCCGGGATGCAGCACCAGCGAAGCCGGCGTGTCCTCCAGCGCGGCACAGCCGGTCAGGAACCCGTTGAGCATCTCCGTACTGCCGACGAAGAAGAACGTATCGTTGGCGTTGACGAAGAACCCGTGCACGCGATTCTCCTCGTTGACCAACGTGGCCAACCCCTGCGGCCAGTCGTCGACCGACACCGGCCGCCCTTTGGGGTGATCTGCCCCCAACCCAAACGCCTGCCCACACATCAGCCCCAGACAAGCGACGACCAGAATCACGTTCGAGCATCTCATCACACATCCTCCTCGAGACAAGTCTTCTCTTCTCGCGTTTTTCGTGTTCATCGTGGCCAAAGCGCCAATCACGCACCGAGCCCCTCCGACTGGAAGGCCCTTCACCTTTTCAGCCCTTCATCCCTCATCCTTCCTCCTTCATCCTTTCTCCTTTTCCCCCTTCCCTCACGTCCCCGGCTCCAACCCCAGGTTCCTCGTCAGTGCAAGGAACGTTGCCCGAAACGCCTTCCGCGCCCGCGTGAGCCGGCTTTCGACCGCCTTTTCCGAAGTTTCCCACGCGGTCGCCATGTCGCGTACGCTCTTGCCGGCCACGTATTTCTCTTCGAGTGCCTCGCGATAGTGGGCCGGAAGCTGCGACATCGTGGCCCCGACCATCTGCCGAGTCTCCTCCCGCCGCAGGACTTCGTCGCGAAACGGCTCGGATTCGATCTGCGCGTAGGCGTCGCGCAGCTCCTCGTCCAATCGAGCCCAGAGGGTTTCCAGGCTGGCGGTGGCCTGCTCGTGTGCCAGGGCCCGGCGGATTTCGTTGCGCGCCAGGCCGGTCAGCCAGGGGAAGATGTTGCCGTCGGCTCGGCCCGGCGAGTACTTGCCCAGATCGCGGATTGCGCGGATGAGCGTCTCCTGGACGACCTCCTCGCAGAGATGCCGATCCCCTCCGAGGCGGTAGAGGCAGAACCGATACAGCGGGCCGACCGCCCCGACGGCCAGCCGTGTCACCGCCTCCGCGTCACCGCGCAGTGCAGCCTGATGCCACGGCTTATCGAAGATCGGCTGCAAGGGCGTGTCTCCCGGGCATCTGCGGCGTTAAACGGGATGCCTATCCCGTATCTTATGTTGCCGCCACCGGAAAATCCTCCGCCAGAAAGCGCCGATCCAGTCACCCATGGCCAAATTCAGGGCACGTGTGCCGCGGCTACGGCTCGATCTCGGCCTTCGCGAGTTGGCCGTAGTGCGTGTCTTCGTAGCGGCTGACGACGGTCCGCATCAGGGCGGCGCGCCGGGCTGGGTTGCCGGCCGCCAAATTGGCCGACCGCTCGTAGAAGTTCTTTGCCAACAGCTCCCGTTTGAACTCCTTGTCGGCGTTGAACTCCCCCAGCAGCTTTCGGGCTTCCAGGCTCTGTGCGGTCGTGCGGAACATGGTCGCCAGGGCCTGGGTCTTTTCGTACGCCTCCAGCCGGTTGGGTACGTTGCCGTCGAGTAGCCCACGGATCTCGGCCAGACGGCCGTCGAGGTAGCGGCCGATCGCCGCGTCGTACTCGTCGCGCTGGGGCGGCTTCAACTGCATGCGGGCTTTCTTCAACGCCGTTTCGTTCGCCACGCCCAATTCCATCGACCAGAGGACCTGCTTGACTTCCGCCGACATTTCGTCGGTAAGCACGGTGAATTGCCCCAGTTCGCCGCCCTCTTGCAGCCGTACGGGCAGCGCGAACGCCTTACCCTCCGGCCGGTCGAAGAACGATCCGGCGCTGCCTCGTTCGACCATCGCCCCACTGGGATCGATCCTCACGTACCGGAACAGGTCGCTCTGGAAACCGAGCCGTTGCACCATCGTCGGGTCGTAGCCGTGCAGTACGTTGGGCGCGAAGAAATTCCGCTCGGTAACGTACGGCCCGATTCCCATGGGGCTCTTGTCGGCGTTGATTGCCAGCACCACCACCGGCTTGCCCGCGATCGCGGCCTTCAATTGCGCGAAGAAGTCGGCCGACCAGGCATTACACTTCGGGCACCAAGTGGCATAGACCAGCACCACGACGGTCTTGCCGCGGAGGCCCTCGAAGGTGGCCGCCGCATCGGCCCAGCGAACCGTGGCCAGCGACGGAAGCTGCGCGGCCGCCGCGGGCGGTTCTGCCGCAATCCCCGCGGCCTCTTGCGCTTCGGCCGTCGCGGCGAGAGAGAACACCAACGCAAACACCGCCAACGCCAACATCCCGGCCACAAAATGGAGCATCCGCATGACAAGGCCTCCCAAGAACGAGTGTTAAGAACGCCGCCGATCTCGCCGCGGCCGCAAGCCCACGCTCACCCCGCTCGGGATCGACCCCAATCACCTCACCTCCGACTCATTATGACGGATTGCTTCCCCCTGTCAAGGGTGGCCGGCGTCGATCCGCACCAGCGAGTCGTCGTGGCCGAGTTGTCGGGTTTCTACCCGGACGTCCAGGAATCGCCGGAGAATCTCCAGGTGCGTTCGCGAGTGCTCGGTGAGCGCCTGCGTGCGAAACGCCCCACCGCCGGTGCCTTGCCACGCGCCGATGCCTATCGGCAGGATGAGTTGATCGGCCAGATACCGCGCGACGGGCACGCCGGCCTTGAGGTACTGCCGGGCGTCGCGCAGGGCGTTGGCCGCCACGCGTTCGGCCTTCACGCCGATCCTGCCGAACGCCGTGAAGACCTCGCGAACGCCGTCGGCGGCCAATTCGATCATCACCACATTGCCCGGCCCGGACGAGTCGCGGATCTCTTCCACCTGGCAGCAACTCTCGTCCCAGCCGGTTTTCTGAACGATCGTCTGACACTCCCGCTCGGCGATGTGCCGCGGCAAGTTGGCCACCAACGCGCGGACGGTTTGCGAGGTAATCTCCCCCCGCTCGGTCAATTCCAGTGGCTCGAGCGATTCCGCCGGCTCAACCCTCACCGTCACTTGACCCCCGCCGGCCGGATAGAAACCGTGCCGATCAAGCGTGGCCGAAACAACGGGCCCCATGCGGGCAACGTGCGGCAGATACGCCCGGGCAAGGAAATCGAACGGCGGTGCGAACGGATTGTGGGTGCCGCCTTCGAGCGTGAGCGTCGATTCGCCCGACGCGATCATCAACGCCGGCAGCACGGTCTGCAACACCAGCGTTGTGCTGCCGGCGGTGCCGACGGAAAAGTGGTAGTCGCCGGGCGCAACCGGCCCGGGCCGAAAGACCAGCCGCCGCGACCGGAGCGCCGCGCCTTCGACCTCGGCGCTGCCGATTTCCGCCGCGGCTTCGACCGCCGTGAGGTGCTGTCGGGCGAGCCCCGGCCGCTTACGCCGCGCGCGGATGTTCTCGATCGCAAACGGTTGGCCGGTGACCAACGCCAACGCCAACGACGAGCGGATGATCTGGCCGCCGCCTTCTCCGAACGATCCGTCGATGGTGAGCATGTATACGTTCTCCTGTTACCACGGCGCGCGGTGCTGCCGCCGGTGCCAATTCAGAGTATACGCATAAAGAGCCGCAGAGACGACTCGAGGTTCGCCGTGTCGTGCGCTTGACCGGAAGCGGCGAACTGGTAGCATGGAGCATCCGCCGTTTAGCCGCCGCCGACACGGCGGCTAGACGCGAGATGGCCGGTGTCGCAACAACGACTTAGCCGCGGGAGCCTGCCGATGCACATGCCTGTCACTGGGCGCCGTCTCACAGCCTTACTGGCCTTCGCGGCGTTCTTCGTGCCCGCGATGTGGCCGCTGCCCGCTCCGGCTGCCGAAATCGAACTGGCCACCGACGCCCCGCGGCCTCTGCCGCCGGAAGAAAGCCGCAAGCTGTTCAAGCTACCGGCCGGCTTTCGCGTGGAGTTGGTCGCCGCCGAGCCACATCTGGCCGACCCGGTGGCGATGGCCTTCGACGCACGCGGCCGCATCTTCGTCTGCGAAATCCACGGCTACAACCTCGAAGGCTATTTCGATATCGTCGAACTGAACGAGACGGGCGAGCTCGACAAGGCGGTCCGCCGGATTCCGGCCCGGTCGGAGGCCATCCGCCGCGCCGAAGAGCAACAATACGGCACGGTCAAGCTGCTGGAAGACACCGACGGCGACGGCCGCGTGGATCGCTCCACCGTGCTGGCCGATCGGTTGCCGCCGTGCTACGGCGTGGTGCCGGCCCGTGGCGGCGTGATCGTGTTGTGTGCGCCCGACGTCATCTTCCTGGCCGACCGCGACGGGGACGGCCGGGCGGAAGTCCGAGAGACTTTGTTCACCGGCTTCGGCGTGGGGGAGCTTTGGACGCGAATCAACAACCCCCGCTGGCTGCCGGACAACTGGATCTACGGCGTTGGCGGCGGGGGCAGCGACGGGGTGATCCGCGGCGAGAAGCTGTCCGGCGAAGTGCCGATCGGCTCGACTTGCTTCCGCTTCAAGCCCGACGGCAGCCGCTTCGAGCCGGCCGGCGGCCGGGCGCACGGCTTTGGCCAGGCGGTCGATGCGTTTGGCGACCGGTTTCTTTGCACCAATCAGCAGCACGCAATGTTCGTGGCCCCGTTGCCGCATCGCTACCTGGCCCGCAACCCGTTTCACGCTGCGCCGAATCTGACGCTGAACATCAGTAGCTACGGCCGCCCGGCCCGAGTTTATCCGAGAAGTCGGCCCGATCCCTGGCGAGCGGCCCGGGCGGCCGACCCGGCCTGGGTCCGTTTCTATGGCGCGGCCGAGGCGACCGCCAACGGCTACTTCACCGCCGCCAGCGGCCAGACGATCTACGGGGCGGCCGAGTTCCCGGAGGAGTTTCGCGGCAATCACTTCAGCGTCGACAACGCCCAGAACATGATCCACCGCTGTCTGCTGGCGCCCGAGGGGGCCGGCTACACGGCGCGGCGTCCTCGGGCGGACGAGCGCGAGGAATTCCTCACCTCGACCGAACAGTGGTTTCGGCCGGTCAACCTGCTGACCGGGCCCGACGGGGCGCTCTACGTGGTCGACATGTATCGCGACATCATCGAAGACTACTCGGCGATCCCCCGCTACCTGCAGCAACTCTACGTGAAGTCGCTAATCGCCGGGGCCAAGCATGGGCGGATCTGGCGGATCGTGGCCGAGGAGTCGCCGCCGCCGCGGGATTTCGATCTGACCCGCGAGCCGATTGGACGGCTGGTCGCCGAGTTGGCCAATCCGAATTATTGGTGGCGGATGACGGTCCAACGCCTGTTGGTCGAACGCGGCGATCAGGCCGCGATCGACCCGCTAGAATCGCTGGCCCGCCGGGCGACCGCCGCCTCGACTCGGATGCACGCCCTGTACACGCTCGACGGCCTCGATGCACTGCGGCCGGAGTTGGTCGAAGCGGCGCTGGACGATCCGCATTTCGCCGTGCGAGTTCATGCCTTGCGACTGTCTGAGGGGTGGCTCAACCCACAGGGGTGGCTGGGGCAAAGCGCAGCGGTGCCCCAGGAAGCCGGCAAATCTGGGGCACCGCGGCGCTCTGCCACCAGCCACCCAAACGCCGACGTTGCGAAACAACTGTTGCCAAAGCTGCTCACGATGGTAGACGACCCCCATCCCCGCGTGCGGCTGCAACTTGCGCTCTCGCTCGGCCAGAGCCGGGACCCACGAGCGACCGAGGGGCTCTCCGGTCTGGCTGCACGCTACGGCGACCAGCGGTGGATGCCCACGGCCGTGCTCAGTTCCGTGCCCGACTCGGCCGATCGGTTGTTGGTGGCCGTGTTGCGCCGGGACGCCGGCGCCGACAAGGCCGGCGCGCTGGTGCGGCCGTTGGCGTCGGTCGTTGGAGCCCGCCACCGCAGCGAGGAAATCGGGGCCGTGTTAGGCGTGCTGGGGCAACAGAGCGATCAGGTGACGGGGCTGCAGACGGCTTGTCTGAGCGGGTTGATCGAAGGCCTCGAACGGGGCCGTCCGCAAACGCTGAATTCGGCGGCCGGCGTTGTCGGCCTGCGGCAGTTGCTTACCGCCGAGAACGCCCAAGTGCAGAAGCTCGCGTTGCGCGTTGCCGGATTGATTCGGCTAGACAAAGCCCCCGAGATGCGGGTTGCCTTCGCAGCCGCTCGCAAGACCGCGCTGGACGACCTTGCTCCGCTCGAACGCCGCCTGGACGCCGTCTCGCTGCTGGGCGGGGCCGCGTTCGAGGAATTGGGCCGCGCCTGCGCTCAATTGCTCGAAGCCCGGCAGCCACTCGACCTGCAATTGGCCGCGGTCAAGGCCCTGGCGAAGGTCGACGATCCGCAAGTCGGCCCTGCGCTGTTGGCCAACTTCCGCAGCTTCACGCCGCAAGTCCAAGCCGCGGCGATCGATGCGGTCTTCCTCCGGCAGAATCGATTGTCGGCGCTGCTGGACGCGATCGAACAACAGACGGTGCCCGTGGCAAGCCTCGATGCGCTCCGCCGGGCCCAACTGCTCGACCATTTCGATCCGGCGATTGCCGGGCGGGCCAAATCGCTCTTAGCAGGCGGCGGCGGACGGGCCGACCGCAGCGAAGTGCTCGAACGTTATCGGGCGGCGCTCTCCGCAACGCGCGACGCCGAGCGCGGCAGAACCGTCTTCAAGGATCAATGCGCCAAGTGTCACAAGCTCGATGGCGAGGGGTACGAAGTCGGGCCCGATCTGGCGACCGCCCGAACCCGAGCCGACCACACGCTGGTCTCCGACGTAATGGACCCCAGCAACCAGCTTACGGTCGGCTACGCCAACTACACGGTGGCCACCGACGACGGCCGGATCTTCACCGGCGTGCTGGCCGCCGAGACCGCCACCGCCGTCACGCTGCGGAAGGAAGAGGGCGTCGATCAGACGATCCTGCGGCGGAACATCGAGGAGATGGAGGCCTCGACGCTGTCGATGATGCCGGCGAATCTCGAAGAGGAGGTTACGCCACGGGAACTGGCCGACTTGATCGCGTATCTGCGGCGCTCGCTCGGGCCGGTGGGGCCGGGGACGATCTCGTTGTTCGAGGACGACGCCGGCTTGGTCCGGAATCTCGGCGAAGGCGGCGGCACGGCCCGGCTCGACACGGCCGGGCCGTTCTCCGGCAAGGCCTCGCTGGCGATCACGCCGCTGCAACGCTACTCGGCACGGATCCCCGGCTGGGAGTATCGCATCGTCGAGAAGCCCGCTCCGGGCGAGTTTCGTTACTTGCGATATGCCTGGAAGTGCCGCGGCGACGGAGCGATGCTCGAGTTGGCCGACGGCGGCGCGTGGCCGCCCGGGGACCGGCCGTTGCGGCGATACTACAGCGGCAGCAACACGACCGCGTGGAGTGCGGTACGCGTGGCTGAAGGAGCACCCCGTGATTGGGTCGTCGTCACCCGAGATCTCTGGAAGGACTTTGGCCCCTTCACCCTAACCGGCATCGCCCCGACGGCGATGGGTGGCGAGGCATGGTTTGACCGCATCGAACTGCTGCCGTCGCTCGACGCGGTGGAATGAACAAGTACCGCTTCGCCGTTTAGCCGCCGCCGGCACGGCGGCGCAACGACGGGTGGCTGGGGTCGAGATGCGAGGGACGAGCATCGAGCCCCCAGGCGTGGCACACTGGGGGCTCCGCACTCGTTCCTCGTGCGTCGATCCCAGCCACCCGGTCCGGATCTACTGCCGAGTATCCGTCCGTAGCGCCGGACGCGGCGGCGCCTCCATCCCGTGGCCCATGTAGAACCCCGGTTGCGTCGGCTGGTTGTAGGCCACGTTCTGCCAGGCCACACTGAGCCGATAGATCGGGTCGTGCATCAGCGTGTACTGCCGATGCGTTGTGGGGATGGTCGTGGTGTAGATCCGCAGATGCTTGCCGTCGTTGGTGCGAACCACAAGTTCCTCGCGCCAATCGCCCAGGATATCGGCACAAAGGCACGGGTTCGCCTTGGTGCCGTTGTTGGCCGCGCAGCCTTCGGCCGAGAGCAAGCGGACCTCGCGCTCGTTGCGATAGTCCCACTTGCTCACGGTGACGCCGTCGAGCACCTCGCGGAGCAGGTCGCCGTCGAACCAGATGCCCATGTTGCACGATCGGGGCTTGTTCTCTGAAATCTGCTCCCCGTGGCAATTCCACAGCCCCCGCAACCCACCGCCGGCTGCCCAGCACTCGTAGCCGGGATGCCGTGGGTCGACGTCCATCGTCACGCCCCGCCCCACGTCGTCGGCCCGCTTCCCCCAGAGCACCTCGCCGGTGCGGGCGTCGCGCAGGTTGGCGCCGTGTGGATGGGGCGGGTTTTCGTGGATGGCGAAGACTTCCAGCCCCGGCCGGCTCGGATCGACGTCGGACAGATGCATCGCGTCGCCGTGTCCCATACCGGTGGTATACAGCCCGGTGCCATCGTGATCGATCGCGCAGGCCCCGTAGACGATCTCGTCCTTGCCGTCGCCGTCGACGTCGCCGACGCTGAGATTGTGGTTGCCCTGGCCGCGATACGCCCGATGGCCCGGCGTGCCGTCGTCGCTGTCGAAGGTCCACACACGCTGCAAGCGGCCGCCTCGCCAATTCCACGCCACCAGCACCGCCCGGGTGTAATAGCCGCGGCAGGTGACCAGGCTGGGCCGCCGGCCGTCGATGTAGGCGATGCATGCCAGAAAGCGGTCGACCCGGTTGCCGTAGTCGTCGCCCCAGTCACGGACGTCGCCTCGGGCGGGCACGTAATCGACGGTCGACAATGCGGCGCCGGTCTGCCCGTCGAAGACGGTGAGAAACTCGGGCCCTTCGAGGACGTAACCCCGCGCGTCGCGATAGTCGGCCGCCGCGTCGCCGATCACCTTGCCTTGGCCGTCGACCGTACCGTCGGCCGTCTTGCAGGCCACCTCGGCGCGCCCGTCGCCGTCGAGGTCGTAGACCATGAACTGGGTGTAATGGGCCCCTTCGCGGATGTTGTGTCCCAGGTCGATCCGCCAAAGGAACTTGCCGCCGAGCCGGTAGGCCTCCAAAAGCGGAGGATCCGTGGTCCCGCTCTGCGAGTTGTCGCGGCTTCGGCCGGCTTGGTGCAACACGATCTCATACTCGCCGTCGCCGTCGAGATCGCCGACCGAGGCGTCGTTCGGCGTGTAGCCTTGAGGAGTGCGCAGCGGGATTTCCAGGTACGGCCGCAGCGGCCCGTTGGGCGGCAATGTGAACGGACGGCTTGCGTCCGATTCTCGTTCATTGAGGATCGGCCGCACAAAGTACGCGTTTGGCTGACTCAGGTCGGCGCCGCGATCGACGAAATTCGTTGCTCCGGCAATCGGCCGGTCGTTTAGGCAAACGCGGGCTTCGTTCCCGGTCGCACGATAGAGGTTGAACGCGATCCGATCCTCGTCGGTCGCCAACATCCGCCAACTGACGAACGCCGTGGCGCTATCTCGGCGAACCGCCACCACGCCACGGCCAAGATGCTCCATCTGACGTTGCGCGGGTGCTTCGCCGGCAACTATCAGCAGAGACGCGGTCACGACCATCGCAGAGAACGCCGTGCTCATCTTCCCATCCTCGCTTGCACGCAATTGCCGCCATATCCCCTCGTTCCCAAACTGGAGTCTGGGAACAAGGTCCATAATCAGCGCACTGGCACCGGCCCGCTCTGCACGTGCTGTAGGCTGCCGGCGTAGTCCTTGCCGATGAAGGCCGCGAACTGCACGACATTGTCGGGTACGGCGGCGGGAACGTCGAACGTGACGTCGGTACTACCTTCGCCGGCGACCTTCACCACCTTGCGTTCGACGCGCCGGGCGTCCGTGCCGACCTTCAGCGTGACATGGACCGGTTGCTCGCCCAACGCGGCTCCCACGCGATGGCGTATGGAAACGGTAATCGGCTCGCCCGCAGTGACGAAAGCGGGCCACTGCGGCGAGATCAAGCCCGTTCGTCTCCTCGCTGCGCTATTGGTTCCTTGCCTCGCCGGCCGGCTTCGCTTCTTCCGCCGCTGGGCCGCCTCGGCCTCTTTCTGCAACACGTACGCCTCGCCGACCGCCGGATCGTCGCGCTTGCGGAATACGGGCAGCATGTGATCGCCGGTTGCGACCATCCACGTCTCGAGCGCCTTGCGCAATCGGGCGAGTTCCGCCTGCTGGGCGGGGGCCTCGATCAGGTTCACCAGGCAGTCGGGGTCGTTCTGGATATCGTAAAGCTCTTCGACCACCCGGTGCTGATACAGATCGTGCCGGGCAGCCAGCGCGTCATCCGTTTCGGCCAATTGTGCCATGCGGCGATAAGTCGGCGTGCCGGTGGTGGCGGTGGCCATCACGCGCTCGCCGTTGGACCAGGGGTTGAAGAGATAGAGCAGCCGCTTGGCTTGTACTGCCCGCATCGGATCGCGCGAGCCGCCGGCGTTTTCGTTGTATTCCTTGATGACCATATCGCGCCGGTCCTGCGGTTCCCCTTTCAACAGCAGCGCGAACGATCGCCCGTCGATACCCTGCGGATGCGCCGAGCCGATCACGTCCAGCAGCGTGGGCAGGAAATCGACGGCCGAGACCATGTGCTCCGAGTCGATCTTCCCCGCCCGCGTCACGCCCGGCCAGCGGAAGATCAGCGGCGTGTGGGTGCTGTGGTGGTAGAGTTGTGTCTTGGCAAACGGCAGCGGCATGCCGTGGTCGGAGAGGAACATCACCAGCGTGTTGCCGGCCTTGCCGGAGGCGCCGAGCGCCTTGAGAATATGCCCCACACCGTCGTCCGCCCGCCGCACCGACGAGTAGTAATGGGCCAGTTCCTTCGACACCACAGGGTCCTCGAAAAGAAAGCCGGGCGTGGGCGGCTCGTTGGGCGTGAAAACGCGCGACGGCGCGTGCGGGTCCGGGATCGTCTCACCGGCGCGGGCCTGCGCATGAAACGGCTTGTGCGGATCGGCGATGTTGATCACCAGGCAGAACGGCTTGTTCGCTTCGTTCGCCGCACGAATGCCCCGCGCCGTGGAAACGCCGTACGAAACCGGGTCCTTGATGTGTGCCTTGGTGCCGTCGGGCAAGGTGTCGAGCACGAGATCCCAGGCGTACGGATGATAGGGCGTCGAGTGCGATACCTTGTGTCGAATGGCCGTGAAGTAGCCGGCCCGGCGCATCAGATCGACCAGATGCGGATAGCCGGGATTCTTCACTTGATAGAAGCCTTCCACGCCGTTGTTGTGCGGATAGCGGCCCGACCACATCACGTTTCGCGACGGCATGCAGTTGCCCACCTGCACGTGGGCGTGGGCGAATCGCAGCCCCTCGGCAGCCAGCCGGTCGATGTTGGGCGTCGTGTCGGGCAGCTTGCAGCCGAACGCCCCGATCGAGTCGGCACTCATGTCGTCGACCGTGATGATCAGCAGGTTGACCGGCTCCGCCGCAGCCGCGGTGGCAGAGATAGTCAACAGAAGCAGGCTCAACAGGACGCAGCCGTAGCGACGCATTATGTGGATCCTCGACGGTAGCCGGCATTCAGAGACAACGCGCAGGTGACACGAGTCTACATCTGCCCAGAGACCTTGTCCAATGGAAGGTGGCCAATGGGACACGGCCGTCGTTTTCAAGCACGTCCCAGTGCCCTACAATTGCGGGCAGCCTTGTCGGCGCATGCGGTGACTATCGTCTGCTCGTGGAGGTAACGTAACATGGGAACACCGACGATGATGAAATGCCTTCTTCCGCTACTGGCCATCTGGCTGCTCTGCCCGTCGTCGTCGGCGGTTGCCGAACGGCCCAACGTGTTGGTCATTCTGGCCGACGATCTGGGCTTCTCCGATCTGGGCTGCTACGGCGGCGAGATCGAGACGCCGAATCTAGACCGGCTGGCTGCCGGTGGGCTGCGGTTTACGCAGTTCTACAATACGGCCCGCTGCTGGCCGACGCGTGCCGCGTTGCTGACCGGCTACTACGCCCAGCAAGTTCGCCGCGACGTGCTGCCCGGCATCCGCAGCGGCGGGGGCGGCCGTCGGCCCGATTGGGCTCCGCTGTTGCCGAAGATGCTCGGCCCGGCGGGCTATCGGTCGTATCACTCGGGCAAGTGGCATATCGACGGGATGCCGCTGGAGAACGGCTTCGACCGCTCGTATTACCTCCGCGACCAGGGCCGTTTCTTCAACCCCAAAGTCCATCACGAAGACGATCGCAAGCTGCCACCGATCGAACCGGGAACCGACTACTACGCCACGACCGCGATCGCCGATCACGCCATCCGCTGCTTGAAAGAACACGCGAAGCACCACGCCGACCGGCCGTTTTTCCACTACCTGGCGTTTACCGCGCCCCACTTCCCGCTGCACGCACTGCCGGAAGACATCGCCCGATACCGCCAGCGGTACCTGAAGGGCTGGGACGCCGTTCGCACGGCGCGTTGGCGGCGGATCCAAGAGATGGGGATCGTCACCACCGGGCTATCGGACGTGGAACGCGACGTCGGCCCGCCGTATCACTTTCCCGATGCCCTTCAGAAGCTCGGCCCCGGCGAAGTCAATCGGCCGCTGCCGTGGAACGAGTTGACCGACCGACAGCGCGAGTTTCAGGCGACCAAGATGGCGATCCACGCGGCGATGATCGACCGCACGGATCGCGAGATCGGCCGAGTGCTAACGCAGCTTCGTGCGATGAAGGTCTTCGACAACACGCTGATCCTGTTTCTTTCCGACAACGGTGCCAGCGCCGAGATCATGGTCCGCGACGACGGCCACGACCCGTCGGCCGCGCCCGGCTCGGCGGCGACGTACCTCTGCCTCGGGCCTGGTTGGTCGACGGCGTGCAACACGCCGTTTCGCCGCCACAAGACCTGGGTCCACGAAGGCGGCATCGCCACGCCGCTGGTCGCCCATTGGCCCCGCGGCATCGCCGCCCGCGGTGAGCTACGCCACAACCCGGGCCACGTGATCGACCTGGTGCCGACGATCCTCGAACTCGCCGGCGGGAAACGTTTCTCGACAATCGGCGACAAACCGGTTCCCCCGCCTCCGGGCAAGAGCCTCGTGCCCGCCTTCGCCCGCGACGGCAGCGTGCCCCACGACGACCTCTGGTGGCTCCACGAAGGCAACCGGGCCATCCGCATCGGCAACTGGAAGCTGGTCGCGGCGAAGGGGGAACCGTGGGAGTTGTACGATCTGTCGACAGACCGCGCGGAGACGGAGAATCTTGCCGCAGAACATCCCGAGAAGGTTCAACGTCTCGAGCAGGCTTGGCTGCAACGGATGAGTGAGTTCCGCGCGTTGGCGATGCCAAAGCGGTGAGTGGCTAACGCCGCCGGTAGCCTATGTAGTTGCCGTCGTCGTCATATGCAGAGCAACGTGCTTGCCCAAACGCGTTCCACGCAACATCCATGAAAGGTCTCAGCACGGAATTCGGATCAGAAGCCACATCCGTTACGACAACCGGGGCACTGGATATCGGTTCGGCAGGCCCAGCCAGACTGTTCCGAGAAGCGGACTCGGATAGCCAATAGCCCTCAAGTCCGACAAACGTGAGACAGACAGCCAGCGGCGGAGACAGCAGCCCATTCTCGTAGACTGCGAGACCCTCCCTCAAACAGCGGCTAGCCAGCGAATGCACAGTTGCGGAGGAGAAGTAACTCTCCGGTTCTTGAAGAGAGGCAGATTGCTGGTCGAAGAACTCGATTGCACCGTGACGAAAGACAAGTGCGTGGCTACTGGAGCCCTCAGAGTCGTACTGGAAGAACATGTAGCCTTCAAGGCAGTGCTGCGGGCTGCCCCCGATTGCCGCACACATCCCTCGGAGTACTTGGACAGTCTCGTCTCGAGTAACATCAATGGAGCCCGCGGTGCGAATCAGGGGAACCAAATGCAGAGCCCAGTAGGGGCGACCACGTCCCAGCTTGGAGAGTCGTTCGAGTCGATCGTCAACGAACGCTTGAACGCGTTCTTCGATGCTTTGCGTCTTCATGACCGCGTCTCGCAATTGGGCCGTGCTCATGGGCTGCTTACCGGCATTCATTCTCATGTAGAATCTCCGCTCTCCGTCGGCCGTAACCATGTGTGGCAATCTAAGGCTCGACGGAATGCGCATGAGAACGACGTAATTGCCTCCGGGAGTGGGAAGTGGTTGTAGTTCATAAGACGGCAAGCGCTCGTCGATGCAGTCTCTGAGCAGGTTCTCCATTGACTGGACAGCCTTGTCCGGATTGTCCAACGGCGTACCACAAACCGTCTTCGGAACACCAGTCGGTTGCCCGTCGGAATCCCGGTCTTCCTCGACACCGTACACCAAGAGTCCACCTTCCGCGTTGGCAAACGCCGCTACATCGCGGAGGAACTCCTTCTTCTGTTTGGGCTTGTCGAGATGCAACTCCTGCTTGTAATCGATGTGCAGGCCCTCTGGTATGCCATCGGACACGAGACGTTCGACGTCTTCGAGCGTAGCATCCCTAAGGCGTATTCCAGTTAGCGGGTCCATTGCGTTCTTGGGACTCCGTGACTGGGGTCGAGGTTGGTTCCGCGCGCTCCGCTGGAACCGTTCAGTTCTACAGGCAAATCGTTCAGAGGGCAACGTGGGCAGGCAGTGTGCAGGCGGGATGAACGGGTAGAGAAAAAGCGAAGACAGGATTACAGGATCAACAAGATAGACCGGGAGAGACGGAACGCCAGCGTTCATCTCTCCCCACTCCCCACTCCCCACTCCGAACTCCCCACTCACCACCCACCACTCCTCACACCTCCGGCAACTCAAACCCCTTCCGCCGCGGCCGATCCAACAGCGCGTTGGCCTCGTCGTCGCCGGGGAAGGTCTCGGTTACCGGGTCCCAGCGCAACCGCCGGCCGATCCAGCGGGCGATGTTGCCCAGGTGGCAGAGGATGGCAGAGCGGTGGCCGATCTCGACGTCGGCGATCGGGCGGTTGCGAGTCTTGATGGCATCGAACCAGTTCTGGATGTGGTTGTCGCTCACCGGCAGGCGGATCTTCATGTCGGCCGGCGGGCTCTTCACCAATTCGGGCGGATTGCTATCCAGCGTGTTGTTGCCGATACGGATCTTGGCCTTGTCGCCGACAAACGTGGCCCCGGCGGCCGACTCGCCCTCCTCGAGCCGAATGACAATCCCGTTGGCCATTCGCATCCGCACGCGGCGATTGCGGCTACACGCCGCGTTGCCCCGGCTGCGATCTTCCGATTGCGCGTAGACAGGCGCTTCGAGCTTGCCGCCCTCGCACCAGACCTCGACCGGCCCGGTGTCGTCGGTGTCCAAGGCCCATTGGATCTGATCGAAGCCGTGGGCGCCGGTGCCCGTCATCTCGCCGCCGGAGTACGGGCGGAAGGAAATCCAGCCCGGGTTCGACCGCTGGATAAAGACGTCGTCGTGATACGGCGCCGGCTCGGCCGGCCCGCACCAGGCGTTCCAGTCGAGCCCGGCGGGAACCGGCTGCCCGGGCAAGCCGCACTCCCAAGGGCTGGGGTAGTTTGCGATCAACACGGTGTGGATCTTGCCGGCCAGTCCGTTGCGGACCATCTCGCAGCCCAGCCGATGATACTTCATCGAACGCCGCTGGCTACCGGTCTGCAATACGCGGCCATACTTCCGCACCGCGCGGACCAGCACGCGTCCTTCACGGATCGTCAAGCTCAGCGGCTTTTCAAGGTAGACGTCCTTGCCGGCCTGACAGGCGTGGATCGCCGGCAGCACGTGCCAATGGTCGGGC
>CAYYNP010000097.1:0-29988 GCA_964472545.1 uncultured Planctomycetaceae bacterium | reverse complement strand
CTTGCTATCAACAACCGCAAAGATCACCTTGGAAGGGCTGGCCCGAAGGGTTTTTGCATCGGTGCGGCTAATCCCACACGTACCGCTCGTCGATCTCGATTCCATACTTCCGGCAAATCCGCCGCAACTCCTCCTGGAAGGTCACATGACGATGGTGTTCCGCCTGGTTTGCAATGTACTCCTTCAACGCATCGACGTGCGACGGACTAATCGAAAATGCACCGTAGCCTTGTTGCCACTGAAACGCTGTCAGTCGCGGTTGTTGCGCTTCGACCCATTTCGATGGGTCACGTCTCGAATCGCGGACCAGATCCGCGATGGCCATGGTCTTGCCGAATCGGCAGAGAAGGTGAACGTGGTCTTCGGTCCCGCCGATGATCAGAGCCGGGCACTGAAGGTTCTGACAGATTCCGGCCAGGTGGGCGTGGGTGCGCGTGCGAAAATCGAGATCGCCGAGGAAAGGCTTGCGGAGCTTGGTGGAATAGACGAGATGCACGTAGACTTGCGTGAGCGACTGCGGCATGATCTCCCTCCTCCCGTGAAACCCCTTCGGGGTTTCTTGACACTCTATGGCCTCGCTACCCGGGGTGCGCTGCGCGACCCCGGGCTGTGCTGTAAGACGCCTTCGGCGTAATCTCCCGTTCTACTTCTTCTCACCCCCTCACTCCGTCACCCCGTCACCCTCCTCCGGCTGCGTTCGCCGCAACAACGCCTCGGCTGCCGGGCCGGTTCGCAACTGCGGATCGTGCGACGGGGCAAACGTTGCCACCAGGTCGAAATGTGTGCCGTCTAACGACATGCCGATCAGGTCCTTCGCAGCCAGCGTCATCCGCCCGGCGCGGGGCGTCAACTCGAAAATGATGTTGCCCACGCCGTCGAACGCACGATAGACGACCTCGGTGCAGACCAGCCGGTCGGAACGGTTGAAGTCGAAGTCGAAGTCGTACGGCTTGCCCTCGTGAAACAACGCCCTGGCCAAGCCCTCGGCCACCTCGGGCGAGTCGAGCCGTGGGCGCATGGCCACCACCGAGTCGACCGAGAAAGGCGACGCCAGCGAGCGGATCCAAACGCCGTCTTTGAGCGCCTCGAGCACGCGGCGGGGTTGAGGATCGTCCGGATCGGCCAGCCGCGACCAACGCGGGCGGACGTGCTCGTGGTCCTTTAACCCTAATTGCTCCAACGCCGCCGGCGGGCCGAGGTACAACGCGGCGTGTTTCCAGTAGCCCGGCAGGAAGTAGTTCGTGGCCACGTGTTCCTTGCGCGTAACCAGCACGTCGCCCGGGCGGAGCAGCGCACTCAGTTCGCCGGCGATCGGCTCGGGCAGCATCGGCCGATGGCCCGGCCGGGTCGAGACGTCGGCCGCCATCGACGAGACCAGCTTCTGCACGCCGTAGACCGCCCGGCCCAGCAGCCCGTGACGCAACCAACCGGCCGAGCGGCGGCCGCGCACTCGCAGCCCGGCCTTGACGTACCGGGCAACCGGCACGCGCACCCGATCGACCAGCCGCTCGATCACCGCCAAAACCGGCCCCAGCAGCGGATCGGAGGCGCGCGTGCCGAGTTCCGCTCGATGTTTGTCGAAGTAACGTCGGGCGTGGTACAGGTGCCAGACGTGTCGCGGGTTGGTCAGCGACCGCTGCACGGTCTGGTAGGCCATCGCCGGCACGCCGAAGTTCGGCTCCGGCTCGTTGAGCTTGTCGCGAACCAGTGGCATCGACTCGAACGAATCGCGCAGAAACCGAGCCGCGTCGACCAACACGACGGACGCGGCGAAGGCCACCAGGAAAGCATCCGGCCGCGACGCATCGGGCAGCTCGCTGTCGTCGCGAAAGGCGGTGATCACCTCGAACAGGGCGTTGCGGGCCTGCCAGTAGGAGACTTGCAGCCGGCGTACGACCTCGTCTTCGCCGGGCGTGAAGTACCCCCGCCCGCTGGCGCTGCCCTGGCGGATCATTTCGCCGGTGGTCGCCTGAAACTCCTCGAAGTAGTCGGCCAGATCGGCGACCGTTCGGGCCCCGGCGGTGATTTGATCGGGGGTCATGGCAATCCGTCGTTGAGTGGTCCGAGACGAGCCGACTCATGTGCGGGGGTGGCTAAACGGCGATGGCTAGACAACGTTGTTGGCGAGACGATATCCACTACACAGCACGCACGATACCCGATTCCCCTCAGCGCAACAACGCCGGTCGGCCACGCCTGACCGCCCGGCGTCGATGGGCATCTATCTGCCCAGCTTCCTTCGAAGCCAGTCCGGCATCTCGCTATCGACGTGGAGGTTGGGATGCGTGTTCCGCAACAACTCGGCCTTGACGGCCGTGTGCATGACGTTCACGTACTTCAGCCGCGGGAGTTGATCGATCAAGTACATCATCGCGCGCTCCGTGACCTTCCCGCAGCCGCTGAGGTTGAGCGACTCGAGGTTCTTCAGCGCATCGAGTTGCTGGACGCCGTCGTTGGTGATGTCCAAGGCAAGCAGGGAGAGGTTTCTAAGCTGCGTCATCCAGGCCACGTGCTGCAGGGCTTCGTCCGTGACGCGTCTCTCGCCCCAAATCGTAAGGCTCTCCACCTCGGTGAGGTTGCCAAGAAAGGCCAGGTCGCGGTCTCGGACCTTCGTTCCCGAGAAGCTCACTGCCAGTACGGTCCGCCCAGAGTAGATCTCGCATTTCTCGAACGTCGCACCCCACTGCTCCGCACGGGTCCTCGGGTCGGCGCTGAGTTGCTTCTCCGGTACCGCCTTGCCGAGGATGCTGCGACAGATCCGACCGACCTCGGACTCGCCCCGGGCATGTCGTTCCAGCACGGGAATCAAGTCGCGATGGCGCCGGCGCAGCTCGCCAATCATCAGTTGTCGGCGCACCCTCATGCGGTCCCAGAGGGCAGACGATTCGGAATTTCCGTGTAGGGGGGCCTGTTTCTTCTCCTCCAGAATCGCCGCCAGCAAATCGGCCGCCGTTTTGGGGCGAAACTCCGCGATCCACTCCTCGCGAAGCTCATCGTTCTCCCGTTGGATTCTGTGGGCGCGTTTCTCCGACGCCTCGAACGACGACTCCATCTGTGCGTCGAAGAGCACAGACGCACCGTCGATCGTGCGCAGGTAGCGAAATCGCCCCATGTCGACGAATTCGGCGGCCACGCGTCGAGCCTCCTGCTCCGGGCACTCCGAATCGAGGTAGATCCACTTGAACTGCACCGGTGCGGCAACGGCCACGCTGACGGCCCGGCCGAACTGCTGATTCCAGCCCATATCGCCCTTCGCGCGGAGCTTGACGACATATCGGCCGTCATCGGCCCGCTGGAAGGCGAGACGCAAGTCGTAAAGGTAGGTATTGTAGTGGACGTAGAGCGAGGCGGGCGAATGGTCGCGACGCGCCTGACGGCTGAGATGACTCCAGTCCTTTCGATCGAGCACTTCGGACCAGTGGCGGATGGCACCGCGGCACGAAGTCAGCAGGAAGCTGGTGATCGAGGGACGCCACCGGTGCTCATCGAGTTGCTTTGCCTGGCCCTTGATGCACAGCTTCCAGACGAGGCCTTCCTCACTCTCGATGTAGGTCGCCTCGATCCACGCGGCCTCGACCGCGAACGGCTCATCGTTGATCCGTAACATCCGGCCCCCTCTAGCCGTGCGTTCAGGAGCTGGGTAGGGTGTGTGCTGGCATGCGCCGATTCTCCTTGGGGCGGTGGCGCGTGCCAGTAGGTACCCTACCTGCTCATCCGTTCGGCGTCCAGTAACTCATTGTAGCTGAACGCCCGGCACACACGATAGTCGATTCACCTCAACGCAACAACGCCGGACGACCACGCGCGGCCGCCCGGCGTTGCTGGGTTTTCGGTTCTCGGTCGGTGTCTATCCGCCCGGCTTGACTTGCGTTTGCTTCGTGGGCACCAGCTTTTGGCAGGGGATGCCCGGCACTTCGACGCCGCGAACGCGCAACGAATGGGCCATTGCCGGCTTGAAATCCTCCGGAGCGGCGTCCAGACCATCCTGTAAGGCTGCAATCGCCGCGTCGCCGGGGATCCGCTCGACGGCACATAGGGCGTCCTCGCGGAGTTCGGTGTTTTCGAGGATGTCTGGCATCTCGCGAATCGCCGCGACGGCCTCGTCGCCGCCAATCTCGGAGAGCATCCACAACGCCTCGCGCTGCACGGCCGTCGGCTGACTTCCGCCCAGCAGCGCACAGAGCCGAGTCACGACCGGCCTCTTTTCCGCCTCTGCGCCGGGTCTTCCGACGTGGCGGACGATCACCCACAGCGCCCGCTTGGCGGCGCGGCCGGTCTCGACGTTTTCGGCGGTAATCAGGGCCGCCAGCGGCTCGACCGCCCCGGTGCCCGCCGAAGCCGCGTTTTGCCAGGCGGCCGCCCGGGCCGCTTCGTCGTCGCCGGTGATTGCGGCGATCAGTTGATCCACGGTCAGGTCTTCTTCCATTGTCTTATCCTTAGTCGCTTAAGGTTGATTCTCGAAACGTGTCTCTGCCTGACGCCGGTCTAGAGATGATAGGGATAGCGTTGCGGCGTGCTCATCATCCGCCGGGCTTCTTCGTCGCCGACGATCTGCATCGTCGACTGATCCCAGGTCAGCTTTCGTTGGAGGATGAACGAGAGGTTGCCGAGGATCGTCAGGTTGGCCACGCCGGCCCCCCATTCGATGTCCATGATACACCGCTTGCCCGTCTTGATCCCCACGAACCAGTCCTGCATGTGGCCGGGGCTGTTGTAGACGTCCTCGCCGCCGGCGGGCAGTTGCCACTGGCGGACCTTGCGCTCGGCCCAGGTGCCACCGTCGCCGCCCCAGTGCATGCACTTGCCGTTGCTGCCGTGATAGATGGCGCCGTAGCCGGGCCGCGAGATTCGCGTCACGCCGTCCTTGAACTCCTCCGGCGAACGCTTCTCGGCCGGGGGAAGATCCTCGTTGCGCATCTGCGTCCAGGACATCGTCCAATCGGGGTCCTTGAACGTGTACTTCACGTCCATCAGCACGGCGCTGTCCCACACGCCCTTCGGCGGCGGCGTGCCGGTGGCCTCGACGGTCACCGGGCCGGTACCGTCGGCGCCCATCCAGTACATCGCACAACTCATCACGTGGGCACCCCGGTCGCGGATCTGTCCGCCGCCCGACTCGAGCATCCAGCGGAAGACGCCGTGCAGGTATTTCTTGTTGTAGGGGCGCCAACGCAGCGGGCCCAGCCAGAGATCCCAATCCAACTCGGGCGGTGGGTCGCTGTCGGGCGTCTCACTGTTGTCGGACGGACTGGGGTAGTGGAAACACTCGACGTGGCCGACGTTGCCCACCACGCCGTTGGCCAGGTAGCGGTGCATCAGATACGCCTCGGGCTGCGAGCGGCCCTGGGAGCCGATCTGCGAGGCGATGCCCGCCTTCTTGGCCGCGGCGACCATCGCCTGGCTCTCCTCGATCGTGCAGCAGGCGGGCTTTTCGCAGTAGATGTGCTTGCCGCTCTCGGCCGCATGGACAAACTGCACGCCGTGCCAGTGGTCGGGCGTGCCGATCACCACCGCGTCGATGTCCTTGCGTTGCAGGATGTACCGGTAGTCGCGATACGGGGTGGCTTGCTCGCCAACCATGGCCGCCGCCTGAGCGAGCCGATTCTCGTCGATGTCGCAAACGGCCACGCTCTGGCACTCGCCGGCATCGCGCAGCGAGCCCAATTCGCGCCAGAGGCCCTTTGCCCGGCCGCCCATGCCGATGTGGCCGACGTTGATGCGTTCGTTGGGACCCTTTTTGCCCGCCGCCGCCAACGCCGTGGTGGGGATGATCTGAGGCGCCCCGACTGCGGTGCCGGCGACAGCCGCCGCGGTGGCCGTCTTCAAGAACGTCCGGCGTGGCACCTTTTGGTGTTGTTTCGTCATCTTGCGTGCCTTTCGGTATGAAATGAGCCGTACATGACTGCCGACAGCCGGCCAAGCTCGAAGAATGGCCTGGCTGTTCGACCGGTCAATCTTACCTCTCTTACCCAGGGCAAACAAGAAGCGTAGGCTCGCTGGCAAGCTCGCCTTTACACCACCGGCTGGTTTCGGGAGAATGTCCCCACTCGGCACAACTCGCCCGCATCGTCCCGGAGACCCCCGGTCCGGGTGGTGTGGGCTGCATTTTTGCCCCTTCGGAGAACCCACCATGTCCGACCGCATCCCCATGACCCGCGCCGGCTACGAGAAGATCAAGGCCGAGGCCGACCGGCTGTACAACGAGGAATTGCCCAAGATCCTTGAGCGCTTGGCCAACGCGCGTGCCGAGGGCGATCTGAGCGAAAACGCGGAATACGACGGGGCCCAAGAGAGTCGGGGGCTGATGGAGCGAAAGATCAACGAACTGCGCGGCAAGCTCTCCCGGGCAGTGTTGATCGATCCGTCGAATCTACCGACCGACCAGGTCGGATTCGGCTGTACGGTGAAGGTCAACGACCTGGACTTCGACGATGAGGAGGAGTTCACGCTGGTGGGCGCGGGCGAGGAAGACTATCGGGCGGGGAAGATCCTCCTCACGAGTCCGCTGGCCCAAGGGCTGGTGGGCAAGAAGGTCGGAGATCGTGTGGAGATCGAGGTGCCCAAGGGAACACTGAAGTTCGAGATCCTCGATATCCGGTTTGATTAGCTCAGAGGTAGGGTGCATGCGACGCACCTTCAGGCTGCAACGGTGCGTTGCACGCACCCTACACAGATTGTAGCGATCACACTGACGGTGGCCGGCTGGGTGAGCTAACGACACCCATGAGAGAAAACCTAAAATATCACCTGAGGGGTTTGGTATCGATCCGACGAGCCACCTGAGTCAACATGACATCGCCACCCCAGCCAACGAAGTCACACAGACTCAGGAGGACCTCCGAAGTCACGAAATGGACGGCACTTCGGGAGTCACAACGATTCACCCCAGGCCTATTGGCACGCGCTGCGCATTCACCTTCTCGTGGGGATCAGAGAAAGCCGGTTCCCGTCAACCCCGAACTCGAGAGGCGGCAGTCATGAAACTCCTATGTGATTTGGCCGTGTTGTGTGCCGTGGGGCTGGTCGTCTACTGGACGCTGTTGCAGAGTATGCCGTAGCAGATGATTGCGCCAGCCAGCAGCCAACCCCGATTCCGCGCCGGACAACTCGTCCGCCACGTCCGCTATGGGTATCGGGGGGTGATCGTGGCGGTCGACACGCACTGCAAAGCCGACGACGCCTGGTACGAATCGAACCAGACCCAGCCGGCTCGCAACCAGCCGTGGTATCATGTGCTGGTCGATGGCAGCCGGCAGACGACCTACGCCGCCGAGACCAGTCTCGAGGCCGATCCCAGCGGCCAGCCCGTGGACCATCCGCTGGTCGATCTCTTCTTTTCGGCCTTCGACGGGCAGAGCTACGTCCGCAACGATCGGGCCTGGCCGGCCGAGTGAGACGGCTCTAGCACGCAGAATCATCACATTCCGCACGTCTGCAAAACGCGCCACGATCGAGTCGGTCGCTATAGTCCGAGAAAGTTTCTAAAGTCTACCCTCGCCTTGGGGCGAAGAAAATCATCGGAAGACCTGTCTTGCGGCGGAGTAACCGCACAACGATCCGCCGAGAGGACAGGCGCAGGGGGGAACCTGCTTTGAAGGCCGACGGCCCTGACCAATCGTGCGCGACTCTCGATCGCGGACGGTGCGGTCGTCTCTCTCCCTTCTTCCACGACGATTCGCCGAAACCGTGCGCCGAGAGTTCGTGAGATTCGTATTAGAGCGAGTGAAACGCACTTTGTCTATTTTATGAATTTTCTCTAACTTCCGGATATCGCATGGACGATGACGTATTTACGGCGCGGATCAGAGGGAGCTGAGCCACGACCAAACGAAGCGAGTTACGGAGAAGCCCCGACCCAGATGTTCGCGGATTCGCGGCCGGTTTTGCCGGCCGGATTGACGGAACGCCCGAATTCGAAATCCCGCGAGCGTGGGGCCCTTTGGTCACGGCAGTGACTGTCGGTTCTGCCGCGACGCAACCGAAACCAACGTGAACAATATCGGAGAGCCTGCGATGAAGGTCTTCACAACTGGTCAGGTCGCCAAGATTTGCAAGGTGGCCCCGCGCACCGTTAGCAAGTGGTTCGACTCGGGCCGGCTCAAGGGGTATCGCATCCCCGGGTCGCAAGATCGGCGGATTCCCAGGGAATACCTGATCAAGTTCCTCAAGGAACACGGTATGCCGCTGGGGGACTTGGAAGACGAAGCGATGGCCAAAGTGCTAATCGTGGCCCAGGACCAAGTGCTGGTCGAAAACCTCAAGCGAGAATTGCCGTTGGAGCGGTCGTTCAAGGTGGCCGTGGCCGCCAGCGGCTTCGACGCCGGCATTCAAGCCGAGAGCTTCCACCCGGACTGCATCATTGTCGACTTCTCGATCGGACGCACCGAAGCGTTGCAGATCTGTCAGAATCTTCGCCGGAACAACGAGTTCTCCGACGTGATTCTGATCGCCTTGCTGCCCGACGACGGTAGTTCGACGAGTTTCGACCGCTCGAGCATCAACGAGACGTTCAAGAAGCCGTTCGACGCCGCGTTGCTGGCCGAGCGTCTGCGAACGCTGATTGGTGCCAAGAAGGAACTCGTGTAGCGCCGACCGCCCGCCACGGTCGACTCACGATCCAGACAGCCCATTTCGCCGATCCACCCAACCCGTCGCGGATGGACCCCCGCGACGGATAATTTTTTCTTGGCATGGCGATTCGCGCCTGCCGCGGTGCATTGCCCGCCCAAACACGCCGGTCTACCCCACTCTTCCGAACCGGCAATCTCCAGAAACTGGCGGCCTCGCCCCTCGACGCCCGATCTGGGCCGACTAGAATCTAGTGTTAGCGCTTTGCTCGTACATCCCAACACGCCCCGCCCCAACATCCCCCGTCCCAACACCCCTGTGCCGCGATGAGCCGATTGAGTCATTTCGACGGCGAAGGGGCCAGCCGGATGGTCGATGTGGGCGAGAAGGACGTGACGGTTCGCGTTGCCCGGGCCAGTGCCCGGGTGCGGATGCGGGCGGAAACGGCCCAGTTGATTCGCGACCGCAAGGTCGCCAAGGGGGACGTCTTCGAGGTCGCTCGGTTGGCCGGTATTATGGCCGCGAAGCGGACCTTCGAGTTGATCCCGCTGTGCCATCCGCTGCCGTTGGATGCGGTCACTTTGGCGTTCGAGTTCCTCGACGCGACCACCATCGCCATCGAAGCGACCGCCCGGGCAACCGCCCGAACGGGTGTGGAGATGGAAGCCTTGGTCGCGGTGGGCACGGCCGCGTTGACGATCTATGATATGTGTAAGTCGGTCGATCGGGAGATGGTCGTCGAGCAGATCCGGCTGGAAGAGAAATCGGGAGGGAAGAGCGGGCACTTCGTGAGGTCCGAGTAACCCCCCAATGAGGTCGCAGCGCGGCTGCGTCGCTACGGCGGAAATGATGTCCATGAAACAGTCGGCCAAGGATCCGGTGACCGCTCCCGAAGCGCTAAAGATCCTCTACGCGCCGATCCGCGATGATCTCGACCGCGTCGAGGAGATCTTGCAGGAAGAACTCCGTAGCGACTACCCGTTCGTCGATCGGCTGGCCCGGCACGGCTTTCGCATCGGGGGTAAACGGCTGCGTCCGGCCCTGCTGCTGCTTTCGGCCAAGGCCTCCGGCGGTTTGCGGGCGGAACATCGCGTGCTGGCCGCGGCGGTCGAGATGATCCACACCGCCACGCTGATCCACGACGACGTGCTCGACGAAGCCACGATCCGGCGCCACGCCGACACGGTCAACGCCCGCTGGGACAACGAGACGAGCATTCTACTGGGCGACTATCTCTTCACCCGGGCGGTCTGCATGGCCAGCGCAGTCGACGGCTCGTTTGCCTGCCGCACGATCGGCGAGGCCAGCCGGACGATGTGTGAAGGCGAACTGCGTCAGGTCGGCGCCCGCGGCGACTACGACCTCTCCGAAGAGGAGTATCTCGACATCATCGCCGAAAAGACCGCCGCCTTGACCGCCTGCTGCTGCCGTCTCGGCTCGCACTACGCCGGTGCCGGGGCGGAAGTCCGCGAAGCGATGACCCGTTTCGGCCGCGACGTCGGCATCGCCTTTCAGATCGCCGACGACGTGCTCGATATGCTCGGCGACGAATCGTCCACCGGCAAGTCGCTGGGCACCGATCTGGCCAAGGGCAAGCCCACGCTGCCGCTGATCCATCTACTCGGGCAACTCTCCGGCGACGATCGCCGCCAGGTGATCTCCATTCTCACCGGCTCCGGCAACCACCACGCCGAGGCCCTACGCCCCTGGCTGGAGCGCCACGACGCCGTCGGCTACGCCCAACGCAAAGCCGCCTGGTACACCCAACGCGCCGGCGAAGAGCTCGACGCCCTGCCGTCGAATCCGACGCGAGATTTGTTGCAGGGGCTGACGCACTTCGTGGTGGAACGGCAGCAGTAGACGCGCATCGCTTCGGATGTCACCCGATTGATACCACTACTGGCTGGGAGCCTCGATCGACCTTCGCTCGCTCACTTGCCCTGGCTGGCTGGAACCAGGGCGCAACGGAATCCGACGCAGTCCTGCCGGTAGTTCGGCTTACTGTGCAAGCGGCACGCCGAACGCACGTCAATCGCGGGGGAGGACCAGCCCCCGCCACGCGTCATCCGGCAACCGGCTGCACCTGGCGGGGGGGGAAGATGGGAACTGTACCGGTCCTGACACCATTCCCACACGTTGCCATGCATGTCATAAGCACCAAGATCATTGGGTCGAAAACTGCCAGACGGCGACGTGAACGCGTAGCCGTCACTCGACGTGACTCCCCATTTCTCTCTCGGCCATTCACGATTCAGCGACGCGTCTGCCACGTTCCCAACCGTCGTCAAACAGTCTTCGTCGTCACCGCAATAGAAGCGTGTTGTCGTTCCTGCTCGACATGCATACTCCCACTCTGCCTCCCTTGGCAAGCGATACGTCCGACCTTCGAGCGTGCTCAGCCAACGGCAAAACGCCACAGCGTCGTTCCAACTCACGTTCACTACGGGGTGCCGATCGGTTTGTCTGAAACCGACGTTTCGCCAGGCGTACTTCGGGCCATAATCAGGGCTGTCCTTCGTTTCGTTCCACCCGCCCCCGCCCAATCCGTCCTTTTCGGCATCCGTCTTGTACCCCGTGTCAGTGACGAATTGACGGAAGTCCCCCACCGTTACTTCATGCACGCCCAGATAGAATGGATTGGTGATCCGGACTCGATGTTGCTTCTCATCGTCGTCCCGCCCTTCTTCGTCCTTTGGACTCCCCATCAAGAATTCCCCCGCCGGGATCAGCACGAACTTCATGCCGATTGAGTTGGTGAAGACCTGCTTTGCCTCTGGATCGGTGTTGTCCCCTCTGCTGTCGTCCGCCGCGAGAACGGCCAACACGAGCACCACCGACCAGATTGCAGAGTTTCGCACGATGCACCTCCTCCCCAAAATCGCCCTTGCCGGCCGGCCAGTCTAGCACAGCTTGCCGCCGCAAGAGAAGGCCGATCTACGTGCGACACCGGACCGGAGCTTCCGAGGGTCATTTATGACCCTTCCCGCGAAGCGGTATTCGGCCCGGCATTGATGCCGGGTTGGCGGGGCATCTCCGTGTCTCCTCCTGGTTTCTTAAGCCCTGTCAGGGTCGTTCACGGCCCTTCTCGGTGAGTGGCTTCAGCCGTGAAACGAACCAGCCGGGGCGCACGCATCCGGCTGAAGCCAACGGCAGCGAGAATCCCCGTGAACGGGGATCGGTGCGTGTTCGAGGAAATGGAGGAGTTTCCTTCGCACGCCCAACCCGGCGTAAGCGCCGGGCCGAAGACCGCCTGCGGCGGGAAGGGCCATAAATGGCCCTCTGCCGGCACATGCGGCTATCCTATAGTTGGCGTAGCGGCGTATGTCGCCTCTTGCCGTCGAGCCGTACAGGCCGACGCGAACGTACTTCGGAATTCCATGCCGCAACCGCCCGCCACGTCGTTGCCGAACACCTCCCACCGCTTCCGGCGGCTAGTCCGTTTGGCGCGGTCGCAGGGGAAGCTACGCGCGCTCTGCCGGCTGGGGCGGCGGTTGCGGGAGTCGCGATTCGGCGGCCTCTGGTGCCGGTTCTGCGTGGTCGAGGTCTTCAACGCGCCGGTGGCGGGGCTGAAGCGGTTTCGACGTGTACCCAAGACCTTCACGGTCCGCGAAGCGAATGCCGACGACCGCGAGGCCCTGGGGACGTTCTTCACCAAGCCGGATACCGTTGCACAACGTCTCAACCGCGGCGACACCTGCATCATCGCCACCGCCTGCGACGAGATCGCCGCCGCCGTCTGGCTCACGTTCGGGCCGAACGACTATCGCGACGACTGGGGCGAACTCCGTTGCAACGTACGTATCCCCGAAGGCGTCTGCTGGACCTTCGACGGCAAAGGCGCCAAGTGGGGTGCTTGGGGTGCGCTAATGGCGTGGCTGCCCGGTTACCTCGAACGACGCGGCGCGACCGACGTCTTCACCCAGATTGACGTCGACAACCGCATCTCGATCGACAGCCACAAGTCGCTCGGCTATCGTCCGGCCGGCATGATCGCACGGGTCGGCCTGCGGTGGCTCTCGTGGCGGCGTTACCGGACGGGCAATCTTCGCTGGGGACGCTTGCCGGGGAAGATCGGCAAGCTGGAACTGGACGGCTCGCGCCGGTAGGGGGTGGCTGGGGCAAAGCGCAGCGGTGCCCCAGTGATTCACGGCTACAAGAAGGACCGACGATCTGGGGCACCGCTGCGCTTTGCCCCAGCCACCCGCCGTCCCTCGCACCTCGACCCCAGGCACCCATTGCGACGTAGAGTAGTCGTCTCGCTCCGCGAGACGAAGGGACATCTCGGCGGAGCGAGATGACTACTATACGATCATCTGATCCAACGCCGCCAACGCCACGTGCCACGGCGGGCTAGCGTCGAGATAGGTCTCCCACCAACGCGACGCAGTCTCTGCCAGTGAAATGCCGGCCGGCCCTTCGATGTGCCAATGTTCGACGGCCGTCTCCACAATGGACGTGTTCCAGCCAATCAACTCGACCTCCACGGCGGCCGCCAACGTGACGGCCAACATCGACAGCGCCGCGACCAACGGACGCCGGTCGCGATGGATGTTCTCGCTGAACATCGGCAGATCGACGTTCAACTGCGAAAGCAGCCATACCAGCCGCAGGACTTCCGGCAAACCGTCGACCGGATCGGCGTCGACCGCTTCGATGGTCAACGAGTTGTAGAGCAGATGGGCCGCCCCGGCGCCGCCGCTGGCCGGAAAGACGACCGAGACCTCCGCAGCCGGCACAATCAACCGCGGATCCGTCAGCCGGCCGACGGCCTCCAATAGTGCGCCGCCGTAGCGATCCCATTGTTCTCGCAGGAAATCGGCCCGGGCGGCCACGTCGTCGACCCATTCCGGGGCCGCGCGCAACGCGGCCGCTTCCACCTCGCCAATCCGTCCGGCGAGCCGCGGCGCAACGGCACCCACGCGCGGACCGGCCCCGAGCACCTTACGCAACACAGCCTCGGCCAACTCGCGGTTGCTCTCGATACGGGCAGCCAGCGGGAGCAGATGTCGCCAAAGCGGCTCTTGTGGCAACCCGGCCGCGGTGATTTCGGCGGTCAGTTGGGTGGCCGGTTCTTTCAGGGCCGCCAGCGGTTCCACTTCGAGCATCTGCCGGCCACGACGGGCCATGTCGGCCGCGTGCAGACAACTTGCCGAGAGGCTGCAAACCCAGCGCAATTCGATGCTCATCGCGACTCCCCCTCATCGTAAACACCTGACTGCCGAAGCCGCGTGGATTTCTGGCCGATCTGCGTGCCCTCGCCGACGTCCAATCCGAGCCGTGCGATCAGGCCTTTGATGTAGTCCAGATGAGGGCAGGGCGGCCCGTGGTAGTTGTCTTTGGCCATACACGACGACAATCGCACGGCGATCCGGTCTTTCTCAACGCCCTCGGCCTTCTTGATCCGCTGGATGAGGTCGGACAGCAGCCGATGGACCGCCAACCCGCAGCAGCCCCCGCAGGTAAGGTAGAGCGTGCGAAGTGCCTTGGCGCTCGGATACTCCGCAAACCCGCCGCTCCGCTCGTGAAACGCCTTCTCGCAGAAGTAGCCCGAGCAGCGCTGTCGGGCAATATCGCACTGGATCACGACCAGATAGTCCTTCTCATTTGCCGCAGCCATCGATCCCTCCGGGTGTGGAAATCGGCCCTGATCTCGCCATGCCGCCCCATTCTATCGATCCCCCACTGGGAGGGAAGGGGCATGGTGTCGTCGGCCCATCGAGCCGCTGATCTACCGGTAAGCGACCTCGGACCTCGACGACCGCCTTGCGAGAGTCCTCAGGCAGGGTAGAATTGAGTGTCTTTGGGGACGTAGCTCAACTGGGAGAGCACGGGCTTTGCAAGCCCGGGGTTGGCGGTTCGATCCCGCTCGTCTCCACTTGCCTCTATCTCTGCCGTGAGGGCGGATTCTCAGTCCTCGGGTTGCCGTAGCGCCGTCTCCAACTGGTGGTTGTAGCCCACCAAACTGGCGGGGGAGCGGTCGGGCGTCAACCGAGAGAGGGCTTTCGGCTGCTTCGAGATCTGTGCGTCGATCCGCTGCTTCATCTCCAATTGGCTGGGCGAGAGCCACGGGTCGGGATCTTCGCCGGCAGCCAGCGCCGCGTTGACTTTCGTCGCTTGCAGGGCCGTCAGCGGGAGCAGGTGATACGCCTTGTGACGGGCAAGGTGATACTGCTGGGTGGTGCTCGTGTCGGTCGGCTCGTCGGTGCGGACCACGGTCAGGCCGCCTCGCTGCCGGGCGGCGGCCTGCTGGCCGTCGGATCGGGCGAAGACCGTACGGGCACATTGGAGTTCTTCGGCCTTGGCCAACAGGTCGGCAAAGGCGATCACCGTGGGGTCGAACTTCACGTCGACGACCTCCTGCCGCCGCAGCATGCCGATCCGCGTGGCCAACACGCCGGGCAAGCGGCCGAGACGCTGCTCGCCGACCCAATAGCAGTGCATGGCGAACGTGGCCCATTGCTGTTGCTGCGGAGCGTACTCGAAGGCGACCAGTTCCAGGTACTTCGGCGCGGGGCGTTCGGCCGCTTCCAGCGCCGCCAGCATCCGGCCGAGCAATTCTCCGGTCGAATAGACGCCGGCCTTGCGCGGGATGACGTCGGCTCCGGCCGAATCGACGAAGCGGACGACGGGGTTGTTCCATGCCGGCTCGCCGAACCGCTCGAGGATCGTGCGCTGCTGTCCCTTCACGTTGTTACGGATCGCCAAGGGGATGAACTCTCGTGACGCGTCGACCAGCAAAGGATGGGATAGCGGTCCGGCCCCGAAACGCTGGCACGTCGAGCAGCCCGGCACCTCCTGGAATAGCAGTAGGATCGGCTTGCCCGTTTCTTTGGAGCAGGCTGCCGCCCGATCGAAGTCGGCCAGCCAGGCAACGCGGCCGAATTCGATCGGTGTCTCACCTTCCGCCGCGGCGTGCGTGCCGCCGAAGAGAAGTGCCACGTCAGCAGCAGAGACGTCCCGAACAACCCTCGTGATGCAGTCACCGTAAGTCTCCTTCACTTTCCGAGGATCAGAATCTCTTGCATGCTGTTCCAGGTGTTTGCCGTGTTGCCGTGGCCCGTAACGCGGACGTAGCGGGCGCGAAACGGCTTCACATCGCACGGCTCGAGCCCGGCCGCTTTGCCGCTGCTTTGGCCGGTGAAGACGGTCGTCCACTGCCGGGCGTCGTCAGAAACGGCGATATCAAAACGCTGGCGGCGTTGGTCGCCGGCGTACCACGAGATCCGGACGCTCTCGACCGGCGTCGCGCGCCCCAGATCGAGTTGGATCCATTGGCCGTCGCCTTCGGCACCCCAGAGGGTCGACAGATCGCGGTCGATCGCAAGCTCCGGCCCGTTGCCCGGCTGAGAGCCGCTGGCGGTGACCGACGCGACCGGTAGCGCCCGGGCGACGAGGTCCTTTGGCAGGCCGCGGCCGAGCAGGTTATGTTCGCCGGTGGGGCTGAGCTTCGTTGCGGAGATGCCTTCGAGCGGCTTTAGGTCGGAGGCGTCCAACAGGAAGAGGTGGTTGGTTTTGGTTTTGGGATCGCCGCCGGTAAAGAGGATCCACTTGCGATCCGGCGTAATCTGCGGGTGGAAATGCGACTTCTGTCCGCCGCCGTAGGTGGGCCAGTCGCCGGTGAGCGGCTGCGATTGGGGGCCCTGCTCGTCGAGACCGGTCAACGCGATCATGCGGTGGGTCTTGCCGGAGCATTCGTAGAACCAGAGCCGGCCCTCCGGGTCCCAGCCGGTATGGACGTAGCCGAGGTCCGGCGGCAGGGCGAACTCGAACCGCCGCCGCGAAAGCGGATCGTAGAGACCGGACCTGGGGCCTTCGTTGGGGTTTCGCCGCGCGATCACTTCGTAGCAGAGTCCGCGGCGGGTGGGGATGAAATGGCAGACGTGACCGCCGGTCTGATCGTCGCCGGCCGCGACCGGCACGCCCGGGTCGCCCGCCCGCAGATACTCCCAACCGCCGCCGTCCAGATCGGTCATCATCATGCCCATGCCGTTGGGCGGATGGCAGAAAACGAAGTGGTAGTTGTCGTAGGCCAGCACGTGGTGGATGTGGCAGTCGATCTCGCAAAGCACGCGCCGCTCGGCCGTGTCGAAATGATAGGCCACGACTCGGGCGCCCTCGACCGGGCGGCGATACATACTGCCGCGCGGCGAGTCGATATAGACCAGCCACTGGCCGTCGGGCGTGGTGCAGTTCTGGCCGACCGCCTCGCGATCGTCGGCGAGCGTAAACAGCGGCCGGTCCTCAAGCGTACGGACGTCGACCACCCGGGCCTGATTGCCCAGCGGGCCGGTGAAGTAGATCACCTCGCCACGGGCCACGTTCAGCACGCTGCGATGATCCAACACGCCGCGGCCCGACTCGACGCACCAGTTCTTCCAGCGCGTCACGGGCGTGTCGCCGTGGGTGAGTTGCACCGACCGGCCGGTGGCCAACTCCAGGCGATGCAATTGCACCTGGCCGGCTTCCGCCCGATGGTAGATCAGGTACTTGGCGTCCTTGGTGAACGTAGGGATGAAGTAGTAGAGCGGATAGCAGAAGGCATCGCCGGAGGTGAGTTGCACGGCGGTGCGGCCGGTGTCGGGGGCCTTCAGCCGCGGGAAGTGCTCCGAAAGCGGCATCTCGACCGCTTCGACCGCCGCGGGCCAGCGAAGTCCGTTCGACCACGGATCGCGATCGGCCACTTCGCGGCATTCCCTCTCGTATTGCTTCAGGACGTCGTCGTCAACCACGCCCGACTCGAGCAGCTTGACCATCTCTTCGCCGGCCAGCAGCAACAGGCCCATGGCGTATTCGTGCGTCATGTCTGGCGTGGCCGGCTTGGGCGATGCGCCGACCGGTTGCACGTAGCCGAGCTTGCCGTTCGCGTCGACGTGGCGCACCAGCCCGGCCCATGCACGCAACACGACCGGCAAATACTCCCGGCGTTCGAGCAAACCGTTATTGATCCCCCAGGTCATCGCGTAGCAGAAGAAGGCCGAGCCGCTGGTTTCGGGGTTGGGGCATTGCCGCGGGTCGTCGAGGTTGCTCCGCCAGAGGCCGTCGGGGCCTTGCCGCTCGGCAATAGCGGCCGACATCGTCTGCAACAGTTTGACGTAGCGGCCGTAGTGTTCGTTTTCTTTGGGTAGGTACTGCAACACGCGAGGAATACCGCCGAGCACCCAGCCGTTGCCCCGCGACCAGAAGACCTTGCGGCCGTTGTGGGTCGCGGCGTCGAAGTAGTTCGCGTCGCGATAGAACAGGCCGTGTTCTTTGTCGTAGAGGTGATCGGTGACCGCCCAATAGACTTCATTGAGATGGCCGAAGTACTTCGCGTCGCCGGTGGCCTTGCCGAGCATGGCGATCGTGGGCGGGCCGACGTAGAGCGTGTCGCAATAGTACCAGCCCTTGGTGGGCGGCTCGCCGGCGCGCACTAGCTTGATGCGCGAATCAACGTACGCCCGGGTCTTGGCGATCCGCTTGGGGTCGGGCTCGATGAAATAGAGTTCCAGGTACGTCTGTCCACAGGTCTTCTTGTTGGCCCGTTCGCGTTCGTCGCCTTCGGCCCAGCCGTGTTTCTCGGCCCAGCCGACGGCCTGGTCGAGGTATTGCCGGTCGCCGGTCGTGCGATAGAGCCCCATCAGGCCCGTGTAGTAGGTGGCGCGAATCCAGTTGCGGTCGGTCTGTTTCCACGGATGGGCAAGCTGGTAGTCGCGGACGCGGCGCATGACGTCGACGATCGCCTCACGCGTGAAAACCGCCTCGGCGTTTTCGTCGTCGGCGTGGGCCGTGCAGATCGGGCCGGCAACGGCAACACTGCCCAGCAGACATGCGATATACGGGGCGAAGCGGCAACTCATAGTGGCGACTCCTGCATGGCGTGGCGGCGTGTCTCGCCCGACGGGGCTTCAGTCCTTATACTCCATCGGTCGGGCCGGTGAAAGCAGACGTGCCGACTGATCCCGGCGCGTGGCTGGGGTCGAGGTGCGAGAGACGAGCACCGAGCCCCCAGGCTTGGGTCTCCGATGGATACACCGGGGGCTCAGCACTCGTTCCTCGTGCTTCGACCCCAGCCACCCCATTTCGATTCAGGCCAACACAACGGATCCTACCGATGCCCACCAACGCACCGCCCGGCCTGTTCATCACCGGCACCGACACGGGCGTCGGCAAGACGTACGTGGGGGCGCTGATCACCCGGTCGCTGGTTGTCTTGGGACTCCGGGTGGGCGTCTACAAACCGGCGGCCAGCGGCTGTCGGACGGACGGCAAGCGGCTGAGCTGCGACGACGCGGTGCAACTCTGGGAGGCCGCGGGAAGGCCGGGTGAATTGGATCAGGTCTGTCCTCAGTGTTTCGCCGCCCCCACAGCCCCCCATCTGGCGGCGCGTGCCGAAGGTAAGGCCCTCGACGCGAAGCTGTTGCGCGACGGGATCGAAGTCTGGCGACAGCAGAGCGACGTGATCGTGGTCGAAGGGGCCGGTGGCCTGATGTCGCCATTGGGCCGGACGGAGTACGTGGCCGATCTGGCCGGAGATTTGGGCTACCCCCTGGTCATCGTCTCGCCAAACAAGCTGGGCACCATCAACGCCACACTGCAAACGCTGATCGCGGCCAGGACGTTCCGCGGCGGGCTGCCAATCGCGGGGATTGTGTTAAACACCCCCACTTCGGACCCGGAAGATTCCAGCCGTGCCACGAACCGCCGCGAATTGGCCGAACGGTGTGTTGCCCCTATTCTGGCAGGGGTCGACACGAACGCTGAGGGGTTTGATACCGCAGTCGATTGGTTCTCTTTGGCCCGAAACTCCCATGACGGCTGAGCGCAGCGAAGCCCGGGCGCAAGGCGTGCGTGGTAGCCGAAGTCGACAATCCCTGGCGAATTCGGCTACCATTGGGCATCAATTCAAGCCAGTTCCACTGGGGCAGCGCTGCGCTATGCCCCAGCCACCCGTCACCAATAGCCGTGGAATCCCACGGCGCGGGAACCTGCGGCGGCCGGCGCGCGACTAATCCGAAGCGCGGCCGCGTTACATTTCGGCGGCGATGACGCCGGAAGAACCGAGCCGCGGTCGCCGCCGTATAGCACGAATCGGTTGCCGGCTCGGCCAACTTCCCTGCTCCGGCGGCCCAAGATGCGTATCCCCCTGGCGAAGTGCAACTTGACAAGCACTCCTTGGACCTAGAATAATCAAAATGTAGCGGTTTGCCCGTACCGGCGCCTCCCGCGGCGCTCCCTCCCCCGTTTTGGAGAATCCGATGAGAACAAAGGAACTGAAGTTGGCACTCACCTTGCTGGCATGTGCCGGATTGATGAGCGTCTGTTGCGGCTGTCCGAGGGCTGCTTCGGCCGACGATCCGGCCGACGCCCCCAAGGCGACGCAACTGAAGGCCGAGCGAGTCATCATCCAGGCCGTACCCGTCGTGGAACCCGATGACGGCGAGCCTCGCGTGCTTCGCGTCCAGGTCGCGCCGGCGCCGAGGACGACGGCGCGTGCCGTGCTTCGCGTCGGCCAGGCGACGGCAGAGACCGCCGGCGAAGACGCCAAGGAACTCACGCCGGCCGAAAAGGCCGAGGCCGCTCGCAAAGAGGCCGAAGCCCGCATGAACTCGCTGATGCAGGAGTACGAGGAACGGGAAAGGAAGATGATGGACGAGCTTCGGGCCGATCCGGCCTGGAAGCCGTCGCACGGCGAGATGGGCGTGATCGAGGTGGGCGACGACGTTCCGGCCGGCGGCGTGGAGAGTTTCTGCCTGAACGTCGACGGCACGTTGCTGGTCTGCTGCGGCGACATCCGCGTCTTCAGCACCGACGGCACGGCACTGAAGCAATGGGAGGTCGACTTCAAACCCCAGGCGATCGCCGTGCACACCGACGGCACGATTGTCACCGCCGGCAACGGCACGTTGGCCAAGCTGAATCAGAACGGCGAAGTCACCGAGTCGATCGACTGGCCGCCGCCGGCACCCGAAGGTGAAGAGGTTGACGCGCCGGAGGTGGAACAAGTCGGTCAGGCGGTCCAGGTCAGACGCGTTGAGGTTGAGGTCCGCCCCCAATCCACGACGATCGTCGGGGCGCTGGTCCAGGCCCTGGCCGGTGGCGAGGCCGAGGAGAAGGCCGCCGAGAGGCCGGAGTTGACCGACGAGCAGAAGGAAGCCCTCGAAAAGGCCCGCCAGCAGGCCGCCGAGGCCCGCGCGCGTGCCATGGCCCAGCGTGCCAAGACGATCACCGGCATCGCCGTGACGGACCAGGACATCTTCGTGGCCTGCCCGTCGACGCAGGGCTACGGCTACGCGGTCTGGCGTGTGGATCACGACCTGAAGAACGCCAAGCAGATCGTCGACCGCTTAAGCGGCTGCTGCGGCCAGATGGACGTCAACGCGCAGAACGGCGAACTGTGGGTGCCGGTCAACGGACGCCACAAGGTCCAGCGATACGATCGCGACGGCAACGAGCTGTCGAACTTCGGCAAGAACGACCGCAAGGCGGCCGACGGCTTCGGCGGCTGCTGTGAGCCGAAAAACCTCTGCTTCGACGCCGCGGGCAACGTCTACACGTCGGAATCCGGCCCGCCGAATACGGTCAAGAAGTTCACCGCCGAGGGTGAGTTCCTGGGCGTGGCCGTACTGGAAGATTTCGACGGCGGGTGCGTTCGGGTGACCGTCGAGGTGACGGCCGACGGCCGCGACATCTTCGTGCTCGACACGGAAAGCAACGCCATTCGCCGCTTTTCCGATCTCCGCGTGGTGCCCAGCCACGACCCGGGTCCGTTCGTCAAACTGGCCGAGGAAGATGAACCGCTTTCGATCAGCACGTTCTGCATGGGCAAGGGCGGCAACTTCCTGATTGCCTGCGGCTCCGGCGAGAGTTCGGAAGTTCGCGTGGTCAGCCCCGCGGGCGAACTGGTCGCCACCTGGAAGCCGGGCGTCGTGGCCCAGGCGATCAACGTGGCTCCGGACGGCACGGTCTTCGTCGGCGGCGAGGGCAAGCTGGTCCGGCTGAGCGCCGAAGGCGAAGTGCTCCATACGGGCGACTCGCCCCAGGTGGCCGGTTTGCCGCCGCTGCCGGAGGAACCGGAACCGGCCGAAGAGGAAACCGACGAGGAGAAAGAGGCCAAAGCGGCCAAGGTGACCGAGCTGCGGGCCAAGATGCAGGAGATGATGCCGAAGCTACAGGCTGCGGCCAAGAAGCGGACCGAAGCCCAGAACGACCCCGAGGCCCTGAAGGCTGCGACGGAAGAGTATCAAGAGGTCGTGCAGGCTTACATCGCGCTGAGCCAAGAATTGCGTGAGGCTTCGCTCACGCCGCAGGTGATCGCCGCTCAGCGCCGGGCCGCGGCCATGGCGGCACGCAATATCCGCACCATGTCGGTCACCGACCGCGACGTCTTCGTCTGCTGCCGGGCGACGCAGGGCTACGGCTTCGACGTCTGGCGGACCGATCACGATTTCGGCGAAGCCGAGAAGATCGTCACCGGCTTGTCCGGCTGCTGCGGCAATATGGACATCCAGGCCCACGACGGCGAGCTTTGGGTGGCCGAGAACGCCCGCGGCCGCGTCGTCCGATACGACCGCGACGGCAACCTGATCGCCACCTTCGGCAAGATGGACCGCAAAGACGTGGTCGGCTTCGGAAGCTGCTGCAACCCGATGTGCATCCGCTTCGGCCCGGACGGCGTGGTCTATACGGCCGAGTCGAATCTCGGGCGTGTGAAGCGATTCAGCCCCGACGGCGAGTTCCTCGGCGTGGTGGGCGTGATGAAGCTGGTGCCCGGCTGCAAGCACGTGCCGATCGGCATCAACGACGACGGCAGCCGCGTCTACATGCTCGACCTGACGCGCAACCACGTCGCCTCGCTGCTACAGAAAGACGCCGTGGTGGCCGAGGCGACCGAGGAGCCGGCCGTGGAGGAAGTGCCCGTTGAAGAGCCGGCCGTGGAAACCCCGGCCGTGGAAACCAAGGTCATCAGAATCGAAGGCACTCGCGTGCTCAGCACGGGCCGGGTGTCGGGAATCCAGATTATTGAACCGCAACCGGAGAAGTAGCACCATGGCAAAGGCCGACGTCGGCAGACCGCGAGGCGGTTTTTCGGTGGGCGTTTTGTGTAGATCGATTGTCGCGGCCGGCCTGGCCAGTGTGTTGCTGCTGGTGGCTTTGACGCCGCCGTGCCAGGCGGCCGAGGGTGCATCGCCGCGGCCGCTTTCGATCGTGGTGATGGACCCGCTGGCAGAGCCGTTGGCGTGCGCGTGCGTTGAAGGTTTCGCCCAGCGGAAGTACGAAGTGCTGGGCGCTTATCTTCAGTTGAAGCTCGGACGGAAGGTCGACGTGGTGTTTGCCGAAGACCTCGCTCGGGCGATCCGCCTGGGATCGAGCGGCCGTGTCGACCTGATCATCGGTAAACAATCGATGGTCAAGTGGGACGCGGCCGAGCGTAAGCTCGACGTTCGGCCGCTGGCCATGCTCACCGACCCCGAGGGCCGCACCACGCTGACCGGGATCTTCGTCGTCCCCGGCACCGATCCGGCCCAAAGCCTGGCCGATCTGGCCGGCTATCGCGTGCTCTTCGGCCCGGCCGATTCCGACGAAAAGCGCTCGGCGGCCATCGCGGCGTTGAAGAAGGCCGGCGTGGCCGTGCCGGAGAAGCCGGAGACGTTCCCCAGTTGTAGCGACGCCGCGTTCGCCGCGCTCGATCACGAAGGCCCGCCCGGCGCCGCGGCGGTCATATCGAGCTACGCCATGGCGCTGATGGAAGGCTGCGGCAAGATCGAGAAGGGGATGTTGCGAGCGGTCGGCCACACGGAGCCGGTGCCGTTTGTGACCGTGTTCGCCACCGCCGGCGTTACGGCCGAGGCCGAGAAGCAAATCGTCGAGGCCCTGCTGGCGTTTCGCGAGCATCCGGCGTTTCTGACGGCGCTGGAGTCGAAGAACGGCTTCGTGCCGATCGAGTCCAAGTCGGAGGAGGCCGATCCGAAGGAATCCGCTCCCAAGAAAGGCGACGCCACGTCGACGGACTGGCCCGGCTGGCGAGGACCGAACCGCGACGGCATCTGCCCTTGGCTGCCGGAGACACTCCCTCCGGTGCCGAAGATCCGCTGGCAAACGTGGCTCACCGGGGCCGGGTTGGCCGGCATCGTGGCCACCGACCGCTACGTGATCGTGGCCGACCGCGATGCGCTGGACCAGTTCGACGTCTTTCGCTGTCTTTCGGCCGATATGGGCGAGCCAGCGTGGGTCGTGCAGTATCCGGCGCCCGGCGAGTTGGACTACGGCAACTCGCCCCGGGCCACGCCGCTGATCCACCAGGGCAAGGTCTATCTGCTCGGCGCGTTCGGCGACTTGCACTGCGTGAACCTGGCCGACGGCGAGACCGTTTGGCAGCGCAACGTCAATCGCGAGTTCCACGCCAAACTGGTCACTTGGGGCATGTGCTCGTCGCCGCTGGTGGTCGACGACAAGCTGATCGTCAATCCCGGCGGGCAGACCGGTTCGCTGGTGGCGCTCGATCGGCTCACCGGCAAAACGCTCTGGCAGAGCCCTGGCTTGCCGTGTGCGTACTCCTCGTTCATCGTGGCCACGCTCGGCGGCGTGCGGCAGATCGTCGGCTACGACGCCATCTCGCTGGGCGGCTGGGACCCGGCCACCGGCAAGCGGCTCTGGCAACTCGTCCCGCCCGAGGAAGGCGATTTCAACGTGCCCACGCCGATCGCCCTCGACGGCAAGCTGTTGGTGACCACCGAAAACAACGGCACCCGGCTCTACGCCTTCGACGGCCAGGGCCGCATCGTCACCAAGCCGCTGGCCGAGAACCTCGATCTGGCCCCCGATTCCAGCACACCGGTGGTGATCGACGGCAAGGTCTACGGCTGCAGCCAGGGGCTGTTCTGTCTCGACCTGGACGACGGGCTGAAGTCCCGCTGGATCGGCGACGACGAGGCCTTTGAAGATTACGTGGCGGTCATCGGCAACCGCCACGGGGTTTTGATCGTCAGCGCCCGCGGCGAGTTGGTGCTGGTACGTGCCAATGGTGAGAAGTACGAACTGGTCTCCCGCGTGCGGATCTTCGGCGAAGACTCCGAAGTGCTCTCGCACCCGGCTTTGGCAAACAAGCGGATCTACATTCGCGACGGGTTGAGCATCTGCTGCGTGGAGTTGGAGTAGGCTGCGGCCTGCGTCTCTTGAGGGTGGCCGCGACGCTTTTCCGCAATAGACGTTGCCACTTCTCGCACGTGGCCGGAAAATGCGTCGGGGCGGCGCAGCCACGAGAGGATGGGCGGTAGATGCGAATCCTCTTGTGACTTCGTCACCCGGGTAGAACTTGACACGCCCGGCCCCGCCCCTTCTAATAGGGGGGATTAAAGAATTCGGAATTCGGGGGACACCATACTAATTTCCGCGCGGGTGGCCGCGACGCTTTTCCGTAAACGACGTTGCCACTTCAATCACGCGGCCGGAAAATGCGTCGGGGCGGCGCAGCCGCAGGAGGTTTCGGGCCCGGTATGGACCCTCTTGTGACTTCGTCACCCGGGCACTCTTGCGAACGAGGTCGGTACGGATGGCCACGGTCCTTCCGCAAGAGTGACCGGGCCACCCAGCGGGTTAGCCTGGCAGGGCTTGCCGCCAGGTTTCCAACCGGGGCAGAAGCTCTTCCGGCCGGGCGGTGCCGGTGGTGGCAAGTTGCTCGACGGTGATCGAGGCGACGAGGTTTCCCAGCAGCGCCGCCTCTGGCGGAGTCGCTCCGGCGGCCAATGCCAACACGGCGCCGGCGGTGGCGCTGTCGCCGGCGCCGGTGGGATCGGTCGGGCCGTCGACTGTGACGCCCGGCACTAGCGTTAGCTCGGGATCGCTGACCAACATCCCCTCCGCACCCCGGGTGGCGAAGATCAGCGCGGCCGTTTCGCTGCGTAGGCTGCGAACGGTCGCCTCCAACTGCCCCAAGTCGACCGACGCGCCCGGCGGCGGATTCTCCATGCCCAGGGCCTCGAACTGGTTGGGCTTGATCACAACGTGGCGAAACTGCCGGATGTGGCGGCGGCTGTCGGCGAAGAAGACGACGCCGGGGTTCTTTCGCGCGCGATCGGCCAGCACGCCGCGCATCGCTGCGGTGACCACGCCGCAGTCGGGCTCTTCGACCTGATCGGCGATAATCACCGCGTCGAGTTGCGGCAACAGCGCGTCGAGCGAGGCCACGATCCGCCGCTGCAAGGCCTCGGGCGTCGGCGTGCGATTCTTCACGTCGTATCGCTCGTGCTCGCCGGCCAGACTGGGATCGGTCGTGTCGCGGGGCTTAAGATACGTCGGCGTGAGCAGCCCGGCATCGGCGTGCAGGTGGTCGGTCGTGCAGCCCAGCGCGTGCAGGTCCTTTCGCAACGCATACGACGAGCCGTCGTCGCCCGTAAGCCCCACCGCGTGCAAACTCCCACTCTCGCCACCACCGGCTCCCAACGCGGCCAGGTTGCAGACGACCGTGCCCGCCGCGCCGGGGCTGTGGCGCACCGCGGCCACCTGATGGGCCGTCTTGCCGGTCTCAATGCTCACCTCGGCCAGCGCCGGATCGACGTCGAAGTACTCGTCCAAGAAAAAATCGCCCAACACGGCGATCCGTAGCGTCGCGAAGCGATCGACCAACTCCTGCAGCCGCTCGTCGGACATGCCCTCGAAAACCTTCATGCCGGTGGTCATCGCTCGGCCCTCGCCACGATCAGATCGTACAACGCAGGCACCGTCTGCCGATGGTCGCCCTGCACGTAGAAACTCGTGCCGCCATCGGCCACGGTCCGCACCAGCACCGTCTTATAGGGGCGGAAGTAGTAACGCGGGTCGTCCTTGGGGGCTTCCGCGTTGAGCTGCTCGCCGAGAGAGCGCAGGTCGAACACGGCCGTGGTGAAGTGCCGGATCGATTCGCCCTGCTGGGCCGCCACGTTGCGGGCCATCGTGAGGGCTTTGAGATAGACCTCGGGGCCCATCACGGCGGTGCCGATGTTGAGAAACACGCCGCCCTCGAGCCGCGTGAGGCCGTCGGTGTAGATCAGAAAATCGGTATACGAGGTGGCCCCGGCGGCGGCGGCGTCGAAGTTGGGGTGTTCGTGGATGATGTCCAACCCGATGCCCACGTGGACGGTAACCGGCACACCCAGCCGCACGCCGGCGGCCAACAGACTGGTCTCGCGATAGGGGAATTTCTCATCCTCGATCATCCGCCCCACGGCCTCGCCAAACCCGATACCGTTACGGTGGCCGGCCACAACGGCGTCGTTGATCCGTCCGGTCTCCTTCCAGAGCCCGAACTCGCCGGTGCGGACGTAGCGTGCCACGCTCTCGGAGGTGTGTCCGATCAGGGCCATCTCGAAGTCGTGGATCGCCCCGGCCCCGTTCAGCGCAACGTGCGACACCAGCCCACGTTGCATCAGGTCGATCAACAGCGGCCCGTTGCCCTTGCGCATTACGTGGGCCCCACAGCAGAACATCACCGTACGGCCGTTTTCGGCGGCGGCCGCGATCCGCTCGGCCAACTCCGGCAGCGCCGGATGGGCAAATGGCTCGCGCGGCTGGTCGGGGTAGATCAGGCTCGAGCGGTCCAGATCGTGGGTCCGCTCGCCCAGCGGCCGCAGCCGCAGGCGGATGGGGTCGAATTTAGCGAAGGGCACTGCGTTGGCTCCTGGTGATCGGACGATGCACGCTATCGTAACCGATAAGGTATGTCCGTGTCATCACGGACCACGCCGTCAGCCGAGCGTGGCACGCCCATTCGAGAAACGGTAATGCGAAGGGGACGGGACTCTGGTTCCCAATCGATGGCTTGGCGGGTGAATGGTGCAAGCGTTTTCATCATCGCGCGGCGGGGCCGTTGTGCGAAATGAAAGAGACTCCCGTCCCCGACGCCGCTTACAACTGCAACTCGCTCAGCTTGTCGCCAATCTCGGCCTGGCACTCCGCCGCGCGGCGGAAGATCGGCAGCAGCTTGTCGTACTTGGCGGCGTTTTCGGCTGCCGGTTCGGCGATGTGGTCGACCTGGTGGACCTCGTCGATCTTCTCGAAACTGTCCCACAGCCCGGCGCCCACGGCGGCCACCGCGGCAGCGCCCAGCGAGCCGGCCTCTTGGCCGACGTTGGTCTTGACCACGCGGATGTTCATCGCGTCGGCGTAGATCTGCTGCCAGAAGGGGCTCTGGCTGCCGCCGCCGACGGCCACCATCTCGCCGGCTACGCGGCAGAGCGACCGCAACTCGTCCAACGCCATCCGCAGGTTCATGGCGATGCCCTCCATCGCCGCACGCAGCAGGTCCGATCGGGTGTGGCCCAGGTCGAGCCCCATGAAGGCCCCGCGGATGTTGGGGCTGGGCTCCATCGACGAGCCGCCGGCCAGGCTGGGGTTGAACAACATGCCGGACGCGCCCAATGGCGATTGCCGGGCCAATTCGGTCATCAATTCGTAAGGGCTGCGGCCCGTTCGTTCGGCGTCGGCCACCAGGTCGGCACACAGTTGATCGCGAACCCAACGGAACGACGTGCCGGTGGAAAAGACGCCCACCGCCGAGGTGAACAGCCCGGGGATCACGTGGGTGAAAACGTACGGCCTGGCCTCGTCGTCCAACAGCGGCTTGTCGGACGAGACGGCCACCCAGGACGAGGAGCCGAGCGAGGTGTAGACGCGTCCCTCGGCGATGTTTCGCGCGCCCAGTGCCATGCACGAATTGTCGACGCCGCCGGCGGCCACCTTGATCTTCTGCGGCAGGCCGAGTTGTGCGGCGGCCTCGGGCGTCAGTTCGCCGAGGATCTCCGTCGAGGGGACGATCTCGGGAAACAGGCCGGCTGGCAGGTCGCTGGCGGCGATCAGTTCGTCGCAATAGCGCCAGCCGGCCAGATCGTAAACGCCGCTGCCGGAGGCGTAGGAGTAGTCGGTCTTGATCTGGCCGGTGAGCTTGAAGTTGACGTAGTCCTTGGTGCCGATGATCTTGTCGATCCGGGCGAACATCTCCGGCTCGTGGCGGCGATACCAGAGGATCTTGAAGACCGTGTAATGCGGCGCCGGAAAGCCGTTGCCGGTCAACAGGTACCAGCGCATCGGGTCGATCCGCCGAAAGAACTCCGTCACGTCGTCGGTGGGCCGCTTGTCCGACCAGATCGGCGTCGACTCCCGCAGCAGCCGGCCGCGGGCGTCCAGCGGCACGCAGCCGAGGCTGTGGCCGGAGATCGCCAAACACTCGATGTCGCCGGGGTCGACGGCCTTCTCGGCCAGCAAGCCCTTCGTGCTCTTGACGACCGCGTTCCACCAGTCGTCGGGCCGCTGTTCGTGCCAGCCGGCCTGCGGGTAGTGCGTCTCGTACGGCTCGAACACGGCAGCCAGGCAACGCCCCGAGGCGTCGTAGAGCGAGGCCTTGTTGCCGCCGGTTCCCAGATCGTAGGCGATGATGGACATGGGGCGAGTTGGCAGTATGCAGTAGGCGGTAGGCAGTAAACAGTACGAAGTAGATAGCAGACAGCAGATCGGGTCAATTTGCAATTGTCAGTTTACAATTCTCAATTTGCAATCTCCCCCACTTCGACGGCGCCACCGGGCAAGGCCGCACACTGCCGAAAGATCTTCTCTCCGGCGGCCATGCCGATGCCGAAGCGGGTGGCGCCGCGGCGGTACATTTCGGCCAGGGTTTCGATGTCGCGGACGCCGCCGGAGGCCTTCACCAGGGCGTCGTTGCCGACGACCGACTTGATCAGCGTGACGTTGTGCAACGTGGCCCCGGTTTCCGCCCAGCCGCTGCAGGTCTTGACGAACGCGGCCCCCGCCCGCACGCAAAGCTCCGAGCCGCGGCGGATCTCGTCGTCGGTCAGATGGTGGCATTCGAGGATCACCTTGAGGATGGTGTCGCCGGCCGCCTCGACCACGCGGCGGATTTCGTCTTCGACGAAGTCGTAGCGTCCGCTGCGGAGCATGCCCACGTTGGCGACCATATCCAACTCGGCCGAGCCGGCCTCGACCAGGGCCTTGGCCTCGGCCACCTTGAACTCGGTGGTATGGCCGCCACTGGGAAATCCGACCGCCGCGGCCGGCCCCACGTCCGGGGCGTCGGCCAGCAGCGTCTTCAGTTCCTCCAGGTAACACGGCAGCACGTAGGCGATGATGCAGTTGTATTGCTTCGCTCGCCGGGCCAGTTCGTGGACTTCGGCGAGCGTATGGTGGGCGCGGACGACGCTCAGGTCGGTCATCCGGGCGATGTCTTCAACGGAGAGTTTCATGGGCCGTTCCTAGGTTGCCCCGGGCGTGTTGCGGCAGGGTTGCGGCACGCCAGGATACCAGATGGGCATCGGAGGGCTCAAGGCGTGGGGTCCCAGGAGAACTGCAAAGTCGATTCGCGGGAGTGGAAAACGGGGACTGGCTCCGAGTCGGAATCAACACGGAACCTGCCGACGAACTTCCCGGCTCGGTGCCTGTCCCCGTTTTCCACGGTGC
>CAYYNP010000096.1:27027-30044 GCA_964472545.1 uncultured Planctomycetaceae bacterium | reverse complement strand
GCTCGGAGCCAGCCCCCGTTTTCCACTCCCGCGAATCGACTTTGCAGTTCTCCTGCGGTCGGCCGACCGCCGCTTGGCATTCCGCGGCCGGTTCTTCATAGTCGTCTTCAGTCGAAATCCTCCCTGCCTCCGCGTCCAAGGTTCTGTTTGACGTCCCTTTGACGCCGGAAAACACGGGTGGTTTCGAGTTTTCTTGTGCGATCAGTATGAAGGGTTCGCTTGAGTAAGGGTTAGACCTGAGCTCAGCGTGTTTTTGCCGCCGCCCGCTGATCGCAGTCGTTACCGGCCGACGATCGTTCCCCGCTTCCACGAGAACCCTGCAACTTCCACACGGGTGACGCACGCGTCCCCGCCGTGCAGCAAGAAATCGGCCGCCTCGCTGTAGCCATCGAAGGCCGAGAGCATCTCATGCGCGTCTCCCGTCCGCTGGGCGACCAGTTCGATCGACAGTGGCGGTGAAAGCACCTCGCCCGACCAGTCGCCAATGTCCGTCGAAACGAAGTTGCTATGGCCTGCTTGCACCGTGTAGCGACCTAGCTTGTCCATCGCCAACAGATGCGAGAGCTTGAACCGGCCGGTGTAAGTCATGCCCTTGGGAATCCGCAGCCGGTTGGGAATCGGCAGGGAGACCCGCATCGACTCATCCCCACAACGAAACACGAGATGCGGGAACAACTGGCAACCGCCGACCGACTCCTTCGGCTCATCCTCGACGCATTGCAGTTCGACGACGCCCTCGATCGCCTCGCCGACGCTGTACGCCGCCTTGGCCGTCGAAAGCCGGGCCCGGAGCCCGGCGGCCGGTTTCGACCAGTCGGATTGGTGGGCGGTCTCGGCCGTTTGTGGCGGTTTGCCCAGGTAGGGGAAACAGCGGAGCGACACGTCTTCGTCGAGCGTCTCGCCCCCGGCCAGCGGCAGCCCCGCAAGGAGCTGAATGCCGACCGCGCTCTTGGCCCACTGGTGCGGTTTGCCGGGCTTCAGCCGCAGGATGACGTCTTGGCCGTTCGGCGCGACTTCGACGGTGAAAGACTCGGCGATGCTCCGGCCCGACGGATGGTCAATCACCTTGAAATGTTCGATCTTCACGCTCTCGGCCACGCGCCGGCCGAGGAACTTCACGGCGACGCCGGCGACCGGCAACCCGTCCTGCGTCGGCGAATAGAGCGGCCTGGCCTCCGTTGAAACGGGTGGGAGGGGTCGCGTGTCGGCGGGCGGCCCCGGCCGCTGCTCCACCGGGCCGCTCGCAGTACCTCCGCTGCCAATCACAAATTCCTGTCGCTTCGTGTCCCAGACCGGCCTGAGCTTCCCGACGGCTTCAACGTGCTCTTGCCAGACGTCGTTGGGAACGTCGGCCGGTACCTCCGCAGACATCTCTTTGGTCCCGTCGCCGGATTCGGAAGGAACCGTCCAGGTAACGGTCCTTGTGAGTTTCGCGGGATAAATGTCCGCCACCGCGCGGAGTGCCTGTCGCCGGGATGCATAGAGGGCGTCCTCGGCCACTTTGTCATGGACCTTGTTGTTCCCGTAGCCTTTGGCGAGAAGTTCCTTCCACCGCTTGGAAGTTGTCAGCCGATCGGCCGCCGTCAACGGATCGGCCGTGGGCATAATCAACTCGCCCCGCAACCGGCAGTGTTTCTTCACGTAGTCCAGATGCTTCTCAACGGGAGTGATGTAACCGCTTGCGCCTCCCGAGGCACCCGCAATCACGTTGAACGGCAGGCCGTCTTGCATCATCAACGGCCAGAGCGGCCACGTCGGGTCGTCCTCGCTGGGTCTTGGGATACCGAACACACCTTGCACGATCTCGGGCATGTTGGGTTTGCCGTCCGTGCGGACAAACAACAGCCGTGCAACGAAGAAAAGCCGAGCCGGCGAAAGTCCGTAGTAGGCCGCCCGGCTCCAGTCGGTCTTGCAGAGTTCCATGTACTCGTCGATAACGGCATAAGCTTCTTTTTCCCCCTTGGCTTGGAGCGTGTTGACCGTTCGCACCAGCACGACCGGATCGTAGCAGGATGACTCCGGAACGGTAGACGTCCCAGGGGCCGTCGCCAGCAGCCGAAAGGCCGGCCAGTGGTCGGGCTTGACGTCGTCACGCAGATCGTCCACGTCACCCGCACCGAAAAGCCGGATCGGCGTGACGTCATAGGAGAGAACCACGTCTTTCCCGTCGACGTGGACGTTCAGGTTCAAATAGCGGGACAAACGGTAGGTTGCCGTCTTCGGACCGGGATTGGTAGACCATCCCGTTCTCTCCAGCATGATTCCTCGCTCAGCCAGAGCCGATTCGACCTCCTTCCACGGCTTTTCCTTTTCCAGCGGCGGCGAGAGCTTTTTGATCCAGGCTTCGCCCTGCTGAGCCTGATCGGCTTGCCACTGCTCGTACGTTAGCGGCTTTGCGGTTCTTGCGGCGAGAATCTCGATCTCCGTCGCAGCGGTGAAGATCGCCCCGGGGCCGTAGCGGCCATCGGTTTTCGAGCGAGGACTATAGAAACCGCCGATCGTATGTCGCCCCGGTCGAGTTGTGATCGGGCTGCGGTCGTCGTCGCGGACGTCGCGGACGATCCACTGATCGAGCCGTATGCTATGGCGGATTTCGCCGCCCGGGGCAAGGTTGACCTCCGGTTTGGAAGGAGGCAATTCGTTGGGCTTCGGGTCGAGAGGGCAATCGTCGAGGTTGGTCAAGCCAACTCGTTTGACGTCCGGCCAGTTCGGCACTGACGCCGGAACCTTGATCGACGCCCTGCCGACGTTTTGCAGGACCAGCACAACTTCTGCGTTGGGACCGGCAACAATCGGCCGGCGGAGAACTTCAAGCCGGCACCGCAGGCCGTCTTGGGATTGTCCCCAGCGCACGCCCAACGCTCGTTGCACGGCACGTATTACATCGCCGGGGGGGGGGGCGGGGGGCGCCCCCCCCCCCCACGGAGCTTCCCTGTGGACCCTGAGAAGGGGACGCACTCGCGGAACCCAAGCGCGGGGAACTGGCCCCGCATGGCATCCTATAGTGTTCCATCGGC
>CAYYNP010000096.1:0-27017 GCA_964472545.1 uncultured Planctomycetaceae bacterium | reverse complement strand
GCGCCCCCGCCCCCCCCCAACGCCGGTTTCCCGCCCCGTTGGGCCCGGCCGGGGGCGGGGGGGGGCCCCCCCCCCGCCGCCATAGAGGCGATGGGTATCCGTCTCGCCGATGACTATCGAGAGCAGGCTTCCCCAGCCTGCGGCGGGAAGCTCGTCAATCGCCAGAGGGTGGAGGTACAGTTGCAGCAAAGCACGTCGTTCACCTTTGGGTCCCGGAGGATCAAAGCGGATACTCTTGTTGGTTCCGAAGACTTCAATGCCGTGTGTCGACCGGCCCAGTACCCTTCCGGGCCTCACTTGCAGCTTCCAGTCTTTTCCCAATTCTCTTTCGAGAACACGCCGCACTTCCTCGGGGGTCACCTTGCGGAGCCGGTCGGCGTCTCTTGCAGCACTTTCGGAATCGGCATCCCCCGCTTTCGCTATCTCGGCGGGAGCGCGGAGAACGCCGCCTTCCGCAACGGGATCCGTTAGTGGAACTGCTTGCCGCGCGGGCTGCCGCGCCGCCACGGAAGGCGTCCGCCCGGGCGATTTCCCCATCGCAACAACCGCCGGTGCCGATCGGAGCGTACCGGCCCACGTTTTCTCCGATGCGTCGTTACCCAGTGTCTGCACGACCACGACCTCCAGGTCGCCTCGCCACGTCTCGGGCCACTGGAAGTTGGCAAGATCGACGCTGAACGAGTAGGACGTTCCGGCTGCCTTGGGCCTGGGCCAATTGTCGGGCGGAGGCATGTTCTCGTCAGCACCCAGAACGTGGACGTTGCGAGAAGTGGCCCCGGCCGACTTGACGTAATGCCCTCGCTGGGGCAATGTGGTCCAGTTCGTCGATCCAACAGGGCGAGCAAGGAGGGAGACGCTCTGGAAGTAGCCCAGCAGGTAGTCGCTGTACCGAACCGGCCGGCTTCCGTGGTTGCGAATCAGGCACCATAACGTGGAATCCCCGGCCTTACCCTGCGCGGCCATCCGCAGATCGTCGACGGCCTCGCCCCAAGCGATGTCATCTTCGTGAGCCTCGGACGCGACGTCATTCTTGCCTGAGCCGGGTACCATTCCAAACGGTACCGGCAACACCTGGATCTTCAACTGTGGAATGTTCTTCCGTAGTAATGCTAATGCGTCACTGTCCGCCGTGGCAGAAACTGACAGTTCTTTAAGACGCGTAAGATCCTTCAGGTGTTTCAGCCCGGAGCCATCTACCAAGGTGAATGCCAGTCTAAGCCGCTCCAGGTTGCGAAGCTTCGCGAGATGGATGAGCCCGGCATCGGAAACGCGTGTTCCACTCAAGTCAAGCGAACGGAGTTCGGTCAAGCCCGCCAATGCAGGAAGCCCTCTGTCCGTTATGTCCGTGCGGTTCAGCGACAGATACCTCAGGCCATGCATCCGACCGATCTTCTGCAATCCACCGTCATCGATTGTGGTGTGCCCCAGATACAAGAAGGTCAGTCTGTCGAGCGTGGAGATGATATCGAGGTGCGAGTCATCAATCCGACAACTGTGGATGGATAGCTCCCGAAGATTCTCGTTCTTCCGGAGGGATTCCAGTTGCTCTTTGTTGACCGATTCACCGGTGAGGACCCATCTCTTTCGGGCTTCCCATTCCTTTCGCTTTCTCTCGGAGTCACTCATTGAGGTATCTTCATCTTCCGCCGGAGCAGGCGCTGCCGCTGCTACCTCTTCATTCTGCGAACCATCCACATCCGGCCCGGCTGCCTGAACGCAGGCGATTACCGCGGCCGTGCCGGCAATCGTCGCGGCCAGCAGCAACGCGCCGATGCGCGTCAACTGCCGGCGGCTGCGCACCGGGTCCATGATCGCCAGCAGTCGGCCCTCGAGCTTGGAGCGCCGGGCCATGGAAATCGCACAGCAAGCCGCCAAACGGCCGGTCTGTCGGCCCGCGGCAATCTCCAGCAAGTGCTCGGCGTAGTCGCACGGCGTGGAACCGGCCCGCAGCACCAAATCGTCGCATGCCCGCTCCGCCTCGATCTGCGTCCACCGCTTCGCCAACCAAACGGCCGGGTTAAACCAGTACACGGCCGAAGCCGCTTGTACCACGAGCTTCGTCAAGCAGTCCCAACGCTTCACGTGGCCCAACTCGTGTAATGCGACTACTCGACGCCGGTCGGGCGTCCATTGAGAGAACTCACTCGGCACGATGAGCCTTGGTTGAAAGGTGCCGGCCGTCATGGGTACGCTACAGCGGTCGGTCTCGAGCAACGTGATCTTCCGCCCGATTCCCAACTCGTCGGCCGTCCGTTTCAAGAGTTCCACCCACGGCCCCTCGACGATCGGCCGGGCCTTTCGTTCGAGCCACCAGAGAGACAGGCGTCCGAGCAGGACCCGCAGCGCGGCGACAAGCAGGCCGATGAACCACGTACCGGTCAGCCACGGCAGCAGAGCCCGCCACGACCGGCCATTGTGCGTCGCGAACTCGGCCGCGACAGGTTCGGCCGCAGATCCGGCCGCGAGAGCAGAAGGAGAATGCGACGCCGGTGAGCCGTTCGCGACCGGCGGAGCCTCGGCCATGTCAATCGGCTCCTCCGTTGTCAGGCGCCCATGGAAAGGCGGAGTCTGCAACGCGAGATCCGGCGCCTTCGCCGACGATTCCTTCGGAAGACGGTCGTTCGACGTGAGCGGCGCTGCGCCAGGCGAGCCCTGCGCTTCTGAGGGGATTTCAATTGCCGGAGTCTTCGTCAGATGTGTATCATCGCCGGGCGAGTCCGGGCGCGAAGTTGCCATCGCGGCATCCGAGCCCTCCCCCGATCCGGCCTCCGCCGCGACGCCGAGGTTGCACCATGGGGGCAAAACTCGCCAGCCGGGAAGCGTGGTCGACAACAGGGGCAGTAGCAGCAGACCTACCATCGACAGCATCCAGACGGCATGACGCGGAGCCGCCGACGTTCGCCGCATACATAGGATCACCAAGCCGGCCAGAGCCAAGAGCGCCGCTCCCTTGATCGTTGCGTCCAGCAACACGGGCAGCCACACGGCGTCGAAGGTCTCCAGTGCGGTGAGCATGGTCATTTCCCCCCTGTCTTCCGGGCCTTTCGGATCAGAGCCGCCAGGCGCTTCAATTCCGCTTCATCCAGTTCGGCGGTTGCATCGACCATGTGGGCCGCCACGGCCTCGGTCAACGAGCCGTCAAAGAACGTATCCAACAGCCGCCTCATGGCCGACTGCCCGGCCCGCCGCCGCGGCCGCACGGGCCGGTAGACGAACTCGCGGCCCCGCATCGTGTGTTTCAGGTGCCCCTTCTCTTCGAGGATCCGCAGCATCGTTCGCACGGTTACCCGAGAGAGCGGATCCGCGATGTCCCCCATCACGTCGTTGACCGTTGCTTCCTTCCGCGAGTAGACGATGTCCATGATCTGCCGTTCTCGCCGGGAGAGTGTTTCTTGTTTGTCCATAGCGACCTCTCTTTTCTCCTTCGGCCCGGTTCGGGACGACTTCCGACCGGCGTAACGTTAGTATTTTAACCTGTAGGGTGTGGGAGTCAACCTCAAAGGTGAAATTTTTAGCCAAATCGGCCTCGGGGCCGCCCGTGGCGTGGGCGTGCGCTGCCTCTAGCGTCCTAGACGATGCCATTGGGCCGAAAGTTCCGCCGGTGCGTTATTTTTTTAACGCTTCCGTCAAGTCTCGATTGCAACGCGCAAGATATGCCGCCAATTCTTGCCACGATCCGCCAGAAATCCCCTTACCAGTCGGTGGGATCATCTCAAACACCGATGACTTCGTACGCGACCTCGCATTTGCGTCGAACCTTGCCCGGTCTCCGGGGCCACAAGGCTCGTTCCGGCCAGGCCACCAAGGTTGTGACTTCTCGCCAGATTCAGACCTCCAAGTGGCGAGGCGAAAGGGAGTGTCTGTTTGCTTCCTCGACGGTCTGGTGCGACACCTACCAGCAAACGCTGAGGGCCTTGGCCATCACCTGTCGATGAGCCGTACCGGCTGCCGTTGTGACAACGCGGCGACGGAGCCGTTTTCTGGTCACTGAAGTACGAGTGGACCAGCCACCAGACGTACGCCGAATTGGAGGAAGCTCGGGTAGGTGTGTCAGGTAACTCGAAACTCCCTGTGATCCGATAGGATCCACCAAACCCTCGGCTATCTCTCCCCCGATCAGTACGAAGCCGGCCACGACCCGTCCCATGTGTCATAAAGTACCACCCGTCCAGTGTACTCCATTACTGGGGGTATCGCGCTACCGGTCGACCATCTGACCGCAAACTCACGTCGCACCCTTGGCGGCAGGTCGGCTTCTCGGCGAAGGGCCTTCCGTTCGGTTGAGTGGGGCGATTCGCTTTCGATTAGACCGAATCCGGCGTCGGGCGAGCGATACGCGGCCGTCTTCCGGCTTCCGGCGGCTCGTATCTCGATGTGGCTGAACGACTTGCGAAACGTGCTTCCCAACGTGGCGTAGCGAAAATTGTTGCAATTCTTCCGGGTTTCTGGCGTTACGAACGCACAGGGTTCTGTGTACTCATTGTATGGCCACAGCTTCCGGATGTGCCGGCAAGCACGCGCTTGGCTCACCGCCAATCTCGATGCAGTCTATCTTCCGGCCGTGAGCCCAAGTACTCTGGTAAATGGGGGTGTCTTTGCTGCGAATTGAGGGGGTTTGATACTCGGCATGTTTCGAGAGAATGCCCGCAACCCCGCCAACACGCAGCGAAATGAACGTCTCTGGAGGTGAATGAAGTGCGCGCTTTTGGAATGCAGAAACCTCGACGGCAGCGAAACGTTCGCCGCGGCAATTCGGCAACTGGGAATCGTTGGGCGACGGCGACTCGCAGGGGGTTTGAACGGCTCGAACCGCGCCAGATGCTCGATGCGGGGCCGTTGGCGATCAGCGAATTGATGGCCAGCAACGACGGGTCGATGACGACCCAGATTCGCCCCACGGACGAAGATCCCTGGGGCGAGGTGATCACCCCCGATTGGATCGAGATCCACAATCCCACCGCCTCGGCGGTAGATCTCGAAGACTGGTACCTGACCGACAACGCCGACGCCCTGACTAAGTGGCGATTCCCGAACATCTCGTTGGGGGCCGGGCAATACATGATCGTGTTCGCCTCCGGGCTGAACGTTGCCGATCGTGCGCTGGACGAGAAGGGCTTCCTGCATACCAACTTCCAACTCGACGCCGACGGTGAGTACCTCGCGTTGGTACATCCCAACGGCACGACGATCTCCAGCGATCTTGGTCCGGAGTTTCCGCGGCAGGAGGAGGACTTCTCGTACGGCGTCACACGGGAAACGATCGAGCTTGTCTCGGGCGGCGACGACGCGAAGTTCCTGGCGCCCGACGGTGCCCAGGCCGCGGACGATTGGACGGCCCTCGACTACGTCGACGCGAGTTTCACCGGCTCGATTCGTCCCGATGGTCCCAGCGTGCTGGTCACCGAGATCGAAAACGGCACGCCCGACTGGTTCGAAATCCAGAACGTGGCCGATATCGCGATGGAGACCGACGGTTGGATCGTGGCGGTCAACGACGGCGCGGGGGGGAACATCAACGCCGTGAATCCGACCACCTGGGCGCTGCCGACGTCGATCGATTCCGGGGAGGTCCTCTTCCGCACCGATCAATCGGGCCCCAACTACTTCGGCCGCGATATCGCCTGGGACGCCAACCACGGCTGGGTGATGATCCTCGACAACAGCGGCGACGTGGTCGATTTCCTGCCCTGGGGATATAGCGCGGCACAGATTGCGAGTCTGCGCGTCAACGTGGCCGGGTTCACCAATATATCAGTCGCCGGGCAATGGACCGGGCCCGGACCGACCGCGATCGCCGATACGTGGAACCACGGCGGCCCGGGCACGGGCAATCCCGGCCAGAACATCGGTTCGGTCGGTGCGTCCGGCTCGTATACGTTCGACGCCGGAACGTACACCGTCAGGGGCAGCGGGGCCGATATCTGGGGACGTAACGACGAGTTCTATTACGTAAGTCAATCGCTGGTGGGCGACACCGAGATCACCGCCCGCATCGATAGCATCCAGCAGACCGACGTTTGGGCCAAAGCCGGCGTGATGATCCGCGAATCGACGGCCTCGAACAGCCGCCATGCGATGATGATCATCTCGCCGGGTAGCGGCGGGGCGTTCCAATATCGCAGAGGGAATTGGTGGGGGTCGACCGAACAGCAGCAGGCCGGCGGCCTCACCGCTCCCCATTGGGTGAAGCTCAAACGCGAGGGAAACAACTTCACGGCCTACCAGTCGGCCGACGGCGCCAACTGGCAAGAGGTCGGCTCACGGTCGATCAGCATGAACGCCTCGGTGAGGGTCGGCCTGGCCGTGACCTCCCACAACGACGGCACGCTCTGTACGGCCGAGTTCTCCAACGTCACCGTGGGCGGGCAGGTTTCGCCGACGCGGCTGCAGCGGATCGGCGATTCCGACGACAACACGGCCGCCAACTTCGTCTTTCCCTCCAGCCCCTCGCAAGGCGCGGGCAACGCCGATCTGGCGGTGCCGTTTGCGGCCGGCACCAGCATCCCGGTCGTCACCGGGCTGGGATTCGACCGCGATCCCGAGGGGGGAACCGGCCAATTCGAGGTCGAGTTCTACAAGGCCGCCATGGTGGTAGACACGCTGTCGGTTGCCAAGGACGTGATCGTTAATCCCGGCCTGCAAAGCTACGCTCAGACCGCGACTGCCGACGTGATCAACTACTTCAACACTGGCAGCGAGGGAAACTACGCACCGAACAATCCCTTTCCCAGCCTGACGTTCCAGAGCGGCAACGGCACCGAGGACTTCGTTGTTCGGGCCACCACCACGGTGGTGATCCCCTCGCCCGGCTTTTGGACCTTCGGAGTCAACAGCGACGACGGCTTCGAGTTGACGGTGACCAACGGCAACGACACCTTCTATTCATCGTACGCCGCCCCACGAGGCCCGGGCGATACGCTGGCGCCGTTCAACGTTGCGCAGGCCGGTGTGTACGATTTGGAGTTGATCTACTACGAACGCGGCGGCGGCGCCGAGTTGGAGCTGTTCGCGGCCCAGGGCAGCCACGGCACGTTCAACCCGGCCGAATTCGACCTGGTCGGCGACGTGGCCAACGGCGGACTGGCACTGGGCGGCGTGGCGGGCGCGATCGGCACCAACGTCGAGCAGGTGATGCACGGCAACAACGCGTCGCTGTGGCTGCGGGTTCCGTTCGTGCTCGAGCAGGATCCGAGCACGCTCGACGTACTCAGCCTGCGGATGATGTACAACGACGGGTTCGTGGCTTATCTCAATGGCCGGAAGATCGCCGAGCACAACGCGCCGGAATTGCCGACGTGGAATTCCACGGCCACCGCGGCCCGTTCGGCCGAGGCCAGCTACGAGTTCGTTCCGTTCGACGTCACCGCACATATCGACGCGCTGCAATTGGGCAGCAACGTGCTGGCGATCCATGGGCTGAACGTCGCCGCCGGCGACGACAGCTTCCTGGTCTTGCCCGAGTTGGTCGCCGGCGTCGGCGACGAGGTCCTGCGCTATTTCGACGAGCCGACGCCGGGGGCCGAGAACGGCGCCGGTTTCATCGGCTTCGTCAAAGATACCCGCTTCAGCGGCGACCGCGGCTTCTACACCGAGCCGTTCGATGTGACCATCGCCACCAACACGCCGTTGGCGAAGATCTACTACACCACCGACGGCAGCGCGCCGACCGAGACCAACGGCACCCGATACACTTCCCCGATCCGGATCGACGGCACCACCGTGCTGCGGGCGGCCGCTTTCAAGAAGGGCTACTACTCGACCAACGTCGACACGCAGACGTATCTCTTCCTCGACGACGTGTTGCAGCAGAGCGGCACGCCGGCCGGCTGGCCCGGCGGTTCGGTCAACGGCCAGGTGCTCCGCTACGGCATGGACTCCAACATCGTCAACAACGTCACCTGGGGACCGCAAATGCTCGACTCGCTGCGGGCGATCCCCACGATGTCGCTGGTGACCGATCTGGAGAACCTCTTCGGTCAGTCGCGGGGGATCTACGTGAATCCCGAAAGCGACGGTCATGCCTGGGAACGACCGGCATCGTTGGAGTTGATCTATCCCGATGACGCCACGGCCGATCCCGACGGCTTCCCCGACGGCATCGACGAGGGCTTCCAGATCGACGCCGGCGTGCGGCTTCGCGGCGGTTACAGCCGCTCGACGGCCAACCCGAAACACGCCTTTAGGATGTTCTTCCGCAAGGATTACGGCGACGGGAAGCTCAACTATCCGCTCTTCGGCGACGAAGGGGCCGACAGCTTCGACAAGGTCGATCTGCGGACCTCGCAGAACTACTCCTGGGGTTGGAATCGCGACGCGACCAACACGTTCATGCGCGACGTTCTCAGCCGCGACAGCCAGGGAGCGATGGGTCAGCCCTACACCCGCAGCCGCTTCTACCATCTCTATATCAACGGACAATACTGGGGGCTGTATCAAACGCAGGAACGCTCCGAGGCCGCCTTCGGCGCGTCCTACTTCGGCGGCGAGCGCGAAGACTACGACGTGGTCAAGCATTACGGCAATCGGATCTACCGCAACAACATGACCGACGGAGTCGACGATCCCGACCTGCGGTGGGCCGCCTTCACGAGGCTGTTCAACGCCGCCACGGCGGGCTTCGCCACCGACGAGGCCTATTACGGCGCCCAGGGTCTCGATCCGGTGACCCACCAGCGCGATCCGGCGCGCGAACGCATGATCGACGTCGACAACCTGATCGACTACATGATCAGTACCTTCTATACCGGCGACCGCGACGCCCCGATCTCGAACTTCATCGGCAACAGCCAGGTGAACAACTATTTCGGCGTCTACAACCGCGAGAACCCCGACGGCTGGAAATGGTTCCGCCACGACGGCGAGCACACGCTCGACAAGGGCATGTTAGACCGCACCGGCCCTTGGACGCACTCGAACTTCAATAGCCGCGACTGGTTCAACCCGCAGATCCTGCACCAGAAACTGGTGTCCCACCCGGACTATCGCCAGCGCTTCGCCGATCGCGTACACCTGCACTTCCACAACGGCGGCGTGTTCGACCCGGCCACGGCGCGAGAGAACCTGCAGTACCGGGCGGATCAGATCGACACGGCGATCATTGCCCATTCCGCCCGTTGGGGCCAGGGACACACCAAGAACACCTGGCTGGGGGCGGTCAATACGGTACGCAATTGGCTCACCAACGGCTTTGGGGCGGCCGGCACGCGGACCGAGGAAGTGATCTCGCTGCTGCAACGAGACGGTTGGTATCCGTACGTCGATCCGCCCGCGTTGAACCAGCACGGCGGACAGATCGACGCGCCGTTCTCCTTGAGCATGGAGAACCCTAACGGAGCGGGCACGATCTACTACACGCTCGACGGCACCGACCCGCGGCTGCCCGGCGGCGGCATCTCGCCCGAGGCAGAGATCTTCGTCAGTTCCACCAGCACCGAGGGCCTGATCGCCATCGACGACGGCTGGTCCTACAATCAGTCGGGCGACAACCTGGGCACAATCTGGCGCGAAACAGCTTACAACGACGCGGCCTGGCCTACCGGCGACGGACTGCTGTACAACGAAACTTCCGCGCTGCCGGCCCCGACGAACACGCCGCTGACGCTGGGGCCGACCACCTTCTACTTCCGCACCGAGTTCGAGTTCACGGGCGATCCGGCGGCCGTCGCTTTGCGCATGCGGACCGTGCTCGACGACGGAGCCGTCTTCTATCTCAACGGCGAGGAAGTTTATCGGCTGGGGATGGACGACGGACCGTTCGATTACGGAACCTTCGCCAACCGCGGCCCCAACAACGCCCAGTACGAGGGGCCGTTCAGCCTCCCCGTCGACGCCCTGGTCGAGGGCACCAATGTGCTGGCGGTCGAGGTCCATCAAGTCACCGAGACCAGTTCCGATATCGTCTTCGGGCTGCAACTCGACGCCACCACCACGACCGTCGCAACGCCAATTGACCTGGAAGAGTCGTCGCTGGTGAGTGCCCGCGTGCAAGACGGCGGCCAGTGGTCGGCCGTGTCGCAGGCCCAGTTCTACACGGACGAACTGGCCAGCCCGGAAAACCTGATCGTCACCGAGATCAACTATCACCCCCACGCTCCCACGGGCGACGAGTTGGCCACGCAGCCGCCGGGCGCCACGCCGTTTACGGCCGATGACTTCGAGTTCATCGAGCTTGTCAGCCTTTCGCACGATCGGGTCGTCGATCTGACCGACGTGCAATTCGTGGACGGGATCGAGTTTGCCTTCAACGACGGCGACGTGCACACGTTGCAGCCGGGCCAGCGCGTTGTAGTGGTCAAGAACGCCGCCGCGTTCGAGGCCCGCTACGGCGAGGGACATCTCGTGGCCGGCACGTTCGTCGACACCGGGCTCTCCAACGGCGGCGAGGACCTGCGGCTCGACGGGACCTACGAGCAGATCCTATTCAACTTCGAATACGACGACGAGAACTCGTGGCCCGGCCGTGCGGACGGCAAGGGAGCGACTCTGGTACTGACCAATCCGGCCGCCGTACCTACGGCCGCCGGCCAGCTTCGGACGGATTACCTCGGCGACGGCAGGAACTGGCAATCGAGCGTCCGTTACGGTGGAACGCCCGGTGAGGCTCCCGAGCAGGCGGCCGGCGTGGTAGTCAACGAGGTGCTCAGCAACGCCGCGTCGCCCGAGCGCGTGTCCATCGAATTGCACAACGCGTCGACCGAGCCGATCGACGTCGGCGGCTGGTACCTGAGCGACTCGTGGGGATGGGACGTGCTGACGCCCGGCGGCCGCAACGAAAGCTACCAGAAATATCGCATCCGCACGGACGCCCCGCCGGAAACCACGATCCCCGCCGGCGGTTACCTGGTGTTCGACGACGAGGACTTCAACCCCACGCCGAACGACCCCCAGCCGAACCACTTCACGCTCGACGCGGCCCGAGACAACGACGTGTGGCTGATGAAGGCCGACGCCGCCGGGAGCCTGACGCACTTTGGCGACCACGTCGAGACCGGCGCCCAGGCCGTCGGCGAATCCTGGGGACGTTGGCCCGACGGCAGCGGGCGGCTGTATCCGTTGTCGGAACTCACCCCGGGTGCCGAGAACCTCTCGCCGCCACGCCTCGGCTCGGTGATCCTCAGCGAAGTACATTACCACCCCGGCGCGGCGTTCGGCGCCGACGAATTGGAGTTCGTCGAGATCTACAACACGGCCGGTGCCGCCGTCGACCTGAGCGACTGGCGGCTGCGCAAAGGGATCGAGTTCGACTTTGCCGCCGGGAGCGTGCTCGGGGCTTTCGGAACCCTGGTGGTCGTGCCGTTCGATCCGGCCCTGCAAGGCGACCGATTGGCGGAGTTTCTCGCCGAATACGCGCCGCCCGGAGAAATCCAACTCCTTGGGCCGTACTCTCGACAACTCGACGACGACGGCGAGCGCGTTCAGTTGCAGCGTCCGGGCGTGCCGCCGGAAGGGAATCCGACCTTCTATCCCGGGCTGTTGGAAGACGAGGTGATCTACGACGACGAAGCAGGCTGGCCGGCCGCGGCAGACGGCCTCGGATCGTCGCTGGGCCGCAACGCGACCGACGCCTGGGGCAATTCGCCGGCCAGTTGGAGTGCCCAGACGCCTACGCCCGGCAGCGTCCCCTACGAACCGCCCGCGGCGGAAGTCGTCGGCCATTACATCTTCTACAACGACTCGTCGTTCGACGGCAACAACCCGGCTGCCGGCGCCGACGACGACGGGGCGATCGCGCCCGACAAGCAAGCCCTGCTGCCGGGCTCGTCGGCCGCGTTTGCCAACTACACCAGCTACAGCCTGGGGCTCAACGGAATCATGGTCGACGTGGCCCAATCGGACGGGCCGATCACGGCCGACGATTTCGCGTTCCGCGTGGGCAACACGCCCGACCCGACCGCCTGGGACGCGGGACCGGAGCCGGCCGGCGTGACGGTTCGTGCCGGCGACGGCACCGACGGATCGGACCGCGTGACGATCGTCTTCGACAACCACGCTATCCGCGGGCAGTGGCTCGAGGTGACCGTGCTGCCGACGGGCATCGGCTTATCCGGACCCGACGTCTTCTACTTCGGCAACGCGGTGGCCGAAGCCGGCAACTCGCCGTCCGACACACTGGTTACGGCCACCGACCTGTTGTTGGCACGAAACAACTCCCGCAACTTCCTCGACCCGGCAGCCATCGACTTCGGTTACGATTTCGATCGCGACCAACGCGTCAACGCGACCGATGTGCTGTTGGCAAGAAACAACCAGACAAATTTCCTAAACGCATTGTGGCTGGTCGATCTGTCCGGCCTTTGAGTGGAGACCGCGTCGCGCGAGGGCAATCTTCTCCATCGCGCTTCGCGTTCCCGGGCCGATTGACGCGGCTGGGCCGAAACACGCGGCCGAGCGGGCCGACCAGCAACGCCGGCAAGACGATCCGATCGCCCGCCAGGGCGGCCGCAAGCATCGAGAACATCAACCAGGCAAAGCGGCTGATGGGGCCGAAAGGGCTCAAAACGTACACGAAGAGGCCGAGGCCGCAGATCAACGTGGTCTGGATCATCGCGGTGGCGCAGCGGGAGTACGAAAAGGCGATCGCCTCGCGCCGCGATTGGCCGCGCGCGAGCCCGCGGCGAAACCACGTCAGGAAGTGCAGCGTGTCGTCTACCGCGATGCCCAGGGCCGCCGCCGCGGTCATCATCGAACCGACTTCGATCTGCACGCCGAGTATCCCCATGGCGCCGAAGACGACGATCGCCGGAAACACGTTGGGGATCATCGAGACCAGCCCCGCCCGCAAGCTGCGCAGCAAGATCACCATGGTCACTGCAATGAAGACGAACGCGATGGCGAAGCTGCCGAACAGATCGTCGAGCAACTGCTGCTGCGACCTCTGCACGATGGGAACGCTGCCGGTGTAGACCACCTTCTCGACCGGCGCCAGGGAATCGCCCGTCTCGATGCGCCGGCCGACTTCCTGCTGCAACTGTTCGTGCAGGCGGGCAGCCAGTCTTCGACGCGGTTCGACGTGTCTTCCAATGCCCTTTGCGCGCCGAACGCCGAGAACACGGCCAGCACCGCGAGCGACGCGAAAATCGTCCAGCAGTATCTGGCGTAGAAGGGGCGTTCCATCGACGCTTCAATTCGATCCGACACAGGTACGAAAACAAGCGGTCGCAGCATAGCACACAACGGCAAATCCCGCTATGCGGCTTCCGGCGAGGTTGCCTCACGTTGTCAACGGGCTGCTGGAGGTGTGGCTACAGAGACGTATGCCCATCGTTACCGTCGCCTCGATAAGGACGATATTCGACCAGCCGAACGTGCCATGGGCCGTCGATTTGGTGGTGGACGCGTCGCCATTCGACACGGCGGAACAGCAGCGTCGACGCCAAGGCGGCCGGATAGAGCAATTGCAGCAACGGCGCGGCGACGATCCGCCGCAGAAGCTCGCCATACCGCTCGTTGATTCGGGCGACCGTCTTCGGGCGAAATCGTCCGGCGTCGTAGTTCCAGCACCCCACTACGGTACCGGCAGCCTCTGCCAACGTCAGGCCAAGACCGGAAGCAGGAAGCACTTCGGATCCGAACTGAAGGTTCAGGCACGCGTCCTGGGGATGAGAGTCGGCGACGGCCGACAAATCGACGCCTTCGATCGACAACTCCCCAAGACTGAACCGATGCGCGGCTCCGGCGATCTGCAGCAGGGCCACACCCGGTTGGTCCACCGGCGGGGATCGCAGCACTGCAAACGACACGTCGAACGGCGACGCCCCGGCAGCCTCGGTCCGAAAATCCAATTGCTCCGCCAAGCGCGGCAGCGGAAACTGCTGGTGCTGCCGAGCGGCCGCCAACTGGCGGCTGCTCTCCGCGAGGAAGTCCCAGAACGTCCCGTCCTCCAGCCGGCTTCTCCTGGAGCAGTTGCGCCAGATCGATCACGAAATACGAGACGTTGTTTTTGAGCGCCGCCAGGCCGACCTTCGTGTTGCCGTAGACGTCGATCTTGCCGATTTCCAGGAAACGCCCGAACGACCCAAGCACGGAAAGGCTCTTCGGGATGAAGGCGCCGGCCAGCGAATTCAGCACCGCATCGACGCCGCGGCCGTGGGTCACCTCCAACATCTGGTCGGCGAACTCGAGCGTGCGCGAGTTCATCACGTGCGGCACACCCAACTCGCGGAGCAGCCGTCGTTTCTCGGGCGTGCCGGCCGTGGCGAAGATCTCGAGCCCGAGGTGCTGCGCGATCTGAATCGCGGCCTGCCCCACGGCGCCGGTGCCGGCGTGGATCAGGATCTTCTCTTCCGGCCGGAGGCGTGCGAGCCGATTGATCGCGTAGTCGGCGGTAAGAAAGGCGGTCGGCAGCGTGGCCGCCTCGTCGAACGACATCCGCTTGGGCTGTTGGAAGACCATTCGACGGTCGACCGTCACGTAGGCTCGGAAACAATACGGCGCCAGGCCGACCACGCGGTCGCCCACCCGCAACTGGTCGACGTTGCGGCCGGCGCGCTCGACGACGCCGGAAAAGTCGTCGCCGAACCACAACAGATCGACCGGATTGCCGGGATACATCCCCAAGGCCTTCATCAGGTCGCGGAAGTTCACTCCGCCGGCCGCCACGCGGACCTCGATTTCGCCGGTGCCGGGGTCGCGCCGCGGCGTCTCGTTCAACGAGAGATTGGCCAACGTCTTTTCGATATCGGCCGTGGCGTGCAGCACGTTGGTGGCCAGGATCAGGTCGTATCGGTGCGGCGGAATCTGCTGTTCGTCCGGAGCCCGGTCGACGTCGAACGACCGATAGTCGACGTGCGCGAAGTCGGCAGACTGCGTCTTCGCCGCCGAGAGGAAGGCCGGCCCCACGTCGGTAAACAGATATTCGGCACGATCGGGCGGCAAGACGGAAAGGACTTCCCGCGTCAGCGATCCCGTGCCCGCGCCCACTTCCATGACGCGGACGGCGCGCCGCGGCGGAAGTGCCTCGACCCCTTTGGAAACGGCCGCTCGGATGAGGCGATTGAAGGCGGAGAGGTCGGCCGCATGGGTGTAGAAGTCCTCGAGTAGTTGATTCGAACCGCCGGGGAAGAGCAGTTCGATCGGGTCGACGCGTCCTGCCAATACCTCCGCGAGTTGCGGCCCGGCCGTCTGTACGAGTGCCGTTTCGGCCGCGAAATGCGGGTACGCCGCGGCAAGCGCGGCCAACGGCTCGTCGACGTCGGCGGCCTTAAGCGGCGTCACGACCCGCCAACCGCCGTCGTCTTGCCGCAAGACGCCGTCCTGCGTGAGCCAATGGAGTTCGGCCCGCGCAAGCCGGCGGTGCTGGTCGATGATGCCCAGGCTTTCGACGAACTGCTCGAAGCTGAAGCGGTAGCCGGCGGCCGGCGGCCGGGAAGACGATGCTATCCCAGATCCGATGGTCGTTAAGATAGGAAAACAGCCGCGGGTCGAGGTCGAACTGCCAGGTCGGCTGCGCGGCGGCAACCCGCTTACCCAGCAGCGGATGCGGCACGGGCAACGTGCGGGCGGCCATCTCTCCTTCGTCGAGCCAGTACGACTCATAGTGCCACGGATAGCCGGGCAGGCACAGTGGGCATGATTGTGGCGGCAAGGGAGGAGAATCCGACTATCGAAAAGCGGAATCGCAGTGGCAAGACCTGCCGGATCCACACGTTCCTGGCCACAGCGGATAGTACGCTATCGACGCGTGGAATGGTGAACCGGTGACTCTGGGCGCGGCCTTTTGGTGTGGACTTCGCTTCCCGTGTCAGAGCAACGATGCTCCACGCAAAACAGCTCGGCTACCACTCAAATAACCTAGGCGTGAGATAAGCACGCCGGTCGTGTCAATCGTTGCCGTCGTTCGCGGCGGCCATTAAGAAGGCAACCGCAGCCGGCAATTGGCCCTTTTCGGGTTGAAGGCGGCGGGCAGCATCCGCAAACGGCGCCCGAAAACCACGCCGGGGTATGTTGACCGGCCGACGCGCCATTACGAGAATCGCAGGTGTCGATCGACCGGCGGCCGCAAGCTCCGAGCTGTTCCGGTTCGTCTACGTGGTATGCTGAGGTGATGTGGAGGATCGCGCGCTTGCGGTAAACGAAAAAGGGGGCAAGACGATCCTCGCCTGAATCGGTGACGTTCTTCGCCGCGATCCCATAGACGACGGATCGCTCTCCGCGCAGTGATGAGAGACGCGGGCCAGCGCGAAGTCCGCTGCTTCCGTGTTCGCGCTCCCGTGGCCTCGATTGCCGCCGGGTGTTGCATCGGAGATTCTCAACGCCAATACTGGGGCTGGAGCCGAATTCGGTTTCTTGCCGCCAAGGGGACGGCATACGGGTTGCCGCCCGTGGCTCCTGGGCCTTTTCTTATCGCCCCGAAGTCGGCCACACGGACGGCCCTTTCGGGGCAACGAGGTTCAAACCGCCTACGCCCGCCGAAGCGAGAGAGCATCCACATGACCAGGTTCTTTGCCGACCACGCCAAAGCCGGCTGCCGCCGGTGGTTTTTGTGTCCCTTGCTACACCTATCTTCTACACGGGCCATTCTCTCGCTCGCGGCCGCCCTTCCACAAGTCCTTTATGCCACGTCGGTCATAGCGGATTCGGATAGCCCGCCGAATATGGTCGTCATCCTTGCCGACGACCTCGGCTATTCCGATCTCGGTTGTTACGGCGGGGAGATCGACACGCCGAATATCGACGCGTTGGCCAAGGGGGGCGTGCGGTTTACGCAGTTCTACAACTCGGCCCGATGTTGCCCCTCCCGGGCGTCGCTGATGACCGGCCTCTATCCGTCGCAGGCCGGCATCGGCGATTTCACGACCGGCAGCCCCAGCCCCACGCGCGGCCCGGGGTATCTCGGACGGCTGAACGGCCGGTGCGTCACGCTGGCCGAAGTGCTCGGCACCGCCGGCTATCGCTGTTATTACGCCGGCAAGTGGCACATGCACGAAGCGACCGGGCCGATTGCGCGCGGCTTCGACGAGTTCTACGGATACACCCGCGGCCATTCGCACGACCAGTACGACGCCGACTACTACATCCGCCTGCCTGCGGAGCGCAAGAAGGAGATCGACCCGCCGGCCGACGAATACTATGCCACCGACGTGTTTAATCAGTACGCCCTCGAGTTCATCCGCCAAGGGCAGAAGAGCGACCGTCCGTGGTTGGTTTTCCTGGGCCATTCGTCGCCGCACTTCCCCGTGCAGGCACCGGCCGAACGGGCCGACAAACACCAGGCCACGTATCTACGCGGCTGGGACGTGCTTCGCGAGGAGCGCTACGAGCGGATGCAACGGATCGGCCTGATTGACGGCGACCACTGGAAACAGACCCCGCGATCGATTGTGCCCGTCGATCGGGACGACATCGCCAACGGCCATTCCGGGCGGCCGAATCCCGCCTGGGACTCGCTCGACGAGCCGCGGCGGCGCGACCTGGCCCGCCGGATGGCCGTGTTCGCCGCGATGGTCGCGGCCGTGGATCAAGGCGTGGGGAAGATCGTCGAGCATTTGAAGGCGACCGGCGATCTCGACAACACCCTGATCCTCTTCCTCAGCGACAACGGCGCGTGCTACGAATGGGGTCCGTTCGGTTTCGACGGCACGTCGCGGCGCGGCACGACCGTGTTACGTACCGGCGACGAGCTGCGCAACACCGGCGGCCGCGGCACGCACCAGTCGTACGGCAGCGCCTGGGCCAACCTGGGCAATACGCCGCTGCGGCTCTACAAGCACTTCACGCACGAAGGCGGCATCAGCACGCCGATGATCGCCCATTGGCCCAAGGGAATCGGCAAGCCGGACAAGTGGATTCGCCAGCCGTCGCACGTGATGGACGTGATGCCCACGCTGGCCGAGGCGGCCGGCGCCGAATACCCTGCGGAGTTCGACGGCCGGACAATCACGCCGATCGAAGGCCGCAGCCTGCTGCCGTTGATGCGCGGGAAGGCTCTGCCCGAGCGCACGATCGGTTTCGACCACCAAGGCGCCAGGGCAATCCGCCAGGGCGATTGGAAGCTCGTCTGGTCGAAGCGGATGCCGCGCGAGATTGCGTGGGAACTGTACAATCTGGCCGAAGATCGTTGTGAGACGAACGACCTGGCCGCTAAGCACCCGGACCGCGTGCGAGCGATGGCCGCCGACTGGGAGCGTTGGGCTCGGCACGTGCAAGTGCTCTACGAGGCAAAGCAGCCCGAGGGGCAACGTACCGATGCGGCAGACGACACGTCACCGTTGGTGGCCGGCAAGCCGATCGCGGTCCTGGCCGAGGTGAACGTGGCGGCGCCGAAGGGAGTCGTGCTTGCACAAGGCGGCCAGGAACAAGGCTACGCACTGCATTTCGTCGACGGCAAGGCGGCTTTCGACGTGCGCATCGACGGTAAAGTGACGCGGCTGCTTGCCGACGAACCCGTGCGCGGGAATCTTCGTTTGGAAGCCGCGCTCGATCGCGAGAAGATGACACTCACCATAAACGGCGAGTGCGTGGCGGAGATCGACTCGCCCGGGCTGATTCCGGTGCAACCGAAGGACGCCCTCTCGGTCGGCTTCGACTCGCTCACCGCGGCGGGGAATTACCGAGTTCCCAACCCCTTCAACGGCACCGTGATCTCGACGCGCGTCGATTGCGACGGCAAACCGCCGGCGGTTGCGACGGCCATGGACCGCGCCACGATCGAGACCGGGCTGAAGTCGCACGACCGGGCGTTGTACGTGAAGGAGGGCTGGATTCGCGATCCGTATATCGTGCTCGCGCCCGACGGATACTACTACCTCACCGGCACCACGCCCAACCCCGGTGATCCGCGGGAGAAATCCGACCCGTACAATACGGGCCTGGGCAAGGCATCGATCGTCGGCTGGAAGATGCAACTCTGGCGAAGCCGTGACCTGATCGACTGGCAGTCGCTGGGCACGCCCTTCTCGCTGATCGACGGCTATTGGGCGAAGAAGCAGCCGGAGGCCTTCGCCGGGGCGGATCGCTCCGGTTGGCATCTCTGGGCGCCGGAAGTCCACTTCTTAGGCGGCCGTTGGCACGTCGTCCACACCACGCCCGGGCCCGTGCGACGCGGCTCCAATCTGGCCGTGACCGAGGGCGCCGCGATCGAAGGCCCCTACACGTTTCCGCTGGGAGCGCTGTCCGGCGGACGTCACGACCCGTCGCTCTTTCGAGACGACGACGGCACGGTTTATCTGCTCTGGTCGAACACGATGATCGTGCCGCTAACGAGGGATCTCAGCGGGTTTGCCGCCGAGCCGGTCCGCATCGATCCGGCCGGCAGCCGCCCGGGCCCGGACGGCCGGGCGATCAGCCGCATCGGCCACGAGGGGGCCACGATCCGCAAGATCGGCGAGCGGTACGTGCATTTTGGCACCGCATGGTCGACCGATCGGGGACGCCGCGGCTCGTACAACCTCTATTACTGCACGGCCGAGAAGATCACCGGCCCCTACGGCCCCCGCCGATTTGCCGGCCGATTTCTCGGTCACGGCACGCCGTTTCAAGACAAACAGGGCCGCTGGTGGTGTACCGCCTTCTTCAACGCCAACGTGCCACCGCTGCCGCGTGACCGGATCGAAACGCGAGACTTGAGTGCCACCGCCCAGACGATCAACCAACGCGGCACGACGATCGTGCCGTTGGACGTGCGCGTGACAAACGAGGGTGACGTTTTCGTACGCGCAAAGGACCCCGCCTATGCCACGCCCGGCCCGGACGAAGCGCAGAAGATCGACCGGTAGTGGCCCGTACCGCGGGTGCCCCGGACGGATAGGGTGGCCCGGACGGTTTTGCGGAAAGGACATTGCGATCTTGGAGACATGTTCGCAAAATCCGTCCGGGTGGCAACGCCACAAGAGGCACCCACTCAGTCTCCTCGTGTGGCTGCGCCACCCCCGACGCGTTTTCCGACAACGTGACAGAGATGGCAACGCCAATTGCGGAAAAGCGTCGGGGCCACCCGCGATGAGCACTACCGTTCGGCCGGCTTCGACGTCGCCCGTTCGTAGAACTCGATCAGCACCCGCAGATCGAACCGCGCATACGGCTCGTCGCAGGCCACGCTGTCTTCGCCGGCGTCGGCCGCCCACATCTCGAGCGTTTCGGGCGAGAAGACGGCGTTGTGGAGGTTCGATTCCATCGCCACCGGGCGTTTGATGATCTCGACCAGACGCGGCACGTCGATCTTGCCGTAGGACTCGTGCAAGCGGCGGCTGAGCACTTTGGCCCGATCGGGGCCGGAGGCGAAGACGGCGTCTTCGGGTACCTGTGGCAAGTCGGGATGTTGCTGGCCCGGCCGCAGCACGGTTATCTGTCGCGAGTCGCAGTGGACGGCGGCCATGTTTCGCGACTTGTCGCTGAAGATGTAGTAGTACTCGCACGTCCGCCGGCTGCTGCGGACGATTTGCAGCGCCTCCTCGACCGTGGACGCCCGCTCCATCACGTCGCGTAACAAATAGGCCATCGGTACGCCGTCCCAGTCGCCCTCGCCGCGTGCGCCCATCTCGCCCACGGCCAGCCCCCGCTCGTTCATCGCGGTGACCGTGCCCACGAAACCGGCGTAGCCGAGGCTCAGCCACGCGTGGCGACCGTCGGGCATGAAGACGGTCACCGTGGCTTGCTCTTGGAGTCCGACGTCGCGCATGTAGTCGAGCACCCGGGCGTGCAGAACGCGGCCGTCGGCGGTGGCCTTGCCGCGCAGGGCGACGCCGGTGCAGTGGAACCGCTCGGGGAAGAGGTTCGCGTAGCGGCCGTCGCGCCGAGAGATGTCGGCGGCTACGGCCAAGGCGTCGCATTCATTGAGGAAACGTCGGGGCGTGAACGGCAGCGTGCGGCGTTCGATCTGCCGCATGCGGTCGAACCACCACTGCCCCGATTCGAGCGTGTCGACGCTGCCCATGAAGTAGAGCACGCGCTCGGTGAGCTTGCGGGCCGGCTCCTTCAACAAGGTGCCCTGAGCGGCGCCCATCTGCTGCGGCGTGCCGGAGACCAGCAGCACCGTCTTGCCTTGCGACGTACACAGCAGCCCGTGACCGCCCGGATCGCGGGCCACGATCTTGATCGGCTCATCGGCCCGGGCGGCGAGTGCTGCTGTGGCGGGCAGAGCCAGCGCAAGGAGGCAACGTAGGAAAAGGGAATTCGATCGAGACTTGCGACGTCCGTTCACGGCGTTCTCTCCATATCGCTGAACTCTTGCGAGTCCAGCTACGGATAGGTGTCGCCCCCAGCCCCTAATCCCGCGCCCCTAGTCCCAGGGCCCCCGGCGCGTTGCACGCACCCTACTTGAACTTGAGCTTCACCGTACCCATGTAGTTGCGGATGTCAAGCGTGCCCTTCTTCGGATCGGCCGTGAACTGGCAGTTCTGGATGTGGCCGCCGGTCTTGGTCTTCTCGTGGATCACTTTGCCGGTCCGCATGTCCAGGCAGAGCATACGCATCTCGGTGGTGTAGCGGTTCTTCTCGTGCTTCTGAAAGGTGCCGGAGAAGGTCAACACGGGCAGTCCGGCCGGTTGGTCGACGTTCAGGGCGTGTTCCGCAACGTCGGTGGCCCAGAGCCGCTTGCCGGAACTTCGCTCGAATCCGTACGCCCGGCCGCTGACCGGCAACGCGGACACGTACGGATACGATCTGAGCAAGTTCGCCTGCGGGCGGTCGTAATTGGCGATAAGCACGTATCGCGTGGCCGAACGGATCACGGCGATTCCCTCGAGCGACTTGGCGGCATCGATCTCGGCGGTGACTTTGTCCTCGCCGTCGGCCAGCGTGACGACGGCGAGCCTCCCTGCCGGATCGACCACGGCCGCTTCGTCGCCGCCGACGAGCCACGGCTTGGCGTCGGGCGCAAAGATGCGTTGCCATAGGTCCTCGCCGGTCCATGGGTCGCTGAGCGTGAGACGCGTCTCTTGTTCGAACTCGGTCCAAGTCACCACGCGGCGGCCAAGGGTCCACATCCGCTGCTTCAGCGGCGGCACGGCCCGATGGCCCAATTCCCGCCCGTCGATCATGCTGTAGACGACCGCTTCGGTCGAGTCGGTCGGCGTGACCAGCAGGATTTCGCCGTCGCCGAACAGGTCGCTGTTCTCCGGCACGTCGGTCCTTCGCCAGAGTAGCTCCCCGGAGAGCGGATCGACCGCCATGAGTTGATGCTCCTGTTGGAAGCAGACCGCCGTATGGCTGCCGGCCAGCGAGAGCGGCTCCGAGGCCGGCAAGGCTCTGGCCCTGTGGGGGCGATTGCCAACGCCGATGAAGACGTGCGTCCGCCGCTGCGGCGTCTTGGGCGGTTCCGGCTGGCAGGTCCAGAGCCGCTTGCCGGACTTGCCGAGCCCGTCGACCGCCATGGCCCGGTTGCCGCGGCGGACGATCGTCAGATGGCCGTTTTGCCAGCCGTGGGCCAGGCGGCGGCTCGACGCGCGGGAACTCCAGACGATCGACTGCGAGGTGTTGGTGTTATTGGCCGACACTTGCCAAACCTGGCGGCCGTGGGTGTCTCGGGCGGTGAAGCTCTGGCCGGAGTAGTCCATCTCGACGGTCGTGTTTGGCTGGAACGGACCGCCGCGGCCCGCCAGCGAAAGCGGCAACAACGGCGAGAAGCTGGCCCGCTTGTCGTCGACTTCCTTGTCCACTTCGCCGGCCGGCCAAGGATCGCTGGGAGAGAGCCAGGATCGCATCTGGGCGTCCTCGGCCACGGCGTCGAGAAGCTCGCCGCCCGTCTTGCCGTCGAGGCAAACGGTCTCGGCCAACTCGTCGCCCAAGCTGCGATAGAATCGGGCCGCTTCCTCGTGACGATCGACGGCCACCATCATCTCCGCCAGCCGCGCCACGGCCGCCGCCCGATGCGGTACGTCGCCACTTTGGAGCACGTGGCGCAGCAGGAATTCGGCCTGTGACCACTCCTTCTTCTCGATATACTGCCCGGCCAGCTTCAGCCGCACGTTGCAGGCGGCCGGATGGAACCCGAAGTGGACCAGGAACTCGGCCAGCCGCTTCTCGTCGATCCGCGCGGCGATCTGCCGGTCGATTTCGGCCCGCTGCTTGGGCGTGGCCGCTTCGCAGAGTTCGGCCAGCCGTCCTTGGACGTAGCGATCGCGGCGGACCACCCACGCGGCGGCGTAGTAGTCCAGTTCGCGATCGTCCGCCTTCAGTTCGATCAATTCCAGATAGGTAGCCATCGCCGCCGGCAGATCGCCCGCCCGCTGATGGGCCAATGCCAGACGCTCGAGGTATCGTCCCCTTGCGTCCGACTCGTCGATCAACTCGTCGAACTCGCCGGCCAACTTGCGAAAGGCCGCCAGATCGACGTTGAGGCCCTGAATCAAGGCGTCGACCAGCAGGCCGCAGGCACGCGGTGTCTTGCCGATCTCGATCGCGCGGCGCAGGTGGTCGACCGCCTCGGTGATCTGGCCTTCGTACAACAACAACTCGCCCCGATCGGTCAGGGCCTTGGGGTCGTCGGGCCGCTGTGTGACGGCGTCGGCCAGCGCCTGCCGCCGCGTCGAGAGCGGCCGGAATCGATGCAGGCCGTCGACGTTCTGCGAGAGCACCACGTCGCGGCAGCAAACCAGGTTGCCCGGGACGATCTCGTCCGGCGATCGAGAACGCGACGCCAGCCGTCCGCCCTGCAAATCGACGGTAACCACCTCCGCCGTGCTCAGCGGCACGTGATAACGGCCGTCACCGAGGAATCCGCGGCCGCTGGGCAGCGAACCCGGCGGCAGCGGCACCGGCGGCCAGGCATCGCGGCCGTCGGCCAGCCGGATCGCCCGCACGTCGCCACAGCCGACCACCACCGCGTTGCCTCCATCGACGCCGCCCACGTAGAGCCCGCCGCGGCGCTCGATCGACCATCGCAACTCGCCGTCGGTCAGGCTCAGGCAAGTCAAGCGGTTCGACCCCGGCGGCGTCAGCAGCAGGTGCCCTTCGGCCACGGTCACGCTGGCATCGGTCCAGCAGTTTGCCCGATCGGATTCCTGCGGCCGGTAGACGCCGTGCATCCTGGCCAGCCGGGCCTGAGAATCGGTCGGGTCCTCGCCGCGGGGAAGTTGGTATACCCAGCGGATCGTGCGGCCGGCCAGATCGACCGTCACCACGTCGTGCTGAGAGGTCCAGCAGATCAACAGGCCGTCGGCGTAAGAAGGGCTCAGCCCGTGGCGGCGCGTGGGATCGTCGAGCCACAGTTGCGGGGCAAACATACCCATCGGCATCGGCTGGGCCAGCCCGGCTTCGGTCAGCGATAGCTCACTGATCAGATCGCCGGAGCCCGGATCGAGTTCCATCAACCGCGTCGTCTCGCCGACCCGGGCGGTGGCGTAGAGCCGGCCGCCCAGCGGCAGCGGCGGTCCCAGGAAGAACGTGCCCGGCTGCCGCACGCCCTCGACGTCGGCCGGCCCGCCGATCTCCCACTTGACCTTGCCCGTCTCGACGTCGTACGCCACCAACAGGTTGTAGTCTTTCAGCCACCCCGGATCGAGCCGGCGGCGTCCGTCGGGCATCACGACCATCCGCTGATAGCCGGTGCGAAAACCGAAGCCGAGATCCTCCACGCTGAACACGCAATACCCGTCGCTGCTGAGCGTGCCGAAGGTCGAGTCTTGCCAGAAACGCTGTACGATACCCTCGTTCACGGCCTCGGCTTCCGACTCCTTCTGCTGATCGTTGCCGTGTTCGAGAAAGTACGCCAGCGCATCCTCCAGCGGCGACTCCCAGAGCAGCGTACCGTCGGCAAAATCGAGCGCACGGACGTGGGTCGCCGTGCGCAGCAGAATCGAATCGCCCACGACCAGCGGGTGCATCCGCGGCAGCGTGGGGCGGTGCTTCTTCGTGCGCTCGGCGAATTGCGCCTCGACGGTCTTCTTCAGCAGCGGGTCGTCGCAGACCGTAGTGATCGGGTGCGACTCGAGAAACGGGGCGCCGGCCGCGGTGGTCATGTTCCGCGCCGCTCCGCCGCGAAACATCGGCCAGCCGCCGACCGCCTCGGGATGGTGCGGCGGGCCGACGAACGACTCCAGCCACGCCAGGGCGTTCTCCGGCTGCTCGAACACGGCGCGATCTTCCCCGCCGACGTGGATCGCGGCTTCGGGATGCCTCGCCTGCATCGCCAGCAACACCTGCTCGGCCGCCCGGGGACGCCCGGAACGCGACCAGCACGTGGCCAGCAACATCGACAGCGCGGGCTCGAAAGCGGCCGCATCGTCGGTTCGCCCCGCGAGGCGTTCGCAGTACAATGCCGCCCGCAGCGGTTGGCCGTGGTGGAAGTAGTGCAGCGCCAGCAGGTACGTCGCCTCGGCACCGGCGTCGGTGTAGAAGAATCGCTTGACGACGCCCACCAAGGCATCGTGGCCGCCGTCGGCCACGGCCTCTTCGAGCGCCGCGCGTGCGGCCGGCTCGAATTGCAGCCTGTAGGCTTCTTTGCCCCGCTGGGGCATTCGCCCCACGAGCAACTCGGCGGCCGAAAGCAAGTGGCGCCGCAGCGGCACGTCGATGTCCGGCCGGAACGAACGGTCCGAGCCGTCTTCGAGGATCTCGCCCAACAGCCGGGCGGCGTCGCCGTAGCGGCCCGCTTCGCAGAGCGAGGCTACGACCTTCAGTGCCCGCACAGTGCGATGTTCGGCCGGCTGCAGCGGAGCCGTGCCCGGCCCGTCGTCGTCGGGAATCGGCGGCATCGCCGCGGGCATCCCCATCGCGATTGCCACCGGGTTGAAGGCAGCGCCGGCGGGCGCTTTTGGATCCACGGCCGGCTTCTCCGCGTCGGGTACTTCCGGCGGCTTCGGCAGCGGGTTCTTCTTCAGATACGCCGCCCACTTCTTCAGGGCCTTGTCGCGTTCGGCCTTCTCCTTGAACACGCAGTAGCTGGCGCTGAGCTGGTAGTTCGAGTTTTCCGTCACGCGTTTGAACTGCTGCGCGGTGAGTTCCTGGTAGCCGTAGTCGTTGTGCGACTGGCCGGTGATTTGAATCAACCACGCCATGGCCACGTCGCGAACCTCGATCGACATCGTCTTGCCGTTGGCCACGCGGCGCGTACACTCGGTCTCGTCTTCCAGCAAGGGCAACAGCCGTGCGGCGTGGTCTTTGCCGCCGAGTTGCCCGATCGCCGAGATGCCGTATCCCCGCATGTAGGCCGAGATGTTCTTGTTCGCGGCCGCGCGCAAGCCCAGCGTCAACCCCTCCTCGATCTTGTACTGCACGGCCATCCGCAGCTTGGTGCTCAGCAGGTTCTGGCTCGTGGGGCGCTTGATCCAGAGCCCGAGCAGACGCCTAGCGGCCGCCTTGCTGGGACCCTTGGTGAGCCCCTCTTGAAAGCCGGCTTGTTGGATCAGCGAGCCGAGATAGCTGTTGTCGGCCAGCGATTGCGGGAGCTTTGCTTCGTCGTCGGCACTGACAAACAGCAGTGCCGCGGAGGTGGCCAGCGAGGGCGGCTTGCGACGCTGCTGGTCGGGGTTGATCAGCGACATGTAGACCTGGCTCAGCCGCAGTTTGAAGCTGTCGGCCGCCGGTTGGGCCCCCGCCGCGGCGGAAATCAACAGCGGCCGCTCCTCGTTGAGCATCTGGATGAAGAGCTTTCGAGAGGCCTGGTCGTCGCCCACCAACTCGCTGAAACGTGCCCAGCCCGGCAGATCGTGCTCCATCTCGCCGCCGGCGTCGGCCAGAAAGACCCGCAACCGGTGTTGGAAGTCGGCCTCCAAAACGTCTTGCAGGATCCACCGGCAACGCCGCCGAACCTCGGCGTCGGAATGTTGCACGCCGGCTTCCAGCGCCCCGCGGGCGTCCAACCCCATGGCGGCAAGCTGCTCGCCGGCCTGTTGGCGGGTCTGATAGGCGTCGTCGCCCAGTTGCCGCACCAACTCGGCGGCACTGAAGACCTTGGCTGCTTTGGGCTCCCCAGCCGATTCAACGACCGATTCGACGGCCGGATCGACAGTCGCAGCCGAAACGCCCACCCCAAGTGCGATCGGGCAACAGACTAGCAGCAGGCGGCAATACAGACGGGTATTCATAAGGGTGTAACCGGTGTTCCGCTATGCAGCCAGTTGCCATGCAAGTTGGCGGAGGAT
>CAYYNP010000095.1:0-30283 GCA_964472545.1 uncultured Planctomycetaceae bacterium | reverse complement strand
AGGGGATGACGGTCGACCCGGCGACGGGTGTATTCTCGTGGACTCCGACCGAAGCCCAGGGGCCGGGAACGTACGCGGTGACGCTCACGGTCACCGACGACGGTGCCGGTTCGCTGAGCGATTCGGAGACGTTCGACGTCACCGTGGGTGAAGTGAACCTGGCCCCCGTGCTGGGTGCGATCGGCAACCAGACAGTGGACGAAGAGACGACGCTGTCGTTCATAGCCACGGCCACCGATGCGGACCTCCCGGCGAACGCCTTGGCGTTCAGTTTGGACGCGGCCTCGCTGGCGGAGGGGATGACGGTCGACCCGGCGACGGGTGTATTCTCGTGGACTCCGACCGAAGCGCAAGGCCCGGGAACCTACGCGGTGACGCTCACGGTGACCGATGACGGTGCCGGTTCGCTGAGCGACTCGGAGACGTTCGACGTCACCGTGGGTGAAGTCAACGTGGCCCCCGTGTTGGACGTGATCGGCAACCAGGCAGTCGACGAAGAGACGACGCTGTCGTTCACGGCCACGGCCACCGATGTGGACCTCCCGGCGAACGCCTTGGCGTTCGATCTGGACGCGGCCTCGCTGGCCGAGGGGATGACGATCAACCCCACGACGGGCGAGTTCGCGTGGACTCCGACCGAAGCCCAAGGCCCGGGAACCTACGCGGTGACGGTCACGGTGACCGACGACGGGGCGCCGAACCTCAGCGATTCGGAGACGATCACGATCACGGTCGACGAAGTGAACCTCGACCCGGTGGCCGGTAACGACACGGCGGCGACGAATGAAGACACTCCCGTAGATATCCTGCTGGCAGACCTGCTCACCAACGACACCGACGCCGACCTTCCGGCCAACGTGCTTTCTATCACAGCAATCGACACCGCCTCGACGACCGGCACGGCGCAACTCGTCGGCGGCAAGGTGGTCTACGATCCCGACGGCCAGTTCGAGCACCTGCAAACGGGCGAGACGGCGACCGACACGGTCGACTACACGCTCTCCGACGGCGCCGGCGGCACGGCCACAGCTACGGTCACGATCACGATCACCGGCGTAAACGATGACCCGGTGGCGGTGGCCGATTCGGCCGAGGTGATGGAAGACGGCACGCTCGTAGAGGCCGCGCCCGGTGTGTTGGGTAACGACACCGACGTGGACGGCGTGACGATGACGGCCGCGCTAGCCTCGCCGCCGAGCCATGGCTCGGCCACGGTCAATGCCGACGGCTCCTTCACCTACACGCCCACGGCCAACTACTTCGGCGCCGACTCGTTCACCTACACGGTCGACGACGGTGCGGGCGGCACGGCCACGGGCACGGTGGCGGTCGACGTGTTGCCAATCCCCGTGGATATAATCGTCGGCGATCACGAGTTGTTGCCGAACACCCCGGGACAAGAGATCCAGTTGTTCGTGGCCGGCGGCAAGCCGGTTCAGGGACTGAATCTCTTCGTGCAGGTTGCCGACGGAGGTCCCGAGGTTGTCGGAGGAGTCATCGACGGCCCGGAGATCACCGGTCTGGACGTCGTCACCGGCACGATCTTCGAGGGCAACAACGTCGGCGTGACCGACGCCGATGGCACCGGCGCGGCGGACCTGTTCCCGCAATGGGAAGGCGCCATTACGGTCACCGCGGCCGGCACGGTGGCGGCCGACGGCCTGCTGGCCACGGTGACGATCGACACGACCGGGTTCTTCAAGAGCGATCCGAACAACCCGTGGGAGTTGAAGATCGGCGACGTCAGCGGCGGCCCCTCCGACTTTACGCAGCGGCCGATGGATATCACCGAAGGCACGATCGAAATCACCTGCAACACGGTCGAGGCCCGGCACCTGTTCTACAACCGGTCGTCGTTCGACGAAAACGACGCGGCGGCCAACGCGGACGACGACGGCGCGATCGCACCGGACAAGACCGCGTTGCTGCCGGGCGAAACGGGCGGTTTCGCCAACTACAGCAGCTACAGCCGCGGCATCAACGGCGTCATGGTCGACATCAACAGCCTGCCGCCGGAGACCGTGCTTACGGCCGACGATTTCGAGTTCCGCGTGGGCAACAGCAACGACCCGACCGGGTGGGACTTGGCGCCGGCACCGGCCGAGATTGCCCTACGGCCCGGGGCGGGCGTGAACGATTCGGATCGGGTGACGATCATCTGGGCCGACAACGCGATCGAGAAGCAGTGGTTGCAGGTGACGGTGCTGGCCGCCGGCGAGGCCGCGGTCTGTAAGGACGACGTGTTCTACTTCGGCAACGCCATCGGCGAGGCCGGCGACGCGCCGGACGTCAACGCCTACGTGACGGCCACCGACCAGATCCTCGCCCGGAACAACCCCCGCTTCTTCTTCAACCCGGCCCCGATCGACTTCCTTTACGACTACAACCGCGACACGTCCGTCACCGCTACCGACCAGATCATCGCGCGGAACAACGGGGCCTTCTTCTTCAACGCCATCGGGATGATCGATGTGCCCGCCGGCAGCGAATCGGAGGCCTCGGCGGCGGGTGAAGATGCGGACGAGAACACGGCCGCCGACGCCGTAGACAAGCTACTACAAGCGTATTGGCCGTAATGGAAACGGCCCTTTCGAGGAGGGGGTTGCGAAATCCGTCTCCTCGACCATAATCGAAGCGATCGATAGAACTGTCGTGGGGAAGCGCGCCAGGCAGCGTGCGGCCTTCTCCACGCCGCTATGCTTTCCCGAGGCAGCCTCCGCTTTCGGCGACCGTTCGGCAATGCCCGTTCGGCAATGCCCGTTCGGCAATGCCCGTTCGGCAATGCCCGTTCGGGGACGAATCCCTCGCCGCGCCCTACCGCCAAGGATTTGGATCGGCCGGGTCTGCGCGCGTATGCCGTTTCGGCAGGAAGTCCCAGTTCCGTTACTCATGGAGAGACGTGATGAGTAGACACATTCTGCGACCGTTGACGCTAATCGCGGTGTTGGCCGTCGGTCCCTCGGCCTCGGCCCTCTGGCTGGAGCAAGACATCGGCCAGCCCGGAAACCCCCAGTTTACGCAGACTTACGGGCACGATCCCGTGGGCGACGTGTTCACCGTTTACGGCGGCGGCGACGACATCTGGGGAAACGAAGACGAATTCCACTTCGTCTACGACTCCGAGCCGCTGGTCGGCGACGCGATCATCGTTGCGCGGGTGACCGACCTGGCGAACACCGACGGTTGGGCCAAGGCGGGCGTGATGGTGCGCAACGAACTGACCGACGTCAGCACCAACGCGATGATGCTGGTCTCCTCCACGCCTCGGGCCTCCTTTCAGTATCGGGAGATTTCGCCGGGCGGAAGCACGTCGTCGAGCGTGGCCGGCCCCGGAACTCGGCCCTATTGGGTCAAATTGACCCGGTTCGGCGATACGCTGACCGGCTACCACTCGCCCGACGGCGAGACTTGGACGAGCCAAGGCAGCATCGATATCGCGATGGCATCGCCCTATGTCGGCATGGCCGTTACCTCGCACGACAACGCCGAGCTCGGCGAGGCCAAATTCGACAACGTGGTGCTTGTCCGATCGGCGCAGACGATGACCTGGGCCGGCTCCACCGGCAATTGGAATAGCAACCGCTGGGGAGCGGGAGCCGCGTTTCCCGATCAGTCGGTCACCGCGATCGTCAACTCCGGCCGGGTCGACGTGACGGGCAACAACGCGGCCTTCGGCGTGAAGATGGGCGGTCCGGCTTCGATTGTCGTCGGCGCCGGCAAGAGCCTGGACATCGTCGCCGGTGTCGACGCGCCGTCGGGCACGATCAGCCTGGGCAACGATTCGGAACTCTCTTTCGAGCACGGCGGCGGTACGCTGGGCAACCTCACGTTTGCCGGTACTTCGACCGTCTTTCCATCGGCCGACCTGGCCGTGACCACGCTGCGAACGACCGGTGGCGGAGCCACGTTCGTCAAGGACGGCGGCGGCACGCTGATGGCCGATAATCTCAGTGTGCGGACCGATACCGTCTTCCAGATCGACGCCGGCGTGTTTTTCCCGCGCACCGCTGCCCCGCTGGGCGCGTCGACCCGGCCGCTGATACTCAACGGCGGCCAGTTGACTCTGGCCGAAGAGGGCTATCCGGCCGGGCCCGGCCTCGGCGGCGAGTTCTACGGCGCCGGAGTGGACCCGGCCGACCTCTACGACCCGATCCGGCTGACGTCGATCCTCGACGGGGCCAACGGCAGCGGGTTCGACGCCTTCACGCCGGACGCCGTGGGCAGTTTCCCCACGCTGAACTACCCCACCGGTGGGACCACGGACTCCGGCGGCGATATCTTTGCCAACTTGTTCGATCCGGCCGCCAACAACTACAACGACGACTTCGCGGCGCGCTGGACCGGCAAGATCTTGATGGAGACCACGGGGGCTTACAACTTCGAGTTGCAGGCAAACACCGGTGCACGCGTCTGGATCGACGGGCAAATCGTCGTCGACATCGTCACCGATGAGCGGGGCGACAACGACACGCCCGTGCAGATCGGCACGTTTAACGTGCCGGCCGGGCAGGGAGGCCAGTTGCACGATCTCGTCGTGGGGTTCTACGATATCACCGGCGAATCGGGGATCGAGTTGCGGTGGGACAAGGGCAACGCGGGCGACTCGATCGATCCGCGGTTTCTCTCCCATGCCGCCTCGCCCGACTATCGGCCGATCAATGCGGACACGATGGCCGTGGAGGTAACCGACGGCGGCGGTTTGAACCTGATCAGCAAGGGGGCCGTCGACGTCGGTCCGCTCACGCTGCAGCACGGAATCCTGCGGACCGACGGCGCCGCGGGCGGCATCACGTTTGCCTCGACGACGATTGCCCAAGGGGCCACGGAAGTCGGCGTCGATCCGCGAGTCGACACCGACTACGCTGCGATCGACGGCGCCGCGACCGACGCACCGTTCACGTTCTCCAAGGCCGGCCCAACCACGCTGACCCTCGAAGACGGCGATCTCCTGAACATGGAGAACGCCGTGATCGACGCCAACGAGGGCACGTTGCGGATGTCGGGCTTGGGCTCGTGGGGCGGATCGACGCAGGCCCAACTTTCCGGCGGTCGGCTGGTGATTGCCGGCAAGGCCGACTGGAATCCGACGCCCGCGCCGGAGGGTGCCATCGCCTACTGGAGCTTCGACGACCCGGCAAACCCCGGGCTGGACGATTCGGGCAACGGCCATAACCTGCAATTTCGCGGCGACACGGCCTACACGGCGTCCGGCCTGCTGGGCGGAGCCTTGACCTTCGACGGCAACGGCGACGACGCCACCGACACGGCCGCCGGCAACTATCTGAACGACCTGGCCCAATTGACCATCGCGATGTGGATCAAGTCGAACGCCGCCGGCATCGACCGCGGCTTCTGGGAGTGCGTCGACAGCGGCGGCAGCGACCATTGGGGCCTGCGATACGACTCGGTCGGCGCCACTGCCGGCGGCACGAACCTCATGAAGATCGGCATCACCACGACCGCCAGCGGCGGCGCGCTGAACCGCGGCCAGGACCAGCAGGAATCGTCCGAAAACGTGCAGACCACGGAATGGCAGCACGTGGCCGTCACTTGGGAAGACGGCGTGGGCTTCAAGATGTATATCGACGGCGTGCTCGACGACGCCCCCACGTCGCCGATGCAGAACACGACCGGCCTGACGGCGATGATCAACCGCTTCACCATCGGCGACGGGTCGAAGGCCTACTGGGACGGCATGATCGACGATGTGGCCATCTACGACACGGCCCTTTCGGCCGACGGCATCGGCACCATGATCGGATTCGGGCCAACCGACCTCGCAACGCACGGCGTGTCGGTCGTCGCCGATTCCGAGTTGGTCGCTTCTGATACGGTGAGCTTGATGCTGGGGCCGCTGAGCCTCGATCCGGACGTCACGTTGACCACGTCCGGCGCGCCGATCAGCTTCGCCACGGCCGGCATCGGAGGCGAGGGCGAGGCGACGGTGGGGATCGTTTCCAATTCGGACACCATCCTTACCGGCACCAGCGGCATCGACGCGGGCGGCCGCGAGGCCGTGTTCGAGATCGCCGGCACCGCGCGGACGATCATCGACAAGCCGGGAACTGGCCTGGAGAACACCACGTTCGAACTCTACGGCGGCGAACTCGTGGCCCTGATCGACGCGGCCGGCACCACGCTGGGCACCGACGCGATCAGCTTCAACGGCGGCGGGCTGGTGCTCTCCAGCACCGGCGGAGATCAGGCCTACGACGTAGCCTTGGCCATTGAGGGCGACGGCACACTAGGCGTGGCCGAAGTGCCCGGCGGCGTGGCCGGCGCGACGCTAACCTACGGCAGTGCCGCCAACGGGCTGACGTTCTCCAATCACGCCAACCTCTCGCTGGAGGCGGCCGACGGTTACACGCTCAACGTCGACGGCCCGGTGAGCGGCGCCGGCGGGCTCCGCGCGATCGACGGCACGGTGAATCTTACCGACGTCGGTCCGAAGGACTACGCCGGCTCGACCGCTGCCGCCGGCGGGACCGTAACGGTCGACGTGCCGCTGCCGAACACGTCCGATCTGCTCGTCAGCGGCGGTGCGAAGATGATCGTCAACGCGGAGGTGACCACCAACGGCGGGCTGGCGGCCGGGCTGACCGGCGAATACTACGACTTCAACGCCCAAGGCTTCCGCGGCTCCGGTGGGCCGGCGGCCGACGGCTGGGACGTGTTCGACAATCTGTTCGACCCGAACACTCCCGGCAAGGAAGACAGCATTGCGGAATTCCGCGCCAACCATCCGGCCAACGTGACCGAACTGCTGCAAATCCCGCTCGACCTGCCGATCGGCGGCGGCGCCAACTCGGTCGGCGGCGGCAACAACCCGTTCGCCGGAATCGGCATCAACGTCGGCGGCAACAACATCGTGGCCTTCTGGGAGGGCATGCTCAACGTGCCCGCCGACGGCGACTACACCTTCTTCTCTGCCAGCGACGACGGCACGATCGTCGCCCTGGACGGCAACATCGTGGTCAACAACAACGACTTCCACGGCATCGGCGGCAGCGAAGTTGCCGGCGCCGTGAGTCTCACCGCCGGCGAGCACCCGTTGCTCGTCGGGTTTTACGAGGGCGGCGGTGGGGCCGGACTCCACGTCCAATGGGCCGGACCGGGAATCGAGAAGCAACTCATCCCCGTCAGCCGGCTCTCCGCGCCGATCGCCTCGAAAACGATCGTCGACGGCGGCTCGCTCGAACTCAACGCCGCGTTGTCGACCGGCGAGATCCGCGTCACCGGCGGCGGACGGATCGACGTCAACCCCGGCGGAAGCCTCTCCGGCACCAGCCTCACGCTCCGCGGCGGAACGGTCAGCACGGGCGACGGCGTCGTCCGCCTCACGGAGTCGTTCGATCGTTCGGGCATGGTGATCACGGCTGCTTCGGGCGACTTTGCCGTGGGTGCGGCCGACTTGGCCACGGGGCTGGAAGTGCTCGACGTCAACGGCACGATCGACGTCGCCGGCCCTCGGGCGCCGATCTCCCACTGGGCCTTCGACGAAACGGTCGGCACCACCGCCGCCAACTCGGTCGATCCGGCGCACGACGGCACGGTGATCGGGCTGACCGCTCCCTGGATGCCCCGGGGAAAGGTGGGCGGCGCGCTGAACTTCGACGGCGCCGGCTACGTCGACGTGCCCGACGGCTACGCCGATTTCACCGGCGGCATCACCGTCTCGGGCTGGGTCTATACCATAGGGTTTACCAACTGGGCGCGCGTGATCGATTTCGGCAACGACGCCGGCGACTCGAACATCGTCCTGGCCCGAAACGGTACCAGCAGCAACCTGCGATGGGGGTTCTACGACACGGCCGGCGGCGACGAACAGGCCAATGTCAACAACGTATTCAGCACGTATTCCTGGCAACACATCACCGTTACTTGCGACGACGGACCGGCCAACGGGGCCACGATGCGGGTCTATTCCAACGGTGACCTGCTCTCCGAACAAGGCGGCAAGAGCGTGCCGGCCAACGTGGTGCGGGTGAACAACTACATTGGCGAAAGCAACTGGGACGCCGACGACTTCTTCCGTGGCCTAATGGATGAACTGTACATCTGGGACCGCGAACTGGGGCCCGCCGAAGTGAACGCCCTTTACCTCGCAGGCATCACCGGTCAGCAAGCTCCCGACTTCACCCGGACGAAAGTCGCCGGAACGGTCACCGGCAGCGGCACCCTAAGTGGCGACCTGGATCTGGCCGGAACCGTGATTCCCGCCGGCACGCTGAACGTTGGCGGCGACGTGTCGCTGACCGACACGGCCACGCTGGTGATCGATCTCGACGGCGCCGCCAAGGGGCAACTGGTCAACGCCGGCAACGCCGATCTGCGACTGGGCGGTACGCTCGAAATCCGCCCCGGCGCCGTGTTGCCCGCGGAAGAGGGAAAGACGATCACCGTGCCGATTGTCGATTCGATCGCCGAAGGCGTGATCGCCGGGGCGTTCGATGCGGTGCCGCCTTCGCCGGGCGACGGTGAGCCGGTTTCCGTCGGGCATCTCGGCCAAGGCGTGTTCAACCTGGGGCTCGATTACGTCGAGTCGTTTCCCCCCGCCACGCCGCCGAACTACTTCACCGTCAATGCCTCGCTGTTAATTGCCGGCGGCGGCGACGCCAACGGCGACGGCCGGGTCGACGGCCAGGACATTACCAACCTGATCACCAACTTCAGCCGGCCCGGCGATCCCGCCGACCGCGACTGGCTCAAGAGCGACACGGCCGGAGGCGTTCTCGGGCGTGGCGACGGGAACGTCGACGGCCAGGACATCACCGACCTGATCTCGAACTTCACCGGCGACGCCGGCCCGGCCACCCAAGGCACTGCCGCCGCGGAATACGACCCGGCCACGGGCCGGTTCCGCGTGCAGGTCGAAGGCGTGCTGAATTGGAGCCTGATCAGCGACGCCGCGTTCGACGGTTCGGCCCTGGCCGCCATTGGGGACGTCTTGCCCTTGGGCGACCTGGCAAACCTCGTCTCGGCCAATGCCAACACGGTCGGCGAAGGCGGATTCAACGGGCCGATGACCTACGCCGAGATCGAGCTGGGCTCGCTGGTCGCCCCCGGCACCGACGTCGGCCAATTCCGCCTGGAGTACATCACCCATTTCGGCGGCGAGCCGCAGGTCGGCTCGATCCACGTCGTCCCCGAGCCCGGCACGCTCGCCTTGCTGCTGGCGGGTGGCTTGGGGCTGTTGTGGGGCCGGCGCCGTCGTGGTAGAACCCGGTAACGTCAGGTGGCCAAGGTAACGTGCGCCTGGTAGAGGCCGGCCCCCGGCATTTGAGTGCCGGTCATGGGGCGCGTGCCCGTCAAATGGTGATTCAACGGGGAGCCGAGGCCATGCATTCGAGCCAGACACTGTCGGGCGCAGCGCTATCGTTGTGGCTGCTCGCGCCGGTCGGCAGCGCCGTCGCGGTAGAAGACGCATTCGACCCGTGCGCGGCGATTCGCGCCGCGGTGGCGGGACTCGAGAAGGATCATATCTCGCACCGTCCGCTCGACGACGAACTGTCGCGGCAATGGCTCCAGACCTTCCTCGACCGGCTCGACCCGGGGCGGATGTACTTTCGGCAATCCGACGTGCGGGAATTCCGGCGCTTCGAGGAACGCCTCGACGATCTGGCCGCCGACGGCGACTTTCGATTCGCCCAACGGGTGCGCAAGAGGTATCGACAGCGGACCCAGGAGGCCGCCACTCGCGCCGAGGAACTCTTGGCCGTCGAGCAAGACTACTCGATCGATGAATCGCTTCCGCTTCACTATGAAGATTACGCAGCCACCGGCAACGCGCTGCGAGAGCGTTGGCGGCTGCAGCTCAAGGGCGAGCTATTGATCGAGAAGCTGCACGGCCGGCCGCTCGACGAGGTGCAGTCGCAGCTTGCGGGCCGCTACCGGCGGATCGCCCGACAAGCCCGGGAGATGAATGACGAGCGGCTCTGCCAGATCTACCTCGATTCGCTGGCTTCGCTCTACGACGCCCATACCGCGTACTTCAGTCCCACACTGCTGACGTCGTTCAGTAGTTGGATCCGCATCCGCACCTACCGCCCGGGCCTCGTCTTTCAGCCCCGCGCCGGCCGGCTGACGATCACCTCGATCGACCCGTCGTTGCGCGACCGCGAAACCGAGCGGCGGCTGCTCACTTGGCAGTTGTTGGCCGTCCGCCGGGTCGACGGCACGGTGTTGGACGTCGTCGAGATGCACCCCGACGACTTCTACGACATGATCCGTTGGCCCACCGGCCCGTTGGAGAGCGATACCGAGATTCTCCTGGAGTTGTTCAACCCGGTGACGTACGAACGGGCGACGGTGAGTTGGAGTCGGTTTGGGTCGTTTTGAGTCGTCTCGTGAATGGCGCAAGTCTCAGCGCAAGTGGAGCCGGGCGACGATCGTAGGAGCCGCTTCACGTGGCATAGACGCGACTGAGATAGGAGACCCACCGAAAGAAGAGGCTCGTCCGACCCTATCAGAGAGGGCGGAGCGAAGAGTCAAATGCAGCTCGCGATCAAACGGAATCGTCTCAGATCGCGTCGGTAATGGATGCGGCCGTTACTTCTTCCAACTCAACGTAACCTCCACGTCCGGCATCTCGTCGTAGAAACACACGGTCAGCGGCTTGGCGCCTTGGGCTTGGACGATCACCTCGCGGCGGCCGGTCATGTAGGGGCCGGGTTCGCGGGGGCCCTCGCCGATGGAAAACGCGGCGAAAACGCCGGTGCGGAAGACGAAGCGGCCGGTGCGGCGGTCGTAGTGCAGTGGGGCCGGGTCCTTCCGCTTCTGGGCGAGCAACATGGTGTCGTTGGCCAGGAAGAACTTCGGCCCAAGCGCAGGCAGCCCGTCGGGCATCACGATCCGCCCGGTAATCATCACCGGCGTGACGCCGTCGCCGTGTGTTTGCATGTTCTCGTGAACGCGGCGAGGATCGCCGGCCGGGCGAAAATCGCCCGGCCGTTTCTCGGAAATCCTCACCACGCGGCCCGGCGGATCGCCCAGCGCCCGGGCACACGCTGCCAAATACGACCGGCGATGGGCGTCGACCTTCGGCATGCGGGTCTTGATGACGGCGATGTAACGCGCGTCGCGCAGGGCGACCATCACTTGTAGCGGGAGGTCGTCGCGCTCGAGTACCGCACGTTTCAGCGCGGTGTATTCTGCGGACGACTTCGCCTTCAGTTGCAGCGCCGTATCGATCTGCAATCGCGACGGCATCGTGGGATGTGCCGTTAGATAGCCCAGCGCCAATCGCCGGTATGGTAGCAAGGTGTGGAAGATGGCCGCGGCGAGATCCGAGTCGTCGCCGGCCTGCTGAGCCGCCAAACGCTCGGCCGGCGCCGCGTGGGGACCGATTTCGCCCAGTGTCCGGACGGCTTCGCACATCAGCATGCGGGGTTCATACTCGTCTCTTGCGGCAGACTCCTTTAACACGCGAGTCACGTCCCGCACGACGTCCTTGGCCGCCGGCCCAAGCCACCACAGGGCTTCCATCGCTTCGGTTTGGGCATCGCGTGGGCCCTTGAGTTGGGCCACCAGCGGGGGCACCGCGCTTTCGCCAAAACGCGTAAGAGCTGCCGCAGCCGTCCCGCCGAGCCATCGGTCATCCACAGACAGCAACCGCGAGAGTACCGGCACCACGCGATCCGGATCTCGCCGCAGTTCGCCCAGCCGCTCGGCCGCGGCGACTCGGGTTTCTGGCAGGCCTACGCGAAGTTGGACCAGTAGCCGGTCGACCTCTTTGTCGTTCGCGAAGACCGGAGCGCCTGCCAAGAGCCAAATGCCAATTGCCAAGAAAACAGAGAACCGGCCGGTCTTCATGACGTCTTCCCGTGCGACGTGCCGAGCGCCGCGCATAGCTTCCAGCGCACCCGGCGGCGGCAATCGGTCGCGTGTATGCCCTTTGGGGATAGCCCAGGCTATTGCTTCATTGTCCGCGATCGGGTGTGTGGATGCAAACGGCGGTCGCCGGCACTGCGTGCGGTGCCGCCGCCAAGCCACCCGCTTCAGTTCCGATAGAAGTCAATCCACTCCAGCCGCAGCGACAGCGGCCGGCCTTGCAACAGGGCGGCGGGCAACGTGACCTCGAAACAGCCGCCGGCTTCGGGGAGCCCGGGCGTGGGCTTGCCAGTGGCGTCGAGTGTGCGGATCGAGGTGAAATAGGGGCTGTCCTCGTCGATCCGTTGCTCCTTGCCGTCTTCGACCCGGTGCAGCAAGCGGCGGTGGCCGCTGTGGCTGAGGACGGAGGCGCGGAGATCGACCGTGTGGGTGACGATGCGCAGGGACTCCAGGCCGCGAAGATTCAAGCGAAGGACGACCTTCTCGGGCCAGCCGTGCGGCGGCGTGATGGTTGCGCCGCCGATGCCGCTGCGGCTGGTGACGGTGTAGGTGGCTTGTTCGTTCTTGAGTTCGACCGTGACGCGATCGTCCGGCTTGCGGGTGGTGATCTGCCCTTTGCGCTGGATGTCCGGGGTGTCGGCCGCTTGGACCGGGAGGGGGAATGCAAGGTGGCATCCGAGCAGGAATACCGCGAGCGACATCGACACGTACAGCTTGGTGTGTTTCATCATACGTTCGATTCTATCACCACGCCCGGCGGATCGCCACAATCGTTGGGATGGGGCAGCCACAAGAGGCTCCTGTACCGACTGCGCGCCTTTTGTGGTTTCGCCACCCGGGCGCTCTTGCGAACCATGCTTGTCACCGTGGCAAAGCGAGCTCCGCAAGAGCGACCGGGCCACCCCCGTCGTCTCCGGAGTTGCTCAGCGCGTCCAGGACTTTTCGATCTCTTCGAGCGTCTTACCTTTCGTTTCCGGCACGACCAGCCAGACGAAGGCGATCGACGGGGCGCAGAGCGAGGCGTAGAGCGCGAAGCAGCCAGCGGGGCCAATGTTATCTCTCAGCCAAGGGAACGTCTGGGAAACCAGGTAACAGGTGGCCCAGACCGCAAACACGCCGAACGACATGGCCCGGCCTCGGATCCGCGTGGGGAAGATCTCGGAGATGACGACCCAAGGGATCGGCCCCATGCCGACCGCGAAGCAGGCGATGTAGCACGTGATCATCACCAAGAGCCAGGGGCTGCCGGCGGCGTCGTAGTGGTAGAGCAGTCCGACCGTTACCAGCGAGAGGACCGCGCCGATGGTGCCGATCTGCAGGATGGGCTTGCGGCCCACGCTGTCGATTAACCAAAGCGTCAGCAGCGTGAACGCCGAGTTGACGATGCCAATGATCACCAACCCGCCCAGGGAGTCGCTGAGTTGCCAGCCGGCCGCATCGAAGAGTTGTTCGCCGTAGTAGATAATCACGTTGATCCCGCTGGCTTGTGCAAACATGGGCAGCAGAATGCCGATCACTAGGGCGGTCCGCATTCCCGGCTGGAAAAGCTGCCACACGGAACCGCTTTCTTCCGCGATCGTATCGCGTATTTCCTTCATCTCGGCCGTGGCCGTTTTTCGCCCGCCAACCCGGGTGAGTATGCCCATGGCTTCGCCTTCACGCCGCTGTTTGGTCAGCCAGCGGGGGCTCTCCGGCACGGCCAACAACAAGAGCAAGAACAGAACCGCCGGCAGGACTTCGGCGCCGAACATGCCGCGCCAAAGCTCGTCGACGAAGATCCAGTGCAACGTGGCCTGTGCGAACCATTCGCTACAGTTCTGGGCCAGGTGCAGAAGAAACGCGTTGGAGAGATAGGCCGCCAGGACGCCGACGGTGATGGCGAACTGATACATGGCCACCATGCGGCCGCGCAGGTGGGGCGGGGAGAGTTCGGAAATGTACAGCGGCGCGAGCATCGACGCGACTCCCACGCCCAGTCCGCCGATCAGCCGCACCGCGATCAACAGGCCCGGCGATTGCGGGACGGTTGACCCGAGTGCCGAGACCAGAAACAGCAAGGCCGCCAAGATCAGCATCTTCTTGCGCCCGAATCGGTCGCTGAGCGTCCCGGCCGCCATGGCCCCGGTGATGCACCCCAGCAGGACCGAGCTGACAACGAAGCCCTCCCACCAATCGTTGAGTTCGAACTGCGTCTTCAACAGCCCGATGGCCCCGGAGATCACGGCCGTATCGAAACCGAAGAGCAGTCCTCCCAAGGCCGCCACCGTGCAAACGCTCGAGAGATACCAGAGGCTTCCGTGCTCGGGCAGCGGGGTGGGTGGCGAGATCCCGTTGGGTGCGTCCGTTCTTGTCAAGAGTTCTCTCCCTGTGGTTGTGTCTGTTGCGGAAGGCCGGGTGCCATGCCCACGCTTGCGTGGGCATGCAAGTGATTCGTTCGCAGGTTCCCGTCATGCCCACGCAAGCGTGGGCATGGCACCCGTATCGAGACTCTCCGTGCAGTCCTCTCAGCGCAGCGTGGTATCCTCGACGTCGAGGATCTGGATCGACGCCGGATCGACCGTCCGCTCGTGCAACGCCGCCTTCCAAACTACCCTCTTGTCGCGTGTGACCTCGAAGAACGGCGTGCTGTCGTCGCGGCGTTTGTGGATGTACCAGTTGCCGACGACCGTGTTGCCGTTTGGCAGCCGCTGGATGCAGCAGACCCAGTAGAGTTTCACGTCCGGCACGTCCTCTTGCGTCAAGTGCCAGACGACGTTGTCTTTCGTGTCCACTTCGACAACGCCGCCCCGGTAGCCGATGACCGTGTTGCCGTTCTCCAGCCGGATCATGCTGAAGGCCACGTCGGGCACTTTGATCTCTCGGATTCGCTTGCCGGAAGCGTCGTACTCCCACACGGCCTTGTCGTCGAGCAGCCCGACCAGATAGTTGCCGCCGGGCAGCTTGCGTGCATGGCGCATGCCCATGTGTACGTTACCCCCGGAGGGGACCGAGACCGTTTTGACGATCGCCCCTTTGGCGTCGACCTCGAGCAGACGCTTGCCCGTACACTCGGCGACCAGCGTGTTGCCGTCGGGCAATCGCTGGCAGCCCCAGACTTCGCTCTCGGTTTCGTAGTTCCAGACGACCTGTTTGTCCGGGGTGACCTCACGCACGCCGCGTCTCTTGCCGGTGAAGCTCATCAGGACGTTGCCGTTTTCGAGCATCCAGGCGTCGGTGCATTGGTCGGCCGGATACTCCCACTCGATCTTGCCGGCCGCCGACATCTTGAAGACTCGCTTCGCTCCGATATCGCTGCACAGGTAGCTGTGCCGTACCGTCTGCTGCGGGGCGTCCTCCGGCTGAACGCCAAAAGATGCTCTGGCGGTCGGCAGCAGGAACGCGGCCGTCAGGATCACACGTGTCAGGCGATTCTTCATTGTCGACTTCCTCTCTTGATGCAAAACGGACCTGCGGATAAGCAACGTCGGCGCGCCCCCCACTATCTGAGAACATAGACCACGCCGGGCCGTGCGCCAATGCCCGGGCCCGCTTTCGGGGCCGCGCTTCCGTACCGTGCTTTGGAGGCCAAACCGCCGCGCTCTTGCGTCCGGCGGCGTGTAGGAGTATGAATGACTCTGACGAAAGTGTATCGGCAAGTGGACGGATCGAGGCTCGCAATCTGCTCTTGCCCGTTGGCTGCTTCCCGCCGGCAAGCAGCCGATGCCAGGCCCTTGGGAGGTGCGTATGCGATCACGACGTCGACGTAACGCGGCAGCGGCCGTATTCTGCTTGTCGCTGGCCGTCGCTTCACGTGCGCAGGCCACGCCGCGCGCTGCGGATAACGGAAACCTTGCCCCGACGGCCGCCGTCTCGGCGACTTCCGTCCACGACGACCGTTTTCTGCCCGAGTTTGCCGTCGACGGCGTGGTCGCGCCCCCCGACGGCAAAGAGGCCGAATTCCACCGCGCCTGGTGCGTGCGGAAGAGCAAGACGGGCGACGCTGCCGACTTCACGCTGGCCTGGAAGCAACCGGTCGACGTGGCCGAGATCGTCTACTACGGTCGCACGGCCTGGATGATGAGCGAGTGTTTTCGCGACTACGAGGTCTACCTGGACGGCGCACGGCGGCCGGCCGTCAGCGGATCGCTGCAAATGGTCCACGGCCCTCAGCGCATCAAGCTCCCCAAGACAACGGCACTGAGCAAGATCACACTGCGATTTCTCAACTCGCACGGCGGCCTCAACCCGGGCGCCGCAGAGATCATGGTCTTTGCGGCAAGCCCTACCGATGACGACCTGGCCCAGATCTTGCGGCGCGGGGAAGAGGCGGCCGTGATCGGGGAAGACACGAGTTGGACCGACGCGATCGGCTGCCGCCGACTGGTGGCCATCCGGCGGCGCGAGATCAACCCCACGCACGTCTACACCTATCACGCCGAAGACTTTCATCCCGGCGGCGGGTTGGTGATCCTCTCGGTCGACGACGGTGTGCCGGCCCTGCGAGACTTGGTCGCCTCGCCGGCCGGGCAGATCCTCGACTGCGATCTCTCGTACGACGGCCGCGAAGTGCTCTTCAGTTGGAAGGCCGCCGGCGATCGTTCCTATCAACTCTATCGGGTCGACGTCGACGGCGGCGATCCCGTGCAGTTGACCGACGGCAACGCCCACAACTTCAACGCCTGCTGGCTGCCCGACGGCGGGATCGCCTTTCTCTCGACCCGCAAGCCGGCGTTTGCCTACTGCTGGACCTCGCCGGTGGGCGTGTTGCACCGGATGGATCGCCACGGGGGAAACGTGCGGCGGCTTTCGGCCAACTATCTGAACGACTTCACGCCCAGCGTGGCGGCCGACGGCCAGATCGTCTACAGCCGTTGGGAATACGTCGACCGGCCGGCGATCCCCATCCAAAGCCTGTGGACGATCAAGCCCGACGGGACCGGCTTGTCGGTCGTCTTCGGCAATCGCGTGCTCACGCCGGGCACGTTCATGGAAGCCCATTCGGTGCCGGGCACCACGACGTTCCTCTGCACGATGACCGGTCACGGCGGCCCCTGCCGCGGCGCGATCGGGATCATCGACCCGTCGCGCGGCGTGAACGCCCAGGCGGCCATTCGCAACCTCACACCCGAAGTCGCCGTCGGGCGCGTCGATCGGGGATTTGCCACCGACGACCGCGTTCGCGGGCCGTACGAAAGCCCGTACCCGGTCGACGGCCGGCACTTCCTGGTTTCTCGCCGCGGCACGCTGCTGTTGCGCGATTACGCCGGCACGCGTCAATGGGAGATCCTCCGCCCGAAGGTCTCCGCCGGGGGACTCGGATTCTACGGTGCCCGGCCGCTGCGTCCGCGGCGGCGTCCGCCGGTCTCGCCGTCGCGGTTGCCCGAGGCGCCGGAAGACGGCAACTGGGCCACGGTCTATCTTCAAGACGTCTACAAGGGACTCGAGCCGCAGGTGAAACGGGGCGAAGTGAAACAGATCTGTGTGGTGCAGGAGATCGAGAAGAGCCGGCTGGCACCGCTGAGCCGGGCGGCGTTCGGGTTTCAGTTCCCGGTCGTTTCCTGCGGCGCGACGTACGCCCCGAAGAAAGTCTGGGGATACGTGCCGGTGGCCGAAGACGGGTCGGCCGTATTCAAGGTGCCCGCCGGCGTGCCGATCTACTTTATGGCGATCGACGCGGAAGGACGGGCCGTGCAGCGGATGCGGAGCTTTACGCACTTGATGCCCGGCGAAGTGCAAGGGTGCATCGGATGCCACGAGCACCGCCTCTCTTCCTCCAGCGTGCGCGAATTGCCCACGGCGCTGCACGGCGAGCCGCGGGAACCTCCGCCGCCCGAATGGGGGCTGACCGGTTTCAGCTACGCGCAGGTCGTCCAGCCGGTGTTGGATCGGCATTGCGTCGACTGCCATCACCCTTTGGAGCCGTCCGGCGGTGTCGATCTGAGCGGCGACTTGACCGATTTCTTCAACGTCTCGTACGAAACGCTTGCCCGAGCCGGCACGTTGGCCACCGATCCCAACCAGGGCGGGCTTTCCCGGCGAAAGAACATCCTCGACGTGGGGACGAATCCTTACACGAAGTGGATTCCCACCTATAACGGCGCCGAAGACAACATCCTGCAAATCGCTCCGAAGACCTGGGGCTCGCCCGTAAGCCGCCTGGCCGAGATCGTCCTGGACGGCCACCCGGACGCCGATGACCGCCCGCGGGTGAAGCTCAGCGACGCCGAGCGCCGCCGCGTATTCGCCTGGATCGACCTGAACGTGCCGTACTACGGCACGAGTTCCTCGAATCACTACGACCTGCGTGGTTGCCGACGGATGGTTCCCGCGGAACTGGATCGCGTGTTGGCGGACGTGGCGAAATCGCGCTGCGCGTCGTGTCACGCCGAAGGGATTCCGCGCTCGTTCTACGTGCGGATCACCAGCCCGCAGTGGAATGGCTTTCTGGCTGCTCCGCTGGCGAAATCGGCCGGCGGCAGCGAGAAGTGCGGCCGGGCCGTCTTTCAGACCACGGACGATCCCGACTATCAGAGAATCCTGGCGACGTTCGAGCCGATCGCCGAGTTGCTGAAGAATACCGCCCGGATGGACATGCCGGGCAGTCGGCTGTCGACGTGTCCGTAGATTGGTTCACAGTAAAGCGTATGATTGGCCGACCGGATGGATTGACAATAACGAGTGAGTGACCACCGGCGGAGCCGATGGCACGGGGAGGGCCTCCGAAGCGGGCCTAGTTACTCGTGTCGGCTCGACGCCGCAACAGGACCTACCGCCGTTGCTGCAAGAACGCCCGCAACGTCGCCCTCCGAGACCATCGCAAATGCGGATTCGCCACGGTCACCGCTTCTTGCGTCGCCACGCATAGCCCACCAGCCCCAACGCACCCACGCCCAACAGGATGAGAGTGGAGGGTTCGGGTGTAATGCGGTACGTCACGTCCAGCTCAAACCAGATTTCGTTATCGGACGGGCCGAGGGCTCCCTGGAATTTGACGACGTGGTCGCCCGCTGACAGCGGCTCGAGCATCAGCCAGTATCCATCCGTGACGGCCAAATGGTCTCTCGCTTCGAGTCCCTCGCCGACGTCGGGCGGCTCGGTCAACCGGGCTCCGGCCGGTACGTCCAGTTGGAAACCGCCGGCCGGCGATGCGGCCCGATAGTCGGATAGGTCAGAGAGGCTGACGCCGTCTACGCTGGCCGACAACGAGCGGATGAGATTCGGCGCCATGAAGAAATCGGCCGTGTCGCGCAACTCCTGCTCGTTGGCTCCGTCGGTAGGCTCCCATGCCCCGTAGGTGAGAATCGGGAAGAACAAGGCCGTTCCTTCCGGCACTACGAGATCGCGGACCGACACGCCGCCGAAGTTCCCGGCGAGGAACCAGACGTTGCCCTGTTGGTTGAGGAGACCGAACCGCCCGTCCGGATCGCCTGCGGCGTGCGTGGCCGGCGGCTCGTGTTCTGCCCAATTCCACCAGTCGCTGGCCCACTGGCCGTATGTCTGGCCATACGGCGTGGTATCCGGGTCCCACACGCCCGGATTGAGTTCATCGTGGCTGCCGGCCCGAACGGGCCACGCCGTCAGCACTACCACGATCAAGACAACAGCAGTCAGGAACGTTCGCAACATGACGCACTTCCTTTACTGAAACGGGGACTATGGCTGATCGGGACACGATCTTGGCACAAACTTGCCGCGCGGCGGCCGGGGCTGAAGACATAGACGGCTACCGGCAACGGGCCGAACGGACAACACCCGAAAAGACGACCGACACCCTCTTGGGATGGCGGTACTGCCGGGAAGCCAGCGCTACCTCGAGCTGATCCAGGAGAGACAGATCAGACCTCGCAACCGTCCAAGCAGCCCATACCGGGCAACCTACCCGAACGGCACGACGCTGATCCTACCACTACTGGCGACAAACGCAAGCATTTTCCCTGGAGAAGCCCCAAAATTCTTGAAAAATCTGCCGGGGGAAGAAACGGACGCATTCTACGGTTCGGCGACAACGTAAGGCCTGCTTCCACCATGACTTACGAACGGCCCCATGTAAGCAATCGCCCAACCCGTCAAGAGCCGTTCGTAGTGACCGCATTCATGCGGTCTTTCGCGGGATTCCGCTGCACGGCCCCGATGAATCGGGGCACTACGAACGGGTTAGACGAATGCCTACGGCCCCATTCACCGCCGGGAATGGCCTGCCATGCGGAGTTGGGATGAGTGCTCACCGAGGTCGTCGACGGCCGATTCCACACCACGGCGCTCGACCCGGCCGGCGTGGCGCGCTAGACTGTCGGCCGTATGACACACAAGCCCTAAAGGGAGGAATCGCCATGGTCACGGACAACCATCGGGTCGATCGCCGCCGCTTTCTCAAAGGCACGGCGGCTGCCGCGGCGGCGGTGTCGATTGTGCCGCGAAACGTGTTGGGCGGGCCGGCCGAGGTGCCGCCGAGCGAGGCGCTGGTGGTGGGGATCATCGGCTGCGGCAGCCAGAGCGGGGAAGACGTCCGCTCGTATATCCAGGGTGTCGGCGGCGAGTATCGATTGGCGGCGCGATGCGACGTAAAATACCTCGACCGGGCCGACAACAAGACGATCTACTCCGACTACCGCCGCCTGCTCGAGCGGCCCGACATCGACGTAATCAGCGTGGCCACGCCACCCCACTGGCACGCCTCGATCAGCGTGGCCGCCATGGAGGCCGGTAAGGACGTGATCTGCGAAAAGCCGATGACCAAGTTCATCGCCGAAGGCCGGGCCGTGGTTGACGCCTCGAAGCGCTACGGACGCCTCTTCCAGATCGGCACCGGCGGCCGCTTTCGGGCGTCTCGAGACCCCGGCGCGATCCTCATCCACAAGATCATGCAAAGCGGCCTGCTGAAGCCTTGCGAGGCGGTGCATATCCATCGCGGCGGGTTTCACGTGCGGAAATACTGCGGGCAGATCTGCTACAAGACACAGCCGGCGCCGGCGAACCTCGATTGGAACATGTACTGCGGCCCGGCGCCGTTGCGGCCACACAATCCGCACCGCTTCGGCTGGACCCACCGCTATTACTGGGACTACGAAGGCGGCGGGCTGGCCGATTTCGGGCAGCACTATATGGACCCGACGCAGTGGACCTATGCCAAGGACGACACCAGCCCCGTGGAGATCGAGGCCTTCGCGCCGCCGTCGCACCCGGAAGCCGCCGGGCTGTGGGCGTGGGTCGAAATGAAATATGCCGACGGGTTCACGCTGGTCTTCGAGAGCGGCGAATGGGGCCCGGGCTACGATCGAAAACCGGTCCGGGGGGTGAGCCTGGGCGATCTCAACGCAGATGCACAAGCGAAGATCGCGGCCACGCCCGATCCGGAGCCGCTGCTCTCGTTCGTCGAGGCCGTCCGAACGCGTCGCCAGGCCGGCGGGCACGCCGAAGCGGCCCATCGGGCGGTGACGATCCTCCATCTGGCCAACATCGCCATCCGCACCGGCCGCAGAATCCGCTACGACCCGGTGGCCGAGCAGGTGATCGGCGACGAGGAGGCCAACCGGCTGGTCAACCAGCCGATGCGTGCGCCGTGGCGGGTGTAACCGTAGCAGGTGTCGCTGCCACGGCGTACGGCCTATAGCAACTGTGCGGCGAAGGGGGAAAAGGCGGCACGATTGGCATTCGGATTGCCGATGTCACTGGTGCGTGGTACCCAGCGGAACGTCGCATCGCATGAACCTCACCTACTTCAAACGATATCGCATGGAGATGGACCTGGCCGGTCGCGATCTCTCCGACAGCGAACCGCCGCAGGGTTATGAGTTCCTTGCCTGGGATCCGTCGCTGCTGGATGCGTTTGCCAAGGCCAAGTATCTCAGTTTCCGCGACGAGATCGACGCCAACGTCTTCCCCTGCTTGGGCGAGTTCTCCGGATGCCGACGTCTGATGCGGCAGATCGTTCGCAAGCCGGGCTTTCTGCCGGGGGCCACCTGGCTGGCCGTGTACACGCCGCCGGGCAACTCGCGGCCGGAGTACTGTGGCACGATCCAGGGAATCAGGAATCGCCAGGCATTGGGGGCGATTCAGAACCTGGGCATTGCACCGGGCCATCGCGACGGCGGACTTGGCTCCCGGCTGCTGTATCGCTCGTTGGAGGGGTTCCGCAAGGCCGGTATGCAGCGAGTCTTCCTCGAAGTCACCGCGAACAACGAAGGGGCGATCCGCCTCTATCAGCGAGCCGGCTTCTCATTGGTCAAGACGGTTTTCAAGGCCGCGGAAGTGGCCTACTCGTGACCGCCCACTGGTGACCGCCTGTTCGTGACCATTGTGCGGCGGGGGTTGCACAACGGCCAACCCTGTGGTCCAATCCGTCGTTTCGGCCCAACCCATTCCACCCGCCCGAGAAGGACCCTACGTGAGCCAGTCGATCCTCTCCCACACCTTCTCCAACGGTTTGGTGCTCTTGGGGGAGCCGATGGCCTCCGTGCAGTCCGCCGCCATGACGTTCCTGGTGCCGGCCGGGTGCGTCTACGATCCGGCCCAGCGGAGCGGGCTCAGCGGATTCACCTGCGAGATGGCCCTGCGCGGGGCGGGCCCACGCGACAGCCGCCAATTCGTACTCGATCTGGACAATCTGGGCGTCGAGCGTCACGAGTCGGTCTCCAATGCGCATACGGCTTTCAGCGGGGCGACGCTCGCGCAGAGCCTGCCCGAGGCCCTGGCGATCTTTGCCGATCTGCTCCGCCGGCCGCACTTGCCGGAGGATCAGATCGACGCCGGGCGGATGGCGATGCTGCAGGAGCTCCGGGCGGTGGAAGATGAGCCTGCCCAGAAACTCGCTCTCGAAATGCGGCGCCGGCACTATCCCGATCCGTGGGGACGCCCGGCTCACGGCGAGCAGGAGTCGCTCGAGGCGATTGGGCCGGACGACGTCCGCGCCCATTTCCAACAGCACTTCCGCTCCAACGGAACGATCCTGGGCGTGGCCGGACGCTTCGATTGGCCGAGTTTGATGGTCTCTGTCGGCCGCCTGCTGGGCGAGTGGCAGCCGGGCGAGAAGCCGCAGATCGTCGAGCAGCCCCGCGGTTCCCGATATAGCCATCTGCCGTACGATTCGAGCCAAACGCAGGTCGGCATCTCGTATCCGGGCGTGCCGTATCGCCATGCCGACTACTTCGCCGCTTGGGGAGCGGCCGGCGTGTTGGGCAACGGATCGAGTTCCCGACTGTTTACCGAGGTCCGCGAGCGCCGCGGGCTGTGCTACGGCGTGCATGCGGCATATCACACGTTGCGCGATCGGGCGGGCGTGTTTTGTTGTGCCGGCACCAGCGCCGAGCGAGCCCAAGAGACGCTCGACGTGATGCTGGCCGAGTTGCAGCATCTGGCCAAGGGAATCGAGCCCGACGAACTCCGCCGGCTGAAGGCCCGGATCAAGAGCGCGCTGATCATGCAGCAGGAATCGAGTTCCGCCCGCAGTTCGGCCATCGCGAGAGATTGGTATCACCTCGGCCGCGTGCGTACGTTGGACGAATTGGGCCGGCTGGTCGACGAACTCTCGTGCGAGAGTATCAATGCCTATTTGGCCGAACATCCGCCGGGCGATCTCACCGTGGTAACGCTCGGCCCCAGCGAGTTGAAGGTCCCCAACGGAGTCTTATAGTGGAGTTTCGTAGCCACACGCTGGAAAACGGCCTGCAGATCATCGCCGAGTGCAACGCCGAGGCCCACTCGTCGGCGGTGGGGTTCTTCGTTCGGGCCGGCTCGCGCGACGAGAGCGACCCGGTGGCCGGCGTGAGCCATTTCCTCGAACACATGACCTTCAAGGGAACGCACACGCGATCGGCCGACCAGGTCAACCGAGAGTTCGACGAAATGGGGGCCTACTACAACGCCTTCACCAGCGAGGAGACGACCGTCTATTACGCGGCCGTGTTGCCGGAGTATATCGACGGGGCCGTGTCGCTGCTGGCCGACATCCTCCGGCCCGCGCTGCGCGTGGAAGACTTCGACACCGAGAAGAAGGTGATCATCGAAGAGATCCGCATGTACGACGACCAGCCGCCGTTCCTGGCCGACGACAAGGCCAAGGCCGCCTATTTCGGATCGCATCCGCTGGGGCGGAGTGTATTGGGAACCGCCGAAAACATCGCCGAACTCTCGGTCGAGGCGATGCGCGAGCATTTTCGCCGCCGCTACAGCCCGGGCAATATCGTGTTGGCCGCGGCGGGACGGATCGATTTTGGCGAACTCGTCAAGTGTGCCGAGATCGCCTGCGGGGGCTGGGAACCGTATGACGTCGATCGACCGGTCGAACCGGCCACCGCGGCAGAGGGGTTTCGCGTGATCCGCAAGGAGATCGCCACGCAGCAGTACGCTCTGCAACTGGGCCCCGGCCCCGATGCCCGCGACGACGACCGCTATGCCGCCAAGCTGCTGGCCACGGTGCTGGGCGACGATTCCGGCAGCCGCCTGTACTGGGAGTTGGTCGACCCGGGGCTGGCCGAGCACGCGGGCCTAAGCCACTGCGAGTACGAAGGGGCCGGGCTGATGATGACCTTCGTGACTTGCGATCCCGACGGCCTGGCCGGAAACCTCCAACGGATCCACGACGTCTATCGCCAAGCCGAGACCGACGGAATCTCCGAGGCGGAACTCACCCAGGCGAAAAACAAGATCCGCGCCCGCATCGTCCTCTCCAGCGAGCGCCCTCGCGGCCGGCTCTTCCCGCTGGGCATCGATTGGGTCTATCGCGGCGAGTATCGTGCCATCGACGACGACCTGGCCGCCGTGGCCGCCGTATCGCTCGATGAGGTGACGTCCGTGTTGTCGAAGTACCCGTTGAGCCGAAATCTCACCGTGACTATCGGGCCCCTGCAAGACGTGCCGGCACCGCAGTAGGCATGAAGTGCGCGCGGCTATCCGTTTCGGCCTGTCTCCCCATCTCCGTCGCCTAAATCTTGGCCAACTACGCGCTTCCGGCCCAGCGGCCAGAATCCCCTTGACCAAACGGCGCGGCATGGTATACTTTGCAATAGAAAGTGAACACTTGGCCCGAGGCGAGGGCGAGCTGTGGAACTGCGCGAAGCCCTGTCGCAAATCACCGAAATCCGCACGCAGATGGCCCGAACGGAGACGTTTCGAGGGTATCGGGCGCCGACGATCGGTTTCTCCGGCGTCTTGGCGATAGCCGGGGCCGGGGCCCAGGCGGCGTGGATTCCGCGGCCGACCGAGCAGATCACCGCGTTTCTGACGTTGTGGATCGCCCTGGCCGTGCTCAGCGTGGCAGTCTGTGGCACGGAGATGGCAATCCGCTGCCGTAGGGCGGCGTCGCCGTTGACCCGGCAGGTGACGCTGCTGGCCGTCGAGCAGTTTCTGCCGTGCGTAGTGGCCGGGGGTTTGCTGACCTATGCCATGATGCTCTACGCCGCCGAAAGTGCGTGGATGCTGCCGGGGTTATGGTCGATCGTTTTCAGTCTCGGCGTGTTTGCGTCGTGTCGACTGTTGCCGCGATGGGTGTTTGCGGTAGGCGTCTATTATTTGGTGGCCGGCATCGCCGCGTTGGCACTCGCCCGAGGCGACACGGCCCTTTCGCCCTGGGCGATGGCCGGCACGTTCGGTGTCGGACAGTTGGCGGCCGCCGCAGTTCTCTATTTCAGCTTGGAGCGAACGGATGCACGACGCTAGTCAATCCATACCGCCGGCCGATCCGGGCCGCTTCGCCTATGAGGGGTTGGAACGCGTGATCCATGAAAAGGCGCGGCTGGGGATCATGAGTTCGCTAGTGGCCCATCCGTCCGGATTGCCGTTTACGGACCTGAAGGAACTCTGCTCGCTGACCGACGGAAACCTCAATCGCCACCTCGACGTGCTTCGCAAGGCCCGGATGGTCGAGGTCCGCAAGGGTCTTCGGCGGAAGCGTTCGCAAACGGTCTGCCGCCTAACGCCACAGGGTCGGCAGCGGTTCGTCGAGTACATTGGGACGCTGGAAAAGGTGATCGCCGACGCAGCCGCGGCGGCGGACGCCGAACCCCTTGAACCAAGCCCAAACGACGTGACAAAGGGGTTCTCGCCCGCATGAAATCCAGAATCGCCGGCCGTGGCCGTACGGAATCCCAATCGCGTTGGCCGGCCGCAGCAGCCGACTGAGTAACGGCTGCTAACCTGGGACGCGCGTAGCGTTCATTCTCTCTCACCCCTTGAATCAGAACCGCCAAACCGCATGTCCAAAAACTCTGTAATCCAAAGTTACCCCGGGAGACCTGCAACCATGAAAGTAATCCACGCCGATGTGATGGGGGTCTGTTTTGGCGTCCGCGAAGCTTTGGCGGCGGCCGACCGGATCGACCGTCCTGAGGACGTCACGATCTTGGGGGAGTTGGTACACAACGAGCAGGTGCAGTCGCGGCTGCGGCGGCGCGGGTTTCGCACGGCGGCCGAAAGCGATCATCGCCGAGTACCCCGTACGTCGGCTGTGCTGATCACCGCACACGGCATCAGCGACTTACGCCGGCAGCAGCTCCTGTCGGCCGGCAAGCGGCTGATCGACACCACCTGTCCGTTGGTCCGACGTACACACGGTCTGGCCAAACGCCTCGACGCCGAAGGCCGCCACGTGCTGGTGATCGGCCGAGCGGGGCACGTCGAAGTGCGGGGGATCGTCGAAGACCTCAGCAGTTTCGACGTCGTCGGCAGCGTGGCCGAGGTGCGGACTTACGCCCACGATCGGCTCGGTGTCGTATGCCAAACGACCTCGCCGCCGCGACTCGTCGAAGAAATCTGCCTGGCAGTTCGTTTCCGCAACCTGCGGGCGGAGATTCGCATCGAAGACACCGTCTGCCACGCGACGCGCGCACGGCAACAAGCCCTGCGGCGCTTGTTGTCGAAGGTCGACGCCGTGGTGGTCGTCGGCGGGCGTCGATCGAACAACACCCGCGAGTTAGTCGAACTGTGTCGCCGCCAGGGCGTCCCCGCGCGGCGGGTGAGTTCGGCGGCAGACCTCCGGCCCGAGTGGTTTGCCGATGGCGACGTCGTCGGCCTGACCGCCGGCACCTCGACCGAGGACCGCACGATCCGCCGCGTACACGAGGCACTGATTCACCTGGAAGCGGGGGTTGCCCTATGAAGCGGATTCCGCGTGATATGGCCGTTGCGCCGGCGCTGGATGCAACGTTGAAACCGGGCCCGGTTCGGCCTCGCAGTGCGTTGCTGATCCAGCCGTTCTACCCCAAAGACCCGCACGCCAGCTTCGGCAAACACGTGCTCACGCCCAGCCTTGCGCTGACGAGCGTGGCCGCGGCCACGCCGGCCGACTGGGACGTCTCCTATTGGGACGAGAACTTGCTGCAAGGCCCACCGTCGTGCGATCCGATGCCGCAGGTCGTGGGCATCTCCGTTCATCTGACGTTCGCCCGTCGGGCGTACGAGTTGGCCGATTGGTATCGCCGACGCGGCGCGAAGGTGATCCTCGGCGGGCTGCACGTGGCGTCGTGTCCCGAGGAGGCGGAGCCGCACGCCGACGCCTTGGCGATCGGCGACGGCGTACAACTCTGGGAGCGCATCCTGCGCGACGTGCAGCACGGCACCCTTCGGCCGCAGTATCGGGCCGACTTCTGCCGTCCTTATCGCGACGACCCGCCGCCGCGCCGCGATATCCTGCCTGCCGGCAGCTTTCTCACGCCGATCAGCCTGATGGCCACCCGGGGCTGCCACAATCGGTGCGGCTTCTGCTACATGGCCACGCGCGGCGTGCGGATGCCGTACATGATGCGGGACGTCGAACAGGTGGCCGAAGAGTTTCGCCGCAGCCGCCAGCCGTACGGCGTCTTCGTCGACAACAACCTCGGCTCGAAGCCCGACTACTTGCGGCAGCTCTGCCGTGCATTGCGGCCGCTCGAGAAGATCTGGAGTGCTGCGGTTTCGATCGATGTTTGCGACGACCCGTCGCTGGTTCGCGAGATGGCGCTGGCCGGCTGCACGGGCGTGTTCGTGGGTTTCGAGTCGCTCGAAGACGCCAACGTTCGCGACGCGCGAAAGCAAAGCCCGCCGGCGGAGGATTACGCCCGGCGCGTGGCCCTGTTCCACGAACACGGAATTCAGGTCAACGCCAGCTTCGTGCTCGGCTTCGACCACGATCGTCCGGACGTCTTTCGCAAGACGGTCGCCTGGATCGAAGCCCATCGGCTGCAATGTGCCACGTTCCACGTTCTCACGCCGTATCCCGGCACGCCGCTGTTTCGGCAATTCGAGGCCGAGGGACGCCTGCTGCACCGCGACTGGCGGCTCTACGATACGGCCCACGTCGTCTACCGTCCCAAGCAGCTCACGCCGCGGCAGCTTGCCGAAGGCTACGCCTGGTGCTATCGCCGGCTCTTCTCCCACCGCTCGATCTGGCGCCGGCGTCCGAGCGACTTGGCTTCCGTACTGCCGTACGTGGCGATGTCGTATCTCTACAAGCGCGCCAATCCCCTCTGGCACCAGTTGATCCGCCGCCGCCTAACCGCCGCCGCTTGGCGTCCGTTGGTCGAATGGACCCGCCGACGTCATCTCCGTTTTCGTCGACGGCTGGCGTCCACACCTGCCCCAACCGCCGACACCAACACCGTCGTTCCCGCCGGCGTCTAACTGCCTACGCGTGTGACCGGCCGTTCCAGTTCCGCTCGCCCGGTGAGAAGTTGTCGTCGATTCGCCGGCTCGACGTCGACGCGCTCACCGCGCAGCTCGACCGTTGGGCGGAGCGGGTCCGCTTCGACACCGAGCGGCACCTCTACAAGTTTCACGACAACCCGTCGGAGTACGAGAACTCCGAGGCCTTCTTCCGCATGCTGAACTTGATCAGCGTGCTACAGTTGGACCTCGGCGTCCACTACAACCTCGACCGCGTCCGCGACGTCGACTTCACCCGCTCGCAGGACCTGTTCATCCACGGCATGGTCGACAACGACAACGGCGGCACGTGCGTGTCGATGCCCGTGCTGTACATTGCCGTTGGCCGCCGGCTGGGCTATCCGCTGAAACTGGTCGCGGCCAAGGCCCACCTCTTCTGCCGTTGGGACGGGCTGCGCGAGCGGGTGAACATCGAGGGCAGCAGCCACGGCATGAACACCTACGACGACGAATACTACAAGACCTGGCCGCTGCCGATGACCGACGCGGAGGTTCGCAGCGGCCGTTTCTTGAAGTCGCTCACGCCGGCCGAGGAGTTGGCGACGTTCCTGGCAGCTCGCGGGCATTGCCTGTTAGACAACGGCCGCACGTCCGAAGCGCAGGCGGCGTACGCCAAGGCATCGCAACTCGTGCCCGACGACCCCGCCCTTGCGGCATGGCAACGACAGGCCGAGGCCCGTCAGCACAGGCGGAACGTGGCGTCTTCCTTACCGCCGCGCGTTCGTCCGCCGCGTTCGCCACGTCCGATCGATCCGCTGGCCGAGTTGCGTCGGATCGAACGCCTCAACGCCGAGAACCGTCGGCGAATGAGCGAGACGCTCCGCCTGCCGACGCCACTGACGCCGCCCAATGCGTACGGCCCTCAAGTGCCATCGCCCCCGATCCCCCAGCCCGGTGCCCCGCAGCCGCATCGGCCGTCGGTGCCGCGCGATCCTTGGAACCATTATTGACACACCCGACCCGTAAACACAGAATGTCCTTACAAAGGAGCAGCCTCATGTCTCGACCCCGTCTTTTCGTCATCGCCGCCACGCTAACCGTCGCCGCGGCCGTCCCCTCCACTGCCACCGCCTACTACCACGCCCAACTCGGCCGCTTCCTCAACCGCGACCCGATCGGCTACCGGGCGGGTGATGCGAACGTGTATCGGTACGTCGGCAATCGTCCGACGGGAAGTGTGGATCCGTTTGGGCTTCGCAGACGGGATGACGGGCGTGACGTCTTTTCACGGATCCCGTTCTTCCACGACCCCGAACTCAACGCTTTTCCATTTCTTTCGTACGCCTCGACTGACATCGGACCTACAGCGGGGCAGGTTCGCGTCGGTTTCAATCCGAAGCTACAGTCGATCAATCCTACCGATCTGAATGACCTCATCCACAAGGTGCAGACCGGGCTGAAGCAGTTGGACAACCCGGAGTGCGGCTCCAGGCCGAAGCCGTGCGTCGGTGTCCTGGAACTGGTGGGACACGCCCACGGGCAGGCAGGACTAGGTGGGACTGGGATGAGTATCGGCGCTCCGCACCCACTTGACCTCGCCGACGTGCTACCCAACGTCCCGGGCATTCCGGGCATAGCGCTGGGGCGTTTCGGCGCGGCGCTTTCAAAGCTGCCTTTCTTCACTCCTTTCCACAATGTGGAATCCGGAGAGGCCAACTACTTGGATGAGAATAACGCATGGTATGTCGGTCGGAAACTCAAGAAGGAACTCCCGCTGTGTAGCCGATGCCTCATCATGGGGTCGTGCAATGTTGGGACATACAGAAGCGAAGAGAGTATGCCGCAAACGTTGTTTTGTTTCAACGGGTTTGGCACAAAACCGTGGTCCAGCTAAGCAACAGTC
>CAYYNP010000094.1:0-30694 GCA_964472545.1 uncultured Planctomycetaceae bacterium | reverse complement strand
ACGCCCCGGGCTCGTTGGAGTTCCAGTCCTTCGGCTGCCCTTCGCTGCCCCAGAGGACCACGTTGTCGTCGAAGCGGCGTTCGAGTTCGCTGTTGACGTCGGCCGGCTTGCCGGAGACGATTTCCTCTTCGTAAACGAAGGTTTCGTCGTAGTCGATCAAGTCGTAGTACATCACGTAGGTATTGTCCAGCCGCCGCTTGTACTGCCGGGCGACAACGTTGCTGATCTGCTGATCCTTCAGCCGCCGGACGATCGTCAGATCGGGATCGTGTCCCACGTTGACTTCGACGCGATCGCCGATCGGCACGTACTTGGTCGTCGTGCCGCCGACGTAGGCCAAATCGAGGTTGCGATACTCGGAGAAGAGCCGCACCATGCCGTCGGGCAACGGGCTGAGCCCCAGGTTCTCCATCGGCGGCAGTTCCTTTTCGGCGCCGGCGTCGTCGACCAGCTTGAGGTTCTTGAAGCGATAGTATTTCGTGAATTGCGTGCCGCCGTCGCGATCGGTGAGCTTGTAGAAGCACTCCAGCGGGACTTCGGCGACCTTCATCGAAACGAGTCGTTTCGGCTCGGCATGCTTGATGTCCTCGCGGCCCTCGATGGTGAAGAGGAAGTACTCGGAGAGACCTTCCTTCACCACGCTCTTGGGCCGCTTGGCGTAATCGTCATCGCTGGCCTGCTTGTCGGCCCGGTCCAGCGCGCCGCCGAGTTCGGCGCGGTACTTGGTCTTCGCGTCGGCGGAGAGTTCGCTGTAGGAACGGGGGAGGCCGGCGTCGTCGCCGGGTGCCGGTTGCCGGGCGAGTTCGGCGATCTTCTCGACCAGGTTGATCGTGCCCACGACCAGCCGGGTTTGGGCGTTGTCGTAGAGTTCGCCCGAGTTGTTCAAGACGCGGACGTAGCCGGTGACGTCGAGCTTCGTTTCGTCTTCGTTGGCGATGCCGACGTAATCGGCGGTCCAGGTGATGCCGCTGGTGAAGTAGCGAATCTCGACCGGCAGTTTGCCGTCGATGCCGCTTTGGACGTTCCATTGCAGGGCGTCGTTGCGTCCGGCGGGAAAAGTGGTGTCGATCAGGTCGACGGCGTCCTGATGATCGAGAATCCGGAAGTCGATGCTGGTCGGGTCGATGAGCGTGTTGGCCCAGGAGAATTGGATCCGGTTAACCCCCCGTTTGACGGTCAACATGCGGTGCTCGCGAACCATGGTGACGTCTTCAGAGTTGTAGATCGTGAGCTGAACCCCCTCGCGTCGGGGGATCGTCACTAGATCAACAGCAGCAGACACCGGGAAGGAGATACCGGCCACGACGGCCATGGCCGAGAAAACCACGGTCGAGAAAATCAGGCCTTTACACATCGGCAAACCTCTGAGGGGGAGGGCTTTTTGCGTTGTCAACGGGGCCGTTTGATGCGGCGCGGTCCGGGTCGCCGCATTGCCCATACAGAAACATACGGCACCGCAAGGCAGCCGGTGCCCCACCTCGACGAAATCGCGGACCCCAGATAGTGGGTGCGGTCAATCGGCACGAAGGACATCGGCTGCCACATCATCAAATCAGACGAAGCGAGCGACCAAGAAGTTTCCTTTGAAGTCCGTCAGCATGGCAAAGGGGCCCCTCGGCGGTCCGGCGGAGGTCACTCGACCCGTCAGACGGCCTTGACCAACTGCGGCAGGCTCCCGGCGAGCCCCACGCGGTCGTGTTTGGCGATCAACACGCCGTCGACGCCCTCGATGGCAGCGATCCGCTCGAGCGTGGGGTCGACATCGGACACGTCGCGTACCAGGTTGGCCGCTTGGGTGGCGGCGGCGTCGGCCAGGGCAGCGTCTTGGGCCACGACCGCGGCCAGGTCGCAATCGCCCAGGCTCATCGAGTGGCCCATCTTGCCCGAGGAGGAGCAGATCGCCAGCGGCGTGTCGTTCGGCTGCAGCGAGAAGCCGAGCCGGTCGCCCACGTCGGCCGAGCCGGCGTAGAGGCCGATGATCACCGGCTGCCGGGCCTTGAGGTAGATATCCCCGCCGTTCTCGACGATCGCTTCATCGGCCCCGGCGTGCAAGCCGGCTTCTGCGGCAAGTTGGGCCATGGTGCCGGCCACGGCCGCCATCGGGCCGACGCCGACCAGCCGGGCCGCCCGGGCCATGCGTCGGGCAGACTCGGGTGCGTCGTCGCGCAGATCCGTCGGCTCAAAGGCGGCGCGGAAGGTATCGTCGCGCTGGATGTACTCTTCGAGGATCTGCCGCTGGCGAACGATCTGTTCGGTGACCGCGTCGAACTGCGCGCAGCAGATGCGAAAGACGGCTTCGCGGTGCGTGAAGGTGCGGTAGGTTCGCTTTTCGGTCACGGTGCGGCGTGGCGTTGTGATGATCGCGGGGTGGCTGGGGCAAAGCGCAGCGGTGCCCCAGTGATTCACCGGGTCGTGAAACGGCCAACAACCTGGGGCACCGCTGCGCTTTGCCCCAGCCACCCACGGAGCAAGCCTGCAAAGTAGTATCAAAACGCCGACGCACACGCCCCGTACGGACACACGCGGATACACGCTAAACACTCGATACACTCGGCCTCGTCGTAGAGCACCTCGCGGGTGGCGGGGTCGACGATTTGCAGGGCTCCGGTGGGGCAATGGACCACGCAGTGGCCGCAGTGCGTGCAGCGGTCGGAGTCGCGAATCACTCCCTTGCCGGTGTCGTTGATGGTCACGTTGAAGGTCCGCATGAAGTCGAGCCCCCGCTCGATCTCCTCCTCGGTGCCGGTGACGTCCAGCACCAGGTGGCCTTCTTCCTCGGGCGTGATCTGGGCGCGATAGACGTTGACCATCAGGTTATAGTCTTTGACCAGATGGTAGATGATCGGTTTCTTGCGGTCCCAGCCGGGGAACGAGAGCATCAGTTTCTTGGTGGCCGTTTCGCTCATCACGGTTTCTCCTTCAGCATCAGCGGCTTCATGACCGAATCTTTCGGAAGCGGCGCGATCGGTTCGGCAAGCTGGAAGTCTCCGCGCCGCACTTCGTCGGCCAGCAACTCGGCAATCTCCAGCGCCTTGTGGTACGACGAGAGCGAGCCGACCGGGATGCTCTTGCCTTCGACGTCGATCTGGCCGCTGCGGAGCTGCTCGTAGCTGACGTGGCAGACGACCTTGCCGGTGTTCTGCGGATAATCCTGGCTGTAGTCGACCACCGGCGCCAGGATGTCGCGGTCGCGGACACAGGTTCGCTTGAGCACGTACGGGTTGAGGATTGGGATCGGCACGCCGACGCCGAGACCCACTGAGATGCCGTAGCCGCGGAAGCTCACGCCGCGGACGAACTCCGGCCGCATCTGCTTCATGTCGCCGGTCAGGGCCAGGGTGCCGGCCCCGCCCATGGGGATACCGTCCGGCGTTCTTTGGCCGCCGCCGGCGTGTTGGGTGCCCTCGGCGTAGACGTGGCCCCGGGCACCGGCCAGCCAGACCTTGGTACCCACGCCGATCGTTTCATAGCTGGGATCGTTCAACAGCGGCGAGAGTTGGCCGGCCGAACAATAGTTCACGTTCTTGCGGTGCGGCTCCAGGGTGCCCATGTAAGTGTGGATTGCCTCTTCCGAATCGTTGATTGCCACGTTGTAGTTCTGGTAGCAGTTCCGCGGATTGACCATGATCGCCTGGTTCAGGTCGTCGATGGTGAAATAGGTGCGCATCTCGCGCAACGGGTAGCAGTCGGTGCCGTAGGAGAGGGCAAAGAGTTGCAGCGTCTTGCCCGCCACCAGATCCTCCATCACGTGGCCGCCGCCGTAGCGGAACTCGCCGGGGTAGTACATGTTGGCCGGATCGCCGTGGCGAAGCTGGGTCGCGCCGAGGTAAACGTCCACCGCCGCCACGCCCGTATAGACCAGCACGTCTTCGACCCAGGCCTCCGACATTCGGATCTTGGGCTTGGAGTGGCCGAAGTTCAGAAAGCAGCCGGAGGAGCACATGGGGCCGAAGGTGGCGGTGGTCACCACGTCGACCTCTTCGGCTGCCGCCTCGACCCCCTTGCGGTCGACGTAGTCGATGATCTCGTCCGCGGTCAGCACGACCGCCTTGCCCGAGGCGATACGGTCGTTGATCTGTTGATAGGTTTTCATTGGCCCTTTTCGTTGAGGGTGGTCCGCACTCGGCCGGCGTTTCGGCGATTTCGTTCGCAAGGCCGCAGCAATCGAGCCTATCGATCGAGTTTACCAGAAGCGGATGGGGCTGCAAGGGTCCATTTGCGTTTAGCCGCGGGCGGCACGGCGGTATGGTCGTCGCAGCCGGCTTCCGCTTCACACCGCCGTGCCGGCGGCGGCTAAACGGGGAGACGGAAATCCTAACGGCTCGGCTCGTGTTTCCGGTTCTGCTCGAACCATCTCCGCAGGAGCTTCTCCCGGTCGGTCGGTTCGCGGCTCGGACGGTGATCGTCACGGTCCGGGCCGTGCTCCACGCTCCAGCCGTCCCACTCGCGGAAGGCGTGATAGGCCCAGTCCCAGCCGTGTTGCTCGAAGATCGCGATGCAGTCGCTGAGGTAGTCATGGGCACTGTCGCCGGGCGCCCAGCGGATGGCGCTGAACTCGCCGAGATAGATATGCACACCGTAATCGCGCTGATAGTCGATCGCCGGCTTCAGTGCATGCTCCAACGTCGCGCGGTCCCAATGCCTGCCGTCGACGCGGCCCGGGTACCGGACGCCGGCGGGGTTGCCGTAGATGCCTTGATGCGTGAAGCGATGGGGCTGGTACATGTGTACGCTGTAGACCACGCCGGGCACGTTGAGCGGCTCGAAGAAGGCCAGCGACGCCGGGCTGCCCCACGGGGCCGGTTCGACGACGATCGCGTGGTCCGGGTCGATCGTGCGGACCTGCTTGGCCGTGTGCGTGGCCAGGGCGTGCCAATCCATCAGCCGCTGGCCCACCACGCCCTCGACCGGCTCGTTGACCAGGTCGTAGCCCCAGACCGTCGGGTTGCCGCGGTAGCGTCGGGCGATCCGTTGCCAGACGTCGACGAACGCCTGCTGGAAACGTTGCTCCTTGAAGATGCGGCACTCGTTGGCCGGGTTGCGGCCGCCGGGCGGCGTGTGCAGGTCGATCAACACCAGCATGCCCAGCTCGCGGCAGACCGGCAGCAGACGATCGATGCGCTGTAACTGCGACTCGAGCCAACGGTTGTAGGTCTCCACGTCGGCGTTGTCGGCCGGGCTGCGTGGAAAACCGCCCCAGATCAACTGCCAGCGGACGTGGTTGGCCTTCCACGCGCCGCCTAGCACGCGCAGGTCGGCCTCGTCGACCTGGCCGATCATCGCGCCGCGCAGCCGAGGCAAGTTGTGGCCTTTGTATGCCGGCTCGGCGGGCTTTTCGGTCGGCTTCGCACGCCGCGAGGCGATCGTGCTGATCCGCAGGTCGTCAAACCATACGCGACCGGTGGTTTGTTCGAGCCCCAGCACGATCCAGGCTTCGGTAGCGTCGGGCGGGACCTCGGCCACGAAGCGGATCGGCTTGAAGTCGAACGTGCCGAAGACGCTGTTCTTTTGCTGCCAACGCTGACCGCCGGGCGAAATCGTGTGCAGCATGCACTCGATCCCATTCCAAGGGTTTGGCGGTTCGGCCACGTTGTCGGCCTTGACCTTCGCCTCGATCAGCACGAGCGTGCCGCGGAGCTTTTCGATCGGCAAACGTCGGCGCACGCCTCGGCTGGCCAGTGTATCGTCGGCCGAACGTTCCACCGCGAGGCACTGTGAACCGCCGTCGAGTCGCGCAAGACTCACGCCCGGCGGCTCGGCCGGCTCCCAATCTTGCAGACAATCGGCCGCGTCGAAATCGGCCCGATAGACGACCTCGCCGTGTTCGGCAGCCACCGTAATCGTGACGGTCGGCAATGTCAGTAACAGGAGGCATCGCACGGTGATACGCAGGCTTGAGAGCGACATGAAGACTTCTCGTTCTTAGCTGAAGTCGTTAGAATTCAGAGCCCTACTCGGGTGGCCCGGACGCTTTTCCCGGGTGTTCCGGAGGTATAGGGTGGCCCGGACGGTTCTGCGGAAAGGACGTTGCGATCTTGGTGACTTGTTCGCAGAATCCGTCCGGGTGGCAACGCCACAAGAGGCACTCGCTCGGTCTCCTCGTGTGGCTCCGCCACCCCGACGCATTTTCCGACAATGCGACAGAGATGCCAACGCCAATCGCGGAAAAGCGTCGGGGCCACCCACGTCAACCCGTCGCACCTCTTGTGGCTTCGCCACCCGGGCACTCTTGCGAACTTGTTTCTCTCACTGGCAGAGTTTTCTCCGCAAGAGTGACCGGGCCACCCGCGAACGCTCGTATGTCTGTCCAAAGAAGAAGCCGGCTAACCTCCGCCGCCATCCAATTCCACGTCCGTCGGCAGGTTGGAGATCATCACGCGGTTGGCGTTCAGCCGCATGCCTTCTTCGAGCGTGAGCGCGGCGTTGGCGCCTTCGGTCACCGCCGAGCGAAGGTTACGCACGCGCTTGCGGTCGCCGATCTTCACGGCCGTTATGCCGGCGTCGAGCAAGTCGTCGAACAGGCCGTCGTTGGTCACGACCGAGGCCAACACGACGTTGTCGACCTCGAGTGTCGACTTCTCGAAGCGGCTGTCCATCAGCGTGACCCGGCCGCCGTCGGCGATTTCGACGACCGTGGTGTTGGGGATCACGGTGACCGCCTGCTCGAACGGCTTGCCCTTGAGCCCCTCGCCGTTGCTTTGGGCGAAACGCTTGAACATCACGTCGCGGTGACAGGGCTCCATCCACGCGGCGAACTCGGGATTCTCGGTGACGACGATGACCTGTCGGCCGTCGCCGGCCAGTTTTTCGGCCACATCGGCGGCGGCGAAATGATCGCCCCAGACGAGCACGCGCTGGCCGCATTCGACCGGCGGCTGGCGGTCGCCGGGAAAGAACTCGCAGTTCTCCGTCTTGCAGCGCAACACGTCCTCGAACGTACACACCATGGGCAAATCGATCCCCGGCACGTCGGGCCGGGCGGTGCGGCCGCCGGTAGCCAGCAGCACGGCGTCGAAAGCTCTGAGTTCCTCGACGCCCGGCGTGCTGCGATAGCGGACCTCGACGCCGAGTTTGGTGATCTGCCGCCGCAGCCAATCGGCGTACCACCGCATCTTGCGTTTGCCCGGCACCGTGCAGCAGCAGAGGATGGCCCCGCCCAGTTCGCCGCTGCGCTCGAAGATCGTGGCTTTGTGCCCTCGCAGCGTGGCGATCCGTGCCGCTTCCATCCCGCCGGGCCCGCCGCCGACGATCGCCACGCTCTTCGACGCCGCGGCCGGCTTTAGATGCACGAACCGTTCGTCGCCCACGGCCGGGTTGACCGCGCACCGCATATGCCGCCGGATCATCAACGACTCTTGCCAACAACCGACCAGGCACGAGATGCACTTGCGAATCTCGTCCGTCCGGCCCGCGTATGCCTTGTTGGCCCAATACGGGTCTGCGATCATCTGCCGCGAGAGGCCCACCATGTCGGTCCGCCCTTCGGCCAGGATTTTTTCGCAGTAGGCCGGGTCGCGCAGCGTGTGGCTGGTGATCACCGGGATCTTGACGTGCTTCTTCACCTCTTCGGCCGAGTAGGTGTTCCAGCCTTGCGGATAGTACATCGGGTCCATTACGGTCCCCGGGGCCTCGAAGATGCCGGCGCTGATGTCGACGAACGCCGCGCCGTGCTCTTCGAGCAGTTCGGCGATCTGCACGCTCTCTGCCAACTCCCGAGAGCCCTCGACCCATTCTTCGCCGGAGTAGCGCACCCCAACGGGGAAATCGTCGCCGCACTTGAACTTGATCCGGGCCATGATCTCCAACACGAACCGCATGCGGTTGATAAAGCTGCCGCCAAAACGGTCGTGGCGCTTGTTGACGAACGGGCTCATGAACTGGGCGATCAGGTAGCCGTGGGCCCCGTGCAACTCGACGCAATCGAAGCCGGCCTGCTGCACCCGCCACGCTCCCTCGGCAAACTTCTCGACCAGTGCGTAGATCTCCTCGACGCTCATCGCCCGGATCGACTTGCCTTGGGCGAGAGCCTCGGCGTAGATCACTTCGTGACCGGCCGAACCGGGCAACTCGACGACGCTATCCGACGCCGAGCGGAGCCCTTCGCGCGGCCAGGCCGCCTGACGTCCCGGCGACTGGATCTGCACGGCACACACGGCCCCGTGGCGGTGCATCGACTCGGCCAGTTCGCCCAACCCGGGGATCAGCGGGTCTTCGTCGACCGAGATGCAGGTGACCGTCGGCCGTCCGGTAGCCCGATCCGGCGTCGACGCCCCCACGATGATAAACCCGCAGCCGCCCTTGGCGATCTGCTCGTGATAGGTAATCACCCGCTGGTTGACCGAGCCGTCGGCGTTGGCCGAACTGATATCGGTCGGCACGTGGCAGATCCGATTGGGCACTTCGACCTGTCCGATCTTTAGCGGCGTGAACAGATGGGGATAGTCGGGATGTGGCATGGCGGATGTCCTTGGCGGATGACCTTGTGACGGGGTTGCCGTTAGAGGATGCCGACAGTCTAGGCTGTGCGGCAGCCGCTGAAAAGGGGCGACGCACCGGCGACGAGTCCTGTTAGCAGCCCGTTGAACAAGTGGGAGTTCGAGAATTCGGGTGCCACTGCTGGCTTGCCCAGCAGTGTTCTTCCGGCAGTTTCCGCTTCGCACTGCTGGGCAAGCCAGCAGTGGCACCCAGTTTTGCTCTTCTTCAACGGGCTGCTAGACTTTGACGAGGAGTCACGAACTGATGCGCGCCACACGGTAGCATGCATGACATGGCCCTCGGGATCATCGAAAACGGCGGCATCATGAGCCGGCTCGAAGTAAGATAGCCAAAGGGAACCAGCCCAAGGGAACCAGCCATGAACGTCCATTCCTGTTTGTTCCGATCGACGGTGGCCGTGGGATTGGCCGTTTTGGCGTTGGCCGGCGCGGCGTTGGCTGGCATGGGGACGGCCGCTGGCGACGAGGTTCAACAGCGCCTCGTACCACGGCCGACGCCGATGGCCGCCTGGACCTCCAAGGCCCCGGCCGATTGTCCGTTCGAGAAGTCGAAGCAGTTTGCCGGGATCGTCTTCACCGGACGCCATCGCGTCTACACGACGGCCGACACCTGGTATCCCTCCTGGGCCGCCGACGGGAATCTCTACTCGCCGTGGACCGACGGCCGCGTGGGGGAGATGGGTTCCAGTTCGGGCCCAAAGTCGTGGACTACCGGTCATGCCAAGATCACAGGCGACGACCCGCTTCAGCTTGAGGTGACCGCTTTGGGGCTGCACAAGGCGTCGGCCGAGCCGTACGGCGGGCGGTATCCGTGCGGCAGTCTGGTCCTGGACGGTACGTGGTACTACGGTACGTATTGCCTCGACAAGAGAGAGTTCCCTTGGGACATCATGGGCCCGTTTGTCGGGTTTCGGGTTTCCCGCGATCTCGGCCAAACGTGGACCGACACGCCCTGCACGCCGTCGAAGCCGCTGTTTGGCGAGTCGGGCAAGGACGGGGCCAAAGTGAAGATCGGCTCGCCGCATTTCGTCGACTTCGGCCAAAACATGCAGCATTCGCCCGACGGAAAGGCCTATCTCACCGGCCACGGCGCCACCCGGCCCGAGGCCACGTGCAGTTGGGTCTCCGGCGATCAGGTCTATTTGGCCCGAGTTACGCCGACGGTCGAGAACGTCAACGACCCGTCGAAGTACGAGTTCTTCGCCGGCCACGACGCCCGTGGCGAGCCGATCTGGAGCGGCAAGTTTGCCGAAATCAAACCGCTGGTGGAGTGGAACGATCGGGCGGGCTGTGTGACGATGACGTACAACCCGATGCTGAAGAAGTATTTCATGTGCGTGACCGACGGCGGCGCGAGCGGCATGGGAGCCTACGATACGTGGATCGTCGAGTCCGAACGGATCACCGGCCCCTGGCGATTGGCAGCCTTTATGGACGGCTTCGGCGATCAGGCCTACTTCGTCAACGTCCCGACGAAGTTCATCGATCCCGACGGCCGCACCGCCTGGCTCTGCTACGCCCACGGCTGGTCGAAGAAAGACAACCCCCACCCGGCCGGCAGCCGCTACGGGATGTGCCTGTTCGAGTTCAAGCTGCTCGCGCCGGGCGAGGCACTGCCGAACGCGCTGCCCAACTCGCCGCCCGATCCACTTAACAGCGGCACCAACGTAGCCCTCAAGGCGAAAGCCACGACCAGCACCAACTATCCCAACTACCAGGCCGAGGGTGCCGTCGACGGCGTCGTCGGCGGCTACCCGGGCAACATCAATCGGGAATGGGCCAGCCACGAAGAGAACGCCGGCGCCTGGTTGAAGTTGCAGTGGGACAGCCCGCAAACCGTCGAGCGCGTGCTGTTGTTCGACCGGCCGAACACGTACGATTACATCACCGCGGGCAAACTCACCTTCAGCGACGGCTCGGCCATCGACGTAGGCCACCTGCCCGACGACGCCCGGGCCGGCCGCGAGGTCACGTTCCCCAAGCGAACCGTCACCTGGATCAAGTTCGAGGTCACCGGCGTAAAGACCGGCTACGGCAACATCGGCCTGTCGGAGATGGCGGTGTTTGCGGGGGAGTAGGTGCGGGTTGTGAGAATTTGGGTGCTTCTGAGGATACCCAAACTGCAACCATCCCGGCTACGTGCCTGAGAGCCGTGTCAGTCCCAGGAGATGTGCAAAGTCCGAGATTCCGTAGGGTGCGTCTGGACGCACCGTGGCTAGGACACAGAGTTTCCTGAAGGAAATGGTGCGTCCAGACGCACCCTACAGAAGGCGAAAACGCGACAGAACGGCAACTCTGTCGACTTTGCAGTTCTCCTAGTGTCAGACCTGAGTTGCTTGACATCCGCTACCCACCCGGTCAGAATGGGCAACGTCCCGTTGGCGGGAGAGCGTCGGCCGGCGGCTGAAGGAGGGCCGTCGGTTCGAGAAGACCCGTCCGTATTCCGACCAACAGAAAGGTTGTTCCATGAAGACGCAAGATACCCAGCAGAAGGCGTCCCCCTCGCGGCGCGATTTCCTCAAGCACTCCGGCACCGCGGCGGCGGCCGCGACGTTGGCCGGTACGATCTCGACCCGGGCGTATGCGGCGGAGGATAACACGATCCAGGTGGCCCTGGTCGGCTGCGGCGGACGCGGCACCGGTGCGGCGGCCAACGCGCTGGCGACCGAAGGGCCCACCAAGCTGGTGGCCATGGCCGATGTGTTCGAGCATCGCCAAACGGCCAGCGCCAATAACCTGGGGCGGAACTACGCCGACAAGATCGACCTGCCCGACGAGCGGAAGTTCCTCGGCATGGACGCCTACAAGAAGGCGATCGACGTGGTCGCCCCAGGCGGAGTGGTGATCCTGGGCACGCCGCCGGGCTTCCGGCCGATCCACTTGGAATACGCCGTCGAGAAGGGCGTCAACGTCTTCATGGAAAAGTCGTTCGCCGTCGACGGCCCCGGCATCCGCCGCGTGTTGGCCGCAGGTAAGGTGGCCGAGGAGAAGAACTTGAAGATTGCCGGCGGGTTGATGTCGCGCCATTCGCTCGCGCTGCAAGCGGCGGTCGAGCAGATCCACAACGGGGCCATCGGCGAGGTGATCACCTGCTGGGCCTATCGCGAGCACGGGCCGGTGGGCTTCGCCGCCAAGCCGGCCGGCGTGAGCGAGCTAGCCCATCAGATCCGCAACTACTCCTGTTACACCTGGCTCAACGGCAGCTTCATCCTCGACTGGCTGATCCACAACCTCGACGTCTGCTGCTGGGTGAAGGACGCCTGGCCGATTTCGGCCCAGGGCCAAGGCGGGCGTCAGGTCCGTACGCACGCCGATCAACTCTTCGACCACTACGCGGTGGAGTACAACTTTGCCGACGGCACGCGGATGTTTGCCCAGGGCCGCCACATGTCGAAGTGTTGGGGACTGTTCGGCGACGTGATCCACGGCTCGAAAGGTTGCGCGATCCTCGGCGAAGGCCAGCCCAAGCCGCGGTTGTACAAGGGCCACAACCTGGACAAAGAGAACCAGATTTGGGATTACCCGCAGGCGTACAAGAACCAGTACCAGGTGGAGCACGACGTGCTCTTCGACGCCATCCGCACGAACAAGCGCCACAACGAGACCGAGCGCTGTGCCTACGCCGCGCTGGTCGGCATCCTGGGGCGCATGGCCGCCGAGTCGGGCCAGATGGTCTCTTGGGACGCCGCGTTGAATTCCGAGTTGGTGCTGGCCCCGGGCCTGGACGACTGCACCATGGAGTCCGACGCCCCCGTATCGCCCGACGCCACCGGCGAGTACCCGATCGCCATGCCGGGCTTTACGACGGCGTTTTAGTAACACGCTATACTTGAAACTTTGGGTGGCACTGGCTGCTTGTCAGCCTGTGTTTCTGTCCGTCGCGTGCGGACCGAACGGCGAGAGCGCGATAGTAGGCGTCTCGCTCCGCGAGACGGCCACATGCCGCCGCAGCGAAATGAGTACGAATTGACATCTCGCGGAGCGAGATGACTACTTTGCGAAGATCCCCCTTGCAACCGGTCGGAGGTGAAGAATGCGACCCACGATGAAACTGACTGCTCTCTGGCTGACGCTCTGCTCGTTGGTCCTGGCCCAACCGCTTCTGGCGGCCGATAAGCCGGCGGTGGACGATGCGAAGGTCGAAGCTTTCTTGAAGGCCCGGCAGGGTACCTGGCACGATCTGAACGTGCCGGAAAGCGACGGCAAGCTGCTGTTCGATTTGGTGGTCAAGGGCGGCTACAAGAGTATCGTCGAAATCGGCACCTCGACCGGCCACTCGACGACCTGGCTGGCCTGGGCCGCCAGTAAGACCGGCGGCAAGGTGACCACGCTGGAGATCGACGAGGGCCGTCACAAACAAGCGGTGGCCAATCTGACCGAGGCCGGGCTGATCGACTACGTCGACGCGCGGCTGGGCGACGCCCACGAGATCGTCAAGAGGGTCGACGGGCCGGTCGACTTCGTCTTCTCCGACGCCGACAAGGAGTGGTACACGCAGTACTTCGTCGACCTCTATCCCAAAATGTCGCCCGGCGGCTGCTTCACGGCCCACAACATCTCGATGACCCGCGGCAGCATGGGCGAGGGCATCAAGAAGTTTCTCGCTCATATCGAGACCGTGGACGGACTGAAGACGACCATCGATACCAGCAGCCGCTCGGGCCTGTCGATCAGCTACAAGCCGAAGGGCGAAGGCGACGCCGCGCAGTCGATCTTCAACGGCAAAGACCTCACCGGTTGGGACGGCGATCCGCGGCTATGGTCGGTCAAAGACGGCGCGATCCACGGCGAGACGACGCCCGACAACGCGGCCCAAGGCAACACGTTCCTGATCTGGAAAGGCGGCCGCACGAAGGATTTCGAGCTCTGCATCACGTTCCGCTGCACGGCCTCGAACAACTCGGGCATCCAGTATCGCTCGACGCACGTCACCGAGGGCCGGGTCCGCAACCCGTGGGTCGTTCGCGGCTATCAGCACGAGATCCGCAACCAGAATGAGTTGACGAGCGTAGCCGGGTTCATCTACGAAGAAGGCGGCCGCCGCGGGCGGATGTGCCTGGTGGGCGAGAAGGCCGTCTGGGGTGAAGACGGTAAGAAGGAAGTCACCGATACGCTGATCGACGCCGACGGCTACAAGAAGCTCTTCAAGCTGAACGGTTGGAACGACGTGAAGATCGTCGCCAACGGCAGCCGCTTGCAGCACTACCTCAACGGGAAGCTGATTCTCGATTGCACCGACAACCACCCCGAGTACGCCCGGAGCGAGGGCGTCTTGGCCTTGCAGCTTCACGCCGGCAGCCCGATGTGGGCGGAGTTCAAGGACATTCGCATCAAGCACCTCGGCGAAGACTGAGGCGGAAACGCCGCATTTTGGAGGGTGCCACGGGCTGCTTGCCAGCCCGTGTTGTGGGGTACGCAGTTTTCATCCGAGAAACGAGCCATGACACGCTACGCGATGCTTGCGTTACTCTGCTGCGCCGCAGTACCCGTGGCGGACTGCCTCGCGGCCGAACGCCCCAACATCCTCTTCATCATGTCCGACGACCATTGCGCCCGGGCCGTGGGGGCGTATGGACTGCGTCTGGCAAAGCTGAATCCGACGCCCAACCTCGACCGGCTCGCCCAAGGCGGCATGCTGTTTGAAAACGTCTTCTGCACCAACTCGATCTGCACGCCCGCCCGGGCCAGCGTGCTCACCGGTCAGTATTCCCACCGCAACGGCGTCTACGATCTCTACGGCACCCTGCCGGGCGAAAAGTGTTATCTGCCGAAGGAGATGCAGCAGGCCGGCTACACCACGGCCGTGGTGGGTAAGTGGCATCTGAAGGATTCGCCGCAGTTCTTCGACTACTATTCGGTGATCGCCGGGCAGGGACGGTACATGAATCCCGTGATGCACACCAACGTGGGCGGCACCAAGCGGCTGGTCCGCTTCGACAGCACGCTGCAGCGCGAGATCGAGGTCGTCGACACCGAGGGCCATTCCTCCGACGTGCTGACCGGCATCACGCTCGACTGGCTCGACAACCGTCGCGACAAGTCAAAACCATTCTTCCTGATGCACCACTTCAAAGCGCCGCACGACATGTTCGTCTACGCCCCGCGCTACGAAGACTACCTGGCCGACGCCGAGATGCCCGAGCCGGGCAACCTCTACGACCAGCCGGGGCCGAACTTCGGCTCGATCGCCACCCGGGGCGAGAACGATTCGCTGCTGGGCGTGATCGGTTCGACGATCTCGCCGCAACGCACCAAACGCAATCTGTCGCGGTATTATCTCAAGAAGATCCGCGAGATGACCGGCCGCGAGGACCTCAGCGACCGGGAGATCACGCATCACGCCTATCAGCTCTACGTGAAGGAATATCTGCGTTGCGTGAAGGGGATCGACGACAACCTCAAGCGGATCGTCGACTACCTGCGCGACAACGGCCTGCTGGAGAATACGGTCATCGTCTACACCAGCGACCAGGGCATGCTGCTCGGCGAACACGACTATATCGACAAGCGGTGGATCTACGAGGAGTCGATCCGCATGCCGTTGATCGTGCACTATCCCAAAACGGCCGCTGCCGGAAGCCGCTGCGATTGGCTGATCAACAATACGGATTTCGCGCCCACGCTACTTGAGCTAGCCGGCATCGCGCGGCCCGATTACATGCAGGGCCACAGTTTCGCCGCGGCGCTGGCCGGCAACGACGAACCGGCCGACTGGCGCAAAGCGACCTACTACCGCTACTGGATGCACATGGCCCACGGCCACAACAACCCGGGCCATTTCGGCATCCGCACGAAGGAGCACAAGCTGATCTTCTTCTACGGCACCGACTTTACCGACACCCACAACAAGCGGCCGGTCACGCGCCACGAGGGCAACCGGTTCTTCAAAAGCACCCCGGCCGCCTGGGAGTTTTACGACCTCAGCAGAGACCCTCACGAGATGCACAATCGCTACGGCGATCCGCAGTATCGCCAGGCGATCGCGTCGCTGAAGGCGGAACTGCGGAGGCTGCGCGAAGAGCTTGGCGATACGGATCGAGAGCATCCGAAGATCCGCGAGATCATTGACGCCCATTGGAACGACTGACCGTCGCACGGTAGGCGTCTCGCTCCGCGAGACAGCCACAACATACCTGGATGAAACGACTCCTGAACCCGCACCATAACGGTGGAGTGGAAGATGGGGACTGGCTCCGAGCCGCTACAGATATCCGACCTGTGGAAGAGCGCGGCCGGCTCGGTGCCTGTCCCCTTTTTCCACGCTTTTTCCACGGGGCCTCGGTGACCCCGCCCGAAAAAGGGGACAGGCACCGTCGGCAATACAAATCACCACTGCCAAATCGTTCGTCGACGGAGCCAGTCCCCATTTTCGGGCTCCCGTATTCACAGTTCGAGAGATTACGCGCGAAGAGCGAACCTTTGGGAGACTGTGCAAGATGAGATGCGCCGCTTTGTTCTTCTTCGTGGCGACCGCCGCCGGTGCCCCGCCGGATGAACCGCTGTTGGACAAGACGTTGGTCGTCTGGGCATCGCCGGCCAATCTCACGCAGCAAGGCGGGACGGCGTTGACCGTCGACGCCAACGGCCCCGACCGTTTCGACGGGATCGTCTTTGGTGAGATCGCGCCAAAAGTCTGGATGCCCGGCAGCAACACGTACACCCGTACCGAAGAGAACCAGGCCGACTGGCCGAAGGAAACGGCCGGGCCGGATCAGTTCGTGCAACTGGCCGTCGTCTATCGCGGCCGGGAAGTGGCGGTCTACCACAACGGCCAGCCGTACGCGAAATACACCATGGCCGGCGAGCCCTGCGCCTTCGGCCCGGGGTCGATCGTGATGTTCGGGCCGCGTCACATGCACGGCCGCAAAGACTGCTTCGTCGGCCGGATTCGCGACGCCCGCATCTATGCCCAGCCACTCGACGAAGCCACCGTCGCCGCCATGCAGCCCGGCAAGCCGATCGAGGGCGTCGAGCCGTGGGCCTGGTGGGATTTCTCCGCCACCGGCACCTACGAGCGAACCGGGCGCTTCAACGAGATCAAACTCGGTGGCGACGCCACGCTCGAAGACGGCTGCCTCGTGCTCGGTGAAGACGACGCCTCGATGATCGCCGCCAGCAGCCGTGCCGGCGCATCGCAGGCTGCTGCGATTCCCAAAGAGTGGTCGGCCGACGGCCCCGTGCCCGCCGCCGTCGTGCAATCCTCGCGGCTGTTGCGCGAACGCCTTTTGGCGGACCGCTACCGTCCTGGCTACCACTTCTGCGTACCCGAAGACATGGGCCGGCCCGGCGATCCCAACGGGTGCTTTTACGCCAACGGACGCTATCACCTGATGTACCTCTACAACCGCAACGGCGTCGGCTTTTGTTGGGGGCACGTCTCAAGCAAAGACCTGGTCCACTGGCGTCATCACCCCGACGCCATCGGGCCCGGCGGCGGCGACGAGGGCTGCTTCAGCGGCGGGGCCTTCGTCGACGACGACGGCGCGGCGTACCTTTCCTACTGGATGCTCTGGGGCGACCGAGGCATCGGACTGGCCAAGAGCACCGACCGCCATTACGACCACTGGCAGAAGCTCGATGCCAACCCGGTAATCAAGTCGACCGAGTGGGGCATCACCGAAACCACCGACGGAAACGGCAAGCCGCTGATCTACGGCTCGGCCGATCCGTCCAACGTCTGGAAGCAGGACGGCAAATACTACATGCTCACCGGCAACCTGCTGGTATTGAATAAGTACGGCCGCAAGCCCGACGCCCCGCTGGAACATCAGGGCGACCGGCTCTATCTGTTCGAGTCGAACGATCTGGAGGAGTGGCGATATGAGGGCGTCTTCTACGAGTGTAACATCGAGTGGACCGACCGCAGCGAAGACAACATGTGTCCCAGTTTCCTGCCGCTGCCGACGAGCCCCGACGGCGGCCCGGCAAGCGGCAAGCACCTGATGCTCTTTATCAGCCACAACAAGGGTTGCCAGTATTACGTCGGCACGTACGACACCCGGGCGAAGCGATTCCTGCCGGAGGGGCACGGCCGCATGACCTGGGGCGACAACACGTACTTCGCGCCGGAGGCGCTGGTCGACGATCGCGGCCGCCAGATCATGTGGGCCTGGCTGACCGACAACCCCGGCGGCGAGCCGGCCCGCGGATGGTCCGGCGTCTACGGCCTGCCGCGGTCGCTTTGGCTGGGCGCCGACGGCACGCTGCGGATGCGGCCGGTTAAAGAACTGGCGATGCTGCGCAACGATGAGCGGACGTTCCCCGACGTGACGCTCGACGACGGCCAGACCAAGACGCTGGCGGGCGTGGTGGGCGATTCGTGCGAGTTGCAGATCACGATCGATCCGAAGTCCGCAAGCCAATCCGGCGTGAAGGTCCGTGCATCGGCCGGCGGCGAGGAAGAGACACTGCTCTACTACGACGCCGAGGCCAAAAGCCTCGTCTTCGACTCGACCCGCAGCGGCATCGACGGCCGCCGCCGCGTGGAACGGGCGCCGTTCGAGTTGAAACCGAACGAGCCGCTCGTGTTACGCGTATTCGTCGACAAGTCGGTCGTCGAGGTCTACGCCAACGACCGCCAGGCGATCTGCCGCCGCGTCTACCCGGGGCGCAACGACAGCCTCGGCGTAACGCTCTTCGCCATCGGCGGCGAGGCGGCGTTTTCCCAAGTAAAGGCCTGGGAGATGATGCCGTCGAATCCGTATTAGCCCGCTCTTCTAATCACCGTTCCCTCTCGATCGTTGCAGGCCCATTCACAACTCGCCCGCAGATCGTTCACGGCTCGTCCACTCCAAGGCCGTTTACAGTTCGTCCGTGCCGGGGCCGTTCACAGTTCGTCCACCCGAGGGCCGTTCACAGTTCGTCCGTCCCAGGGTCGTTCACGGCCCTTTCCGCGCAGCGGTATTAGGCCCGGGCTTCAGCCCGGGTGGAGAGGTGCGAGTACCCCAGTCTCCTTGCGTCCTTCCGAGGCCCGTTCACGGGCCTTCTCGCTGTCGGGCTTTAGCCGTCGAGCGAACCCGTCACGCCGCACCCATCAGGCTAAAGCCCCCGGCAGCGAGAACCCCCGTGAACGGGGCTCAGCACACGCTGCAACGAAACGGAAATCGCGGTTCACACCACCCCAACCCGGCGTAAACGCCGGGCCTAATACCGCCTACGGCGGGAAGGGCCATCAATGGCCCTAAGAGAATGCCGGCGCTTTGCGTTCTGGCGAACCGCCTGTCTATAATCGAGGGGAGACATCCCGCTCGACATCCACCAACACGAGGGCAGACCATGTCCGCTCCATCCCGCAACAAAAGTCGTCTCGTGCGAGAGCCGTCAGTTCTTCGGCGTGCGGAATCAGTTCGGGAAGCCCTGCCTTGTGTCTTTCACGACGGAGGAGTTGGCTAGGAGTCCTCAACTGAAGACGGAAGTCACTCGTGGGCGGGCTTGGATTGACGCCGCTCCACCTGAACGCCTGCAATGTCCTCCATCACTATAGACGATTCGAGCTCTTCTAGCTGGCGACGAACGTGGTTCACGGCACCCGAGCAAACGACCCTCTCGCCGCTCGTCTTGGTGATCGTTACCGCAATAGTGCCCGTGAGATTGAATAGCCAGACAATAACGTCCGATAGCCGATAGACAATCTGGGCCATTTTCTGGACTCCTGCACAAGTGAGGCGTAATACGTAACAACCATAGAGTGGCCGGTAAAGCGAAGTGGATACGCACTAGCCGGAACAGCTTCTCGCAGCAGACGATCACTCCTCGATCGTCGGCGCCGTGCCCGGGCCTGCCGGACAGCTAAGCTGCGGGCCGGCGCCGGCTTCGACGGGCTCGGAAGACCGGGAGGCGGTGCTGCGGAGGCTGACGTCTTGCTGGCCTTCGTAGGGCACCGGATACATCGTGGGGCCGAGGCCGAGGTTCTTGCGCTGGCGGTCCATGTGGTCGATCATGTTGCGGGCGGCTTGCGTCGGGTCTTCCTCGAAGTCGAAGCGGCCGCCGGTGATTTCGGCGACGCCGTTGGTGAGGAAGTCGAGCACCTCGGGGGCGCCGGTGACCCGCATGGCCGGGGCGTAGTTCACATAGGCGCCCGAGGCGACGCAGTAGAAGCCGATGGCGATCGCCTTCTCGCACATCGCTTCCGGAGCGGCGCCGGCGATGGGCAGCTCGCAAAGCTCCTTGCCGATGCCGCCTTCGTTGACCATCTCGCAGAGCGCGACCAGGATTCGCGAGTTGTCCACGCAACTTCCCAAGTGCAAGATCGGCGGGATGCCCACCGCCTTGCAGATCTCTTGCAGGCCTTGCCCGGCGTAGTCGAGCGCGGCCTCGGGCCGCAGGAAGCCGCGTTTGGCCGAGGCGTGGGCGGAGCAGCCGGTTTGGACCACCAGCACGTCGTTGCGGAGAAACTCGGTGACCATGTCGAAGTGGCTCTTGTCCTGCGTCTTTTGCGGCGTGTTGCAGCCGATCACCGCCGCCACGCCCCGCAGCCGCCCGTCGATGATGCCGTTATTGACCGGACGATAGCTGGGCCGATACTTGCCGCCGAGGTGCCGGGCGATGTTCTCGGCCGTGAAGCCGGCGATCAGGTCCTCGGTCTCTTGCGGGATATCGGTGCCGTTGCGGTTGGCGTAGTTGTCGATCGCCGTTTTGATGATCTCCTTGGCGATCGAGTAGCCGCGCTCTTCGCTGAAGGGGACGTGCGTGGCGTTGCGCATCTTTGCCTTGGCGCTGGTGGTGATCAGCTTGGTGTGGAAGTGCTCGATCACGTCGCTTAAGGCCGGCATCATGCACTGCACGTCGACCAGCATCACGTCGCAGGCCCCGGTGGCCACGGCCAGTTCCTGGTGCATGAAGTTGCCGGCCACGGGGGCGCCTTGGCGCATGAGGATTTCGTTGGCCGTGCAGCAGATTCCGGCCACCACGATTCCCTCGGCGCCGGCTTCCTTGGCCAAGGCCAGCAGTTCGGGGTCGCTACTGGCGGCCACCACCATCTCGGACAGCGTCGGTTCGTGGCCGTGGACCAGCACGTTGACGTGATCGTCCTTCATCACGCCCATGTTGGCCTTGCTGCGGATGGGCTTGGGCGAGCCGAAGAGAATGTCGGACAGGTCGGTGGCGATCATGGCTCCGACCCAGCCGTCGGAAAGCGCGGTGCGGAAGGCGGTCAGCAAGATGTTTTTGTAGTCGCTGTCGACGCCTTCGTGCGTACTGTGCAGGGTCTGCACGATCTCGCGGTCGACGCCGCGGGGAACGATGCCGCATTGCTCCCAACGCTCGCGAGTGCCCTCGGGCGTGCGGGTGTACATGTAGAGCGGCTGGGCGTCCTGGTTCCACATCGTCAGGGCGGTCTGGGCCACGTCGACGGCGATCTCGGTATCCGAACGATCGTCGACGTCGATGTTCCACTCCTCGGCGATCCGGTGGAGCTTTTCGGTGTCTTTGATTTCGTAGCCCTCGGCCTTGCCTTCGGCGGTCAACAGCAGGGCATGGCAGATGTCGCGGCCGTGGTCGGAGTGGGCCGCCACGCCGGCAGCGACCTGGCGAGCAAGGTGACGCGAGGCGATCACGTCGGCGTCGGCACCGCAGGCCCCCAGAGGGGCCTTCTTGGTGATGCGGCAGGGGCCGATGTCGCAGATCCGGCAGCAGACACCCGTCTTGCCGAACTTGCAGACCGGCGTTTGGGCTTCGTAACGATCCCAGATCGTTTCGATGCCCTTCTCTTGCGTCTGCTGCAGCATGTGCAAGGCTGCCTTGTCGATGCTCTTTTCCGCCGGTTCACGTTCCTTAGCCACTACAGAATCTCCTTGCCAGAAAAGCCAAACAGACCAATTCTCTATGCGACATTCTCACGGGTGGCGCGGCCAATGTCAATAGTGTCAGGATGGGTAGACGAAATTGCCCGACAGGCCAACTGAATTGCCGGGTTCTGGGGTGCCATGCCCACGCTCGCGTGGGCATGATGGTGGCCGGCGATCCGACATGCCCACGCGAGCGTGGGCATGGCACCCGCCGAAATCAAATGTCCTACGGGGCTTCCATCAGCAGCACGTGGCCACGCAGCGTCCAGAGCAGCACGTCGGCCTTGCCGTTTCCGTCGAGGTCGGGCCGCTTGCGTCCGGCCGACTCGACGCCGATCGGGGTCGCACCAATCCCAGCCATAGCGTACACGCGCTTGCCCTTCCCGGTCCAGACCTCCCAGCCATCGGCGCCGCCGATACCGTTGCTGGAGAGGATTTCGGGCACCCCGTCGCCATCCCAGTCACCCCAGGTCACCCAGCCTGCGTCGGTGTCCTTCCGCCAGGCTGGCTTGCCGTCCCCACTGAAGAGGATCAGCCCCCCCATGCCGCGTTGCTTACCGACGGCGGCCAGTTCCAGCCCGGGGTGTGATGGGTCGAAGTCGCCCAGCACGGCCCGTTGCAGGTGGTCTTTGCCCGGCCGGGCGTACGTCCACTCTCGCACGAGCCGTCCGGTCGTTCCGTCGACGCAGGCGATCGGCCCGCGCATCGCCGTGCAGCCGTCGCGGTCGTAGACGATCTCGCGGTCGCCGTCGGCGTCGACGTCGCCGCAGAGGATGAAGTCGCTGTGGTTGCGGCAGTTCGTATCGGCCCAGCGGAGCTTGCCGCGGCCGTCGAGTACCAGCAACGTGCCGTCGAGCGATACGTAGGCCTCGTCGAGCCCGTCGGCGTCGGCGTCGGCGTCGTGGCAGGCCATCTCGTGGCCGTAGGTGTTTTGGTGGTCGATGCGGTAGGTCCAGGCGACCTTGCCCGTGTGGTCGTAGCAGGTCACGTCGCGATACACCCGGCAGACGACGGCCATTCGCTTGCGATCCAAAAAGTGTCCGACGACCGCCGCCTGATGATTGTCGCGGCAGTCGGGCAAGTCGGCCTGCCACTCGGTTTGGCCCGTGTCGGCGTTGAGGCACCAGAGTTGGCCGAAGACGTTGAAGACGACCTCGAACGAGCCGTCGTCGTCGAGGTCTACCAAGGCCAGCCCGCTTTCGCTGCCCAGCGCATCGTTGACCGGCACGCTTCGCCAGACCTGGCGGCCGTCCTGGGCGTAGCGGACGATCCGCACTTCGCCTTCCTTCTCGCTGGCCACAAACAGTTCGATCTTCCCGTCGCCGTCCACGTCCCGCGCGTTGCCCGCCCAGCCGTTGAGGCCGCCGTGTAGGTCCCAGGCGATCTTCACGCCCGGCATTTTGGCCAGATCGGCGGCGGATTGGACTTTCTCGGCGTCGACGCGATAGACGGGGCCAAATCGGTCGTGGGTGAGGGTGAAGGCTCTGCCGCTTTCGGCGGCGTGGGCCAAACGGCAATAGGCCGCCGCCACAATCAGGCTGACGGCGAACCGAGCAGGGAAAGTTGTCGATTTCTGTTCGGCCATGACCACTCCTCGAGGATTGCGTGGGAGTCCGTCATCGTAGCTAGCGGCAATCGGGTCGACAAGCGGTCGCTTGGTGGCAAGGCACGCGTGTCGCCCGCACGGCACGCATCTCGTGATACTCAACACCGTGGCATCGGCCTGCTCGCCAGAGTACAATTATCGGGAATCTTGTTTTCGGTGATCGGGCGGCGGAGTTGCCCAACCGCGCGTTACAGTATCTCGGAGTCCGTCCATGACACTCAGCGGCAGTCTCCTTGCACATCGTTCAGGTTGCTTACATGCGATCATTATGTCGGCCTTGGCGATCTCATGTATGGCAAGTGGCTCGATTGGCGCACCGCCGCTTGTGGTAACAGAGTCGTCCGCGGATGATTCGCCCTTGCAGTTCCGTGGACGGCCGCTCGAGGAATGGATCGGCCTTCTGGAAACACCCGAGCAGCAGTGGTTCGCCTGGGAGGCCGTGCGGTTTCATGGTCCGCGGGCGGCCCCGTATGTCGGCAAGCTTGCGTCACTGCTGCGGTCAAAGGACGTCGGCACGCGCCGGAGTGCGGTCATGGTCCTTGGGTATGTCGGACGCGCGGCACGACCGTACGTCCGAAACCTGCTTGCTCTGATCGATGACGACGACCAATCAACGCGCGAAATGTGTGCGGTCTCTTTGGCGCGGATCGCCCCGACTGACAGACGCGTGGCCAGGGCACTTCATGAGCGACTCGAGCACGTCGGCCAGCTTGCCGTGGAGTGGGCTCGCGAACCACCAAAGCCCCGCAAGACCGCTCCGCCGAAGGCGCCCAGCGGGGCCAAGGTCTGGATCTCGGCGGATCACCCGAATAACGAGTTACTGCGCGTTCTCGAGGCGTTGGGCATCATGGGCCCCGCCGCGAGAGCATCCATCCCAACGCTGAAGCAGCTTGCCGAGGAAGGGCTGTCTCCCAAAATGTGTGTGTACATCCACGCGGCGTTGGCCCGCGTCGAACCGAACGAGCCTCGCCATCTCGCGAAGATCGTCACCGCTTTGAAGTCACCTCAAGAACGGGCTCGCTATGCGGCGGTGAATTCGCTGTACTCAAGTGAGGTCAAGCTCAGTGGTACGGCGCTGAAATCGGTGGAAGAATCGCTCGCCGCTGAGGATCCCATCTCGCGTTGGATGGCTGCGTGTGTCGTCGCCCGTTCAGATCCCGGGCATCGCAGGGCAGCATCCGTCTTAACACAGGCGCTGATGCGCTCCGGTGGCGAGGTCTTCTGCAAGGCGTGTGAGTGCTTGGCGGAAATGGACGCTGTTCCCGACCTTACAGTACAGCTTCTGGCGAACATGGAGCGACTGGAGGATCCCTTCCAGCGTCGCGCGGCGGTCGAGGCGTCGACTCGGATCCGCCAGCGACAGAAGCGACCAATCCGGCCACGCCCATCGCTCAATCCCTCAAACTCTCCCGAAACCGCCGAATCTCCTCCTCACTCAGCCGAGTGTTTCTGAGAAAGACCGTATCGAGTCGCGGCAGACCCTTCAGCGGCGAGACGTCGTCGACCCGCGTGCCGTCGAGGTCGAGGCGTTTGAGGTGTTTTAGGTTGGCCAGCGGGGCGAGGTCGCTGACGGGTGTGCGGCCGAGGTTCAGCGATTCCAGGGGCGTGAGCTTCGCCAATGGCGTCAGGTCGCTGACCGGGGTTTGTTCGAGCCGCAACGTCGTGAGATTCGGCAAGCCGGACAGCGGCGAGAGGTCGGTGATCTGGGTGCGGTAGAGATTCAGGTCCTTCAGGCTCCTCAGGCCGGCCAGGGGCGTGAGGTCGGTAACGGGCGTCTGGCTCAGGTCGAGGAAGGCGAGGTTATCGAGCTTCGCCAGCGGCGTCAGGTCGCGAACCTGCGTGTGGCCGAGGTCGAGCCCGACGAGGCCCGTCAGGCCGGCCAGCGGGGTGATGTCGCGGATCGGGCCGCCGAGTTCGAGGCTGCTGAGCGACTTCACCTCCGCCAACGGCCCCAGGTCGGTGACCGGCGTTCTCCAAAGCCGCAGCGTGCGGAGGTGCTTCAGTTTTGTCAGCGGCGCGAGATCGCGTACGGCGGTTTCGGTGAGCGTGAGGTTTTCGAGATTCTTCAGCGTCGTCAACAGAGAAAGGTCGTCGATCTTGTGCCCGTGCAGCGACGCGCTGGCGAAGTTGACGAGTTTGACCGTACGAAAAGTCCCCCCGCCCGGGCAGCTCATGTCGTGATAGACGACGTCGCCTTCGATCGACTCGATCCAGGTAATCGCCGCCCGCTCGTCCGGAGCGGTCACCTTCCGCAGTTTTTGCTCGCGCAGCACGGGCCTGTCGACCGCGACGTCCCATGCTTGCAGCGTTTCGTACGCCGCCTGCCGGACGAAGAACTCTCGGAATTCAGCGGCTTCCCACTTCTTCTCTACCGTGGTGTGCGTTACGGCGGGATCGCCGAGTAGCGTCTTCAGCAGCGTGGCGTTTTCATCCGACTTGAAATGCCGCAAGGCCGCAGCGGCTTCGGCCTTCAGCAGCCCATGCACGTGTGCGTCTGGCGGCGCGAACTTGCCCGGCGTTTCGATCCACCGTCGTGCGGCCGCTTCCAGCCGGGCGTCGACGGGGAAGGTCCAGAAGACGATCCCCCCATGCCATCGAAAGACGTACTTGCCGGCCGGCTTGCCCTGCTGCTGGGCCGCCACGGCAGCCCGGGCGAGCGCGAGGATCTCCTTACGCTCGGTAGGGACCTTCAGATCCAACGTCAACGGGTTCCGGGCCCCCTTCTCGCCGAAGTGGACGAACGCCGGCACACCGTAACTGATCCACAGCGGCGCCCACTTGAACTTGGTGTATCGGGCGTCGAGTTCCTTGTGGCGCCCGCTCTCGGCCAGAAACAGCAGAAACTCCCGGCCTTGTTGCTTCCACTTCGCCAGGTCCTCGTCCGACCGCCACCGCTTGATGGCCAGCGTGACCGTCGGCTCGTGCTTGCCCTTGAGCGTCTCTTGCACGGCGAGCGTGACGGTGTACCACACGTCGTAGGCCCCCTGCTTTTCCTGTTTCACCTCGCCGATCGTCGCCAGCACGACCGCGTCGGCGTCGGCCACGAGCCACTCGAAGCTGGCCTTGCGCTCGAAGATCGGCTGGCCGTGGGCGATCGAAGACGGCAAGATTGCCGTGCAGGTAAGAACCAAGAGCCCCAGCGACTGGTTGCGACTGAGCATCCGCATGGGAGGTCTCCTTGTTGGAGTCGGCCGTGTTCTCGGTAGTTCCCTCTTACCTCTTCCTCAGTGTACCGTATCTAGGTGCTCTCTGTGGTCTCCGTGGTAGTTCTTTCGCCCCTACGAAGGAACGGGATCTACCACAGAGGGCACAGAGACCACCGAGGAAACTGGATTAGGACCAATCGCCGATCGATTCGTAACGCGATTCCCGGCGGCCGACGGGATCATCACGCCAGCGGGTACACCCGCCGCATACGATAGAGCCCCGGCCAGGCGTCCGGCTGGTGCAGGATGACCTGGACATAGGCCGTGGCCAACGCGACCCAGCCGTGGAACGCGCCGTCGCCCCCGCAACCCGAACCGCCCCCGTCGCCGCCCCGCCAGATTCCTCGTTCGAGACAGTATTCGTCTTCCCATGGGTTGTCCGCGATAATCAGGCCGAACGCGTTGGGGACCCGGTGCAGCGTCCATCCTTCGTCTTCACCCGTCGATTCGGGATGCTTACCCGTCGGGCAGTCGTCTCCCCAGCGGAAGAGCGTCCGCGCGCCGGCACCGCAGACGTACTCCCACTCGTCGGACGTCGGCGGGCGGAATCCCAAGTCATAGATCGCCTCGAGTTCGTCGATCGAATTGACGCGCTGCGCCGTGCTTTCGACCAGCATCGGCCCGAAGCGAACCGTTCGCAGCGGCGTAAGACACAAATCGAAGTGTTCCCTGAGGGCATCGAGCGGGTCCTCGTCGGGAAAATCATAGAAGAAATCGCACTCCATGAAGCTCTCGAGTTGCGCCGCCGTGGGCACGAAGGGGTCGTCGCGATCGTAGCCCAGCGTGACTTCGGCACCGGGGATCAGCGCGAACTCGGCGTCGTCGTACTCGAAGATCGCCATTTCGTGGTGGTGCTCGGCCAGCGCGCACTGTCGAAGCCCCTTGAGACTCCAGCCCGGAGTAAGCCGCTCCAACACCGCGTCCGCCGCCGCCCGGCGAGCCGCCGATGAGGCCGCGTCCCACTGCGACAGTTCTCGCAGGCAAGAGAGCACGGGCGCGTCTAGATCGAGTGCCCGGACCTCCTTCGGCTCAAGCGATTGGAAGCGTCGGTTGCAGTCCTTCTTGAGCCATTGGCGATGCCCTTCCTCCAGACGGCGATGCAGCCGAAAGACGGCGAATCCGAGAACCACCGACACGAAACCAACGGCCATGAGCCACGCGCAGGTACTACTCATGTTCTTCGAGTTGAAGAAGGAGTTGGCCATGCCGGCCAGAGCGATCGTGAGGACTCCGCCGACACAAAGTCCCTCAGCCGCCAGCCAGAGTCGGTCTAGGCCACGGTCGCTGATCGGTGGTGACTTCCGACGACTCATCATGTCGCGTTTCGTCTACTGCTGCAACGAATACAACAACACGTTCAGCCCGATCTTCGCCGCGTCTTCGCGCACGTAGCCGTGACAATCGAGCGAGTCGCGTTTCTCCAGGGCGCAACTAATGTCGTACTTCGAAAAGATCACGGCCCAGCGGTCGCCGAGCTTGAGGCCTTCGAGTTCCGGCGGGACCTGCTTCAAGGCGGCTTTGAGGGGCTGGCCGGCGACGCGGCGTTGAGGGATGCGGCGGGTGACGGTGGTCAGGTCGGAGCCGCCGTAGGTCGCGTCGAGCATGGGGTCGTCGACGGGGATCGGCTCCAGCGGTTCGCCGAAGATCGCCTCCATCTCGCGGCGAAACGATTCGGTGAACGGGGATGCCGCGCAGATCGAATCGGCCATCAGGATTCCGCCCCGCTCGATATACTCCTTGAGCTGTGCCCGTTCGGCGTCGAGCAGCCTAAAACGGTTGCGGCCGTGCATGAAGACCATGTGGTAGTCGAACAGGGCCGGGTCGCTCAGGTCGAGCAGTTCCTTGCGGGCGCCGGTGCGGATGTCGAGTTGTTTGCCGGCCTCGTCCATCAGGTTGATCAACGCCCGGGGTGCCGCGTTGCACCCGCCGGGATGCTGCAGCTTGGCCAAGGTGACCTGGCCGCGGGGAACGTTTTGGTCGGGGCGCTGTCGGCTCGCGTCGCGAAAGGTGTCTTCTTTGCCCACCAACAGCCGTCCGCGGTTGGTGGCGTAGGTCAACACGTTGATGCCGATGGCCATGCCGGCGTCGATCTGCTCTTGCACTCCGGCGGGAAACTGCCGGCCGCGGCCGCTGCGGCTGAGTTCCCAAAGACACGACAGCGACGGCGGCTTCGGCGGGGTATAGACCACGCTGGTACGGCAGCCGAAGTTGATCCCCAATAACACGCGCGGGATTCGCACCGGCTCTTCGATGTCCCAGATCGGGTGATGGGCGTCGAGTTCGGTGAGGCGATATTCCTCCTCGGGAAAGATCAACTTCACCAGTTCGCGGAAGCCGGCGTCGAACTTCGCACTGTTGCCGCAGGCCTCGGCGAAGAGGAAGCCGCCGCGGTCGAGATAGTCGCGGAGGTTGCGGACCAGCCGATCGCGTTTTCGCCCGGGCGGCGGCAGCGGGCTCTGTTGGCCGCAGAGAAACAACACCGGCGCTTGCAGCAGGTCCTCGACCTTGGCCACGTGCGGGTCGATCACCTGGTGGGTCATATCGATCCGCCAGCGCGACTCGACGTAGCGGGTGAGGTTGCCGACGTCGTTGCGATGCGGGTTCCAATCGTTGGCCGTGTCGTGCTGCAGCTTGGCGATCAGGATCGGCCGGCGGCCCTTGGCGAGAAACAGTAGCGCCAGACTGGTGGCGATCAACTCGTTGTCCTCGGCATGGCCCACACCGATCCAACTGCCGGTCAGGCGGTTCTGCCGTTTGCCGACCAAATACTCCGAGCCCTCACGATACCAATCGTGGCCGCCGATGAACCGCTGGGCCGTGAGCCGTCCGACGCGTTCCACGCCGTAGAGATAGTAGAGCCACCACGCCCCGCCGGGTCCCCCGGGATTGCCCTCCACGGAGAAGTGCTTCGCCAGCCATTGCAGTCCGCGTTGGATGCGGTCGTCGTCGTCCTCGCCCTCGCCGCAACAACGGATCTGTTCGCCCTCGACGTCGGCGTCGCCTTGGCGGATTTTGTCGTTGGCGATTACCAGCGAAGCGATGCCCGCACAGGTCATACTGCCGGTGACCGGAGCTCCGTCGCGATAGCGCCAGGCCCCGTGCAGTTCGTCGAAGCGGCCCTCCCAATAGGCCTTGGCCAGCTTCCAGGTGCGATCGTCGACGGCCATACCGACTCGTTCGGCCTCGTGCAGGGCGAGCATGGCGAATTGGGCGTTGGACGGGTCGCCGCCGACGGCCGACGGGTTCGAATACGACCAGGCCCCCTTGTTCGGCCCGGCCGAGACCTGCCGGCTGACCAGCCACTGGACGTTCCGGCGGATGAGGTCTTTGTCGAAGGTCGGCGTGGCCTGGCAGAAGACCATCGTTTGCAGGGAGACCACGTAGGTCTTTTCCGGCTTGAGTTTGCGCAGGTAGATCAGCGCCCGCCGCATGGCCGGATCGTCCGGCGGCACGCCGGCGTTGAGCAGGGCCAGCGTGCTCAGCGCGGTGACCCCGCCCGGGTAGTAGACGCCCGCCACCGGCACGGACCAGTCGGGCCAGGAACCGTCGTCGCGTTGTTGGCGCTTTAGATAAGCCACGCCTTTGTCGATGGCCGTGCGGACCTGCTCGGGCGTGATCTTCTCCTGCGAATTCGCTACGGTCGGTCCAAACAACACTGCGGCCGCCAACAGGGCGGCGGTTATTGTACGGGGCATCCTCGTCTCCCTCCCACGGGTGGTCGATTCGCATAACGTGAAGTATGAACGACAGGCCGGACGCCTGGAACACAGCAAGGTGGAGGGAATCTACTTCTTCTCAGAGTCCTCCTCACTCAGAAACGGCCCGGCATGCCCAGCGGCAAGCCTCTTGGTGAACTCCCCCACTTGTTTCAGGCATTTCGGGCTCACTTGCACAGCCTGGAATCTCTCTTTGGCGATTCCCTCGATCATCTCAGCAAGCTCACGCTGATACCTTGGTGGATCATACTCGTGGGTTTCCCACCGAGGACTAAGATACCCGAATCGGTCCTCCCAGGGAGCCTGATCGGGCAGATTGACGACAAAGACCCCCCCCCACGGGCGAGACGCGAATTCCTTTGGTGATGAGAGCATCTGAAGGGCTCCGGCAGTTCCGCCTCCGTGTACGCCAGCGCAGAGGCACGCCAAGTGATCCGGCGACCATGGATTGGGCGCCAAAGCGATCACGCCGTAGTCCTTATCACGCGGTATCGCGCGGCCCCGGATGCTCTTGAAATCGACCGGATCCACGAACCCCGTCTTTCGGAGTTCTGCGAACAACTCGTCGATATCGTTCTTCGTTTCTTCTCGTTCGAAGAACTGATTCAGAACGCTTTCATCGAGCCATTGACCCTCCGGGAGGTCCTTGCTGTCAAAGACATTCTTCTCATGTGTATAGCTTCCCTCCCCAAAGTTAAACAGAAATGTCCCACCCGTTCGCCGCAGAACCTCTCGGGAGGCAAGTGACACAGCGGGGCTACCGACTATGAGTAGATTGGTGCGCAATTTGGATTTCAACTTCTCTTCGGAGGCCACTTTGATGATCTTGTCGCGTGATACGGGGGGCAACACGAGAATGCGGCTCCCGGCAAGGCCCCACACGGGT